>NZ_LVYZ01000038.1:0-111891 GCF_001909095.1 Paenibacillus sp. P46E
ATAAAAAAGTAATAACCAATCTGATATTTATATTCATAGTGAGTTTATTGATTGAAACCATTCAGGGGCTTTTTGGCATTGGAGCATCAGATATTGATGACATCATTTTAAATAGTGTGGGTGGATTGATCGGTATTTTAGGGTATAAGTTTTTATTGTTTATAGTAAGAGATTATAAAAAAGTACGTACTGCAATCACAATACTATCAGTATTTGGATTACCTGTTTTATTGAATTTATTATTTGTGGTGAAATTGCGCCTCTGAATCTGCACAAAAGGTTAATCCACAGAACCGATAAAAGGCGCGTTCCTCCTCATTATGAAGGGAAACGCGCCTTTTTCATTTTCATGAATCTCTTAGTGATTAAAGTACAGACAGTGTGAAGCGGAAGCTGTAAGGACGGTTGGCCGGCAGGGTGAACTCATCGTGTGTAGGAGCACCCCAGCTGTCATCACCGCCGACACCCATTTGTTTGTAATTGACTCGCAGTACGCTTTTGGTGGAAGGAGCCAATTTGTAGGTATGATCGCTGGCTTCCAGCTCTTCAGGCGTCCAAGGGAGTGCATTGATTTCCATCGGCAAGGTGCTCTCCACATGAAATCCATTGCCGGTTGCACTCTCCGTAAGAGAAGCAAAGCGAACTCCAGTTTTGTTGCCGCATTCCTGGGGTTTCAGGTAATTAACGAACTGATCTTTTACCTTCCCTGTGTAACGTCCCAGCTTGGCACCTGTCTGGCGGTCCCAGTAGTTCTCATGCGGGCCTTTGCCGTACCAGGAGATCGTATCCAGCTCCCCGTTCAGTTCAAAGAGCAATCCGAATTCGGGGATTTCCGGCAATGTATCGCTTCCTGGATTCAGCTCTTGTGAAATGTCCACCGTTCCGTCCGGTGTAATCTTATATTGCAGCAACAAGGTGGAAGCGGGCTCAGTACCCAGCAGGTAGTTCACTGTCACTGTGCACAGACTGTTATCTGCGGAATAAGAAAAGCCGGTAAGTGTTCTGTTATAGGAGACATCCTTCCATACCGCACAGCGTTTATCGAGTCCATTACCGAGATCGTTGTCCGTTACCGCTCTCCAGAAATTCGGTCTTACCGGCGCAAGCAAGCGTTCCTTGCCGGAAGAAGTATAGGAGAACAGGTCACCTGTTGTAGAATTGAAGGCCAGAGCAAAGCTGTCTCCCTGAACGGCAAGCTGATCCGTCTGTTCCGTGATGCGCAGTGTACTTCCAGCAGTCGAAGCATACACGGAGGGGCTTACTTCGAGATGCGGTGACAATATAAATTGTTCCCAGGCAATCTCATGTCCTGCTTCAGACCATGCTGTAGCGGCAGGCTGCGTGAAGGACAGAGTCAATACTGCTTCTTGATCGTTCACAAATGTGCTCTGGTCGTAAGGAATGGTGCATTCGGCCGTTTCCCCTGGTTCAGCAGAGATCTGCATTACACCTTCCTGAACAACTGCACCACCCAAGGCTACTGTCCATTTCAGCTCATACTCAGCGATGTTCGTGAACAGGTAGTTGTTGCGGATTTCAAAACGGCCTTGAGCCAGATCCGCAGCGGTTATTTTCAAATTCTGATAGCACTTTTTAACCTCAAGCAGTTTAGGAGTAACGGTACGGTCAGCGAAGAGCAGCCCATTACCGCTGAAATTACCGTCATGAGGCGTTTCTCCAAAATCCCCGCCATATGCCAGATAGGAAATACCGTCGGCAGTAGTCGTGCGGATAGCCTGATCAACCCAATCCCAGATGAATCCGCCCTGAATGATATCATATTGATCGAATAGCTCTGTGTATAAATGCAGACCTCCGCAGGAGTTACCCATCGCATGGCTGTATTCGCAGAGGATGTAAGGCTTTTTCGGATCATTCTTCGCATAATCCACAACTTCCCGCGGTTTGATGTACATTGTGGATTCAATATCGCTTGCCGCGTCCGACGGCCGGTAATGGAAGATGCCTTCATAATGAACGATCCGGCTTGGATCCGCTTCACGCAGATAATCATGCATCGCGATAAAGTTATCGCCTCCGAAGGACTCATTCCCGAGTGACCAGATGATCACGGATGGATGATTCTTGTCTCTTTGCATCATGGAATTACAGCGGTCAAGCACATTGGCGCGCCATTCGGGTCTGCTGGCAGGAACGTTGCCGTCATTCAGCTCTTTTTGACCATATTGCCAGGAACCGTGCGTCTCCAGGTTTGTCTCATCGATCACGTAGAGTCCATATTCATCACACAGCTCATACCAGATCGACTGATTCGGATAATGCGAGGTTCGAACAGCATTGATATTATGAGCCTTCATCAGCTCAATATCACGGATCATATCTTCTTTGCCGAGTGCGCGTCCGGTCTCACAGGAGAACTCATGGCGGTTCGTACCCTTGAAGACGATCCGTTTTCCGTTAATCTTCATCAGGCCGTCCTTAATTTCGAAGGTGCGGAAGCCTACTTTGGTGCTGACCGCTTCCTGCAATTCACCCTGTTCATTCTTCAAAGAGAGGACAAGAGTATACAGATTCGGCTTTTCGGCGCTCCATTTATCAGGTCCGACTACTGCTGCCCCAAGCTTCAGCTGCTGCAATTCACCATCTCCAAAGGAAACACCTGCAGATACAGGAGCGGCCCACACGTTCTTGCAAGAGCCGTCGTACAGCTGCATTTCAACCGTAAAGGTACCTGAATCTGTATTAAAATAATTCTCTACCTTCACATCCACGCTGAGTTCCGCATTGGCGTATTGCTCATCCAAGTCGGTGTGCACGAAAAAGTCAGCAATGTGAACAGGAGGGGCCGTATACAGATAGACATCACGGAAAATACCGCTGAGCCGCCAGAAATCCTGATCCTCCAGCCAGCTGGCATCACACCAGCGGTAGACTTCAACCGCCAGCGTATTCTCCCCTTCATGCAGATAGGCTGTAATGTCGTATTCAGAAGGTGTAAAGGTATCTTCCCCATAACCTGCGAGCTCACCATTGACCCACACGTAAAAGGCAGACTCAACGCCCTGGAAGCTGATATACACCGGCTGGCCCGCCCAATCCTCCGGCACTGTAAAGGTACGGATGTAGGAGCCTACAGGATTGTACTTTGTTGGGGCAAAAGGAGGCTTCAAATCCGGCTCGGATACCACCCACGGATAACGGACATTCGTATATTGAGGGTAGTCATAACCCTGAAACTGCCAATGGGAAGGGACGGGGATCTCGGCCCAGCTGCTGCTGTCATAATCTGTTGAATAAAAGTCTTTGATGCGCTTCTCAGGCGTCTCTGCAAAAGCAAACTTCCAGTTTCCGTTCAGCAGGTGATAATTAGGCGAAGCTGCCCGTTCACCCTTGAGCGCTTCGGGGATACTTGGATATGAGATCATGGAGGCATGTGCATCCAGGCGGTTCAGCTGAAAAATCTCCGGGTTGTTATTCCATTCCGGGTATCCATTTGCAGGGGGTTCATAGGTATATTTGTTGCGCACATTAACATCTCCTTATATTATTATATTCATATTATAAAATTCTAATACTCCAAGAGATATAAAAGAATATTCACTTCTATACCACAATATGAAACAGGAGAACTGACATGGAGAGCACATTGATCTTTTGTGAAACAGAAGAAATCGAGGCACTGCCGCTGTATGCGACAACTATCGGATTCTGGGAGCATCAACCGGAAATGGAACGGCCCTCGGGGTTCCCGGACTATCAGCTGCATCAGGTTCTTGAAGGCAAAGGGGAACTGTTTCTAAAGGATAGACGCTACATTGTGGAGCCGGGGGATGTTTTCTTTCTGTTCCCGCATGTTGCCCATGCCTATGCGCCAATCAGCGCTGAATGGAGACTGTCCTGGGTATCGTTTAATGGAAGAGAGGCGGGAAGGCTTCTAACGTATGCCGGAATCCGGGAATCGGGTCCGGGACGGCTGAATGAACTCTCACTGCTGAATCCTCTGCAAAAAATGCTGGAGTTGTCCCATGGCAACAGTCTCGATGTTAATATGGAGCGTTCCAAGCTAATGTATGCATTGATGCTTGATCTCAAAGCACAGTTGTCGGCACCGGCAGGCGGACAGGATGAGCTGGAACGCATCAAGCCGGTGCTACAGCATATCGAACAGAATCTGCACCGGACTCTGCCGCTCAAAGAATTAGCTGAGGTAGTTTCGATTTCTCCTCAGTATTTATGCCGTTTGTTCCAGCGGACGCTGCATGAACGGCCTGTAACTTATATTAACAAGCAGCGGATTAACCGCAGTAAGCAGTTGATGTTCAGCGGCAGGGAGAAGAAAATTTATGAGATTGCAGAGCAGGCGGGATTTGAGAATACCAGCTACTTCTGTGCGGTCTTCAAACGGGTCACCGGCATGAGGCCAGAGGAGTTCAAGCAGCTTCATGGGCTTGAGGGATAAGCATTAGGTATAAGACAAAGTAATTAATAATGGCGTTGTATTAAGCCAAACCGAATATAAACGTTTCGACTGCGTTGACTGCACCTTGAACATCCGGATTCGAATTATCAATCTGCAAGATATTTTCCGCCGGAAGCGGCCAGGCAACCGTTCGGCTTCCCAATGATGTGCTGAACATCTCCCAATTCCGGAACTTCCAATCATCAAGCGGTGAGTGCCTGTCTTCAATCCGTGCCCGGTACAATTCAGGGTCACCCAGGCTTACCAGGACTACCCTTACTTCGATTTCCTCAAGGGTACGGCCGATCCGGGCCAGCTCACTATTTATCCACCCAGGCTCTTCAGCCTCCTTGGTAAATGGGCCTACCACAAATACATCAGCTTCCAGTCCCATATTATCGAGCGCAGCATTCATGGTGATCCGGTAGCCCAGATCCCGGCATAACCTTTTATACTCCGCTGAATCCCGGTCGTCGGGGTCCAGACCGTGCATGCTCATGATTGCATCCGCAGCAGGCCGGAGCAGAATATCCATGTCCAGAACTACAGCTTTACGGCGCGATGCGACTGCTTTGGCCAAGGTTGTTTTGCCGGCACCCGCCGGTCCCAGAAAAAATACAAGCTGGTTCATCTCTGTCACTCCTTACCTATAAATATCATCCCTTTATCTTATCACGTATCTATCGGAAAATCTTTAAATCCGGTTGTAAAGTCACTGACAGTCTGCAGGTGAAATGCTACCTTGTTGGTATAACTAACTGGAGAATATCCAAGTTCTGCCGCTACATGAATGGAGGATGCTATATTGAATCGTCGTAAACTTCAACTGTTATTACTGATAGCATCAATACCGCTACAAATTGTCGGATGCGATACACAAAAAGCCGCACAGCCCGTTAAGTCGCCGGATGTGCAGCAAAATACGAATAACGTTCAAAGCAAAGATAAAGAAGCTTACAAGGGCAGAGATTATGTGTTTCGGGAAAGCAGCACAACGTTATTGACGGAAGACAACCTCAGCAACATCGACAGCAGAATACTTGAGCTGGCCCGGAATGAGATTTTTGCCCGGCATGGATTGGTGTTTGAACGGGCTGACCTGAATACCTTCTTTGCGGGCAAACGCTGGTACAAGGCGGATAGCAAATATAAGGGTAGTTTAACGGAAATCGAGAGCCAAAATATCAAGCGGATTCAGAAATACGAAAAGTTGATTTCGGCAAACAAGCTGGAAAGACAATGGGATGTGGATTATCACTTTCTGGGATATCGGCAGGAGAAAGATTCATTCGAACTTCAAAATGTCCATGTGGACATGAACGGTGACGGAGCTCTTGACCATATCCATATGACGTTAAGCAAACACTTCGAGGTAGATGACGAATGGATTCTGATGGTGAATGATACTACAGCGAAGATTTCTCTGTCTAATAATTCCATCCCTCATTTCAAGATCGTAGATGCCAATATCCAAGACCCGTATTTTGAACTCGCCTTGGAGGATACCAATGAGAGTGCGCAGCGTACTACATATTACTATTATTACAACGGAATAAGGCTGATAAGCATGGGGAAGCTGGGCGGGTTTACTGGTAACGCGCAAGCCATGGATGGCCAGGGAACCGCAGTGTCTCCGAGACAGGCTTATGATTTTCAGTGCTGGTTTTATCTTGAAGATTTTAAGTTGGACCGCAATCACTTGTGGAAAGAAGCTCCTGCAGATTTTTATCCAATGGAGCCGCCAACTCCCTGGGTAGCCAAAGTACGGTTTCCTATATACAAAACCTCCGGGAAGCAGGACATCCTCAAATGGGTAGAGCCGGGAGAGACGGTTTATTTTCTGGGCGGTGATACTAAGAAGTATGGGAAGATCAAGATGGCTGACGGCACAACCGGCTGGATTCAGCTTGAGAACCATAAGCTTTCCGGGACGGATACGGATATCAACGACTGTTTTGATGGGAGATTATTGTACGGTTAGCTTATTTGACAACTAAACCGTCCAGACGGTATAGTTATTTCAGGACGGTGATGAGTATGGATCCGCAAGCTCAAGAGAAAGAGAAAATCCCCAAACGAAAACTAATTTTACTTGCTGCCGCAGCAGTGATGAAGGAACTGGGGGGAGAGCAATTGACTCTGGATTTGGTTGCCAAGAAGGCGGGCGTCAGCAAAGGTGGCCTGTTGTACCATTTTCCCAGTAAAGAAGCGCTGGTGCTCGGTGTAGTGGAGGAGATGACGAAGACCTTTGAAGCTGATATCAGCAGAAGGATTGAGCGGGATACGGAAGGGAGAGGGAGATGGAGCAGGGCTTATCTCGAATCTACCTTAGATGATATTGGTGTCGGTAATGAAATGGGTCCGGTGCTGGCTTCCGCGCTCTTTTTCAATCCTGAATCTTTGAATAGTATCCGCTCTGCATATGTACAGTGGCAGCACAACATTGAGAATGACGGGATTGATCCTGTAAAATCGACCATCGCCAGACTTGCGGCTGACGGCTTGTGGTTTGCCGAAATGTTTGGTCTTGCTCCCCCTAACGAGGAATTGAAGGAGCAGGTCCGAAACGAATTACTACTCTCTGTGAAGGAGGTGAAATGATGGCTTATTTGTTATTGGCCTTATCCATTTCCAGTGAGCTGCTCGGAACCTCGATGCTGAAGGCTTCTCAAGGTTTTACCCGGCTGTATCCGTCCATTGTGACGGTTGTTGCTTTCGTGTGTTCGTTCTACTTCCTGTCGATATCGCTGAAGACAATTCCGCTTAATACTGCCTACGCGATCTGGTCGGGGCTTGGCACAGTAATAACAGTGATTATTTCGGTAGTTATTTGGAAGGAAAAGATTAATACAGCAAGTGTTGTGGGCATTGCCTTTATCGTCATTGGAGTGGTTGTCTTGAATCTGCTCGGACCGGGTCATGGTTCCGCTGATGATGCGGCCTCTTCGAAAGGGGCAATTCATACAGTACAAGAGCAAAGCGGGCTACATTAATCACAACATCCACTTGCCATTCATGGCGCTGTCCCGGGTCATAGTAAAAGCCACTTCAACATCTGAAGTGGCTTTATGGGTCTTAGCTAGCTTTATTTATGAACGCAAGGTCTTTAAGGCACCGCTCCATGCGAGTACTTGATCCAGCATAGCATTTACGTTAGGTGTGTGGAGGGCAGCCGGCTTGAAGACAGAACCGTTCTCGAAGTCGGTGAACAGGGATAATAGTGGATGTACACGCACATCGGCGACCATCAATTCGCCAAGAATTCCGCGCAGGTGCTCGGCTGCACGAACGCCTCCAGCAGAGCCGTAGCTGACGATGCCCGCTGCCTTATTGTTCCATTCTTCACGGGCGGAATCCAGTGCATTCTTGAGTGCTCCCGTAAGGCTATGGTTATATTCCTGTGCAATGAATACGAAACCATCGAGAGTAGCCAGTTTTGCCGCCCAAGCCTGTGCAGGAGCATAGTCATCCGATTCTCCAAGGAGAGGCAATTTATAGTCGGCAATATCTACGATTTCATACTTTGCATCTCCGCGTGCATCCGCAATACCCTTTACCCATTCGCCTACCTGCGGGCTCACGCGTCCTTGACGGGTGCTGCCCAGAATAATTCCGATGTTTAAGGTTGTCATTTAATTTTCCTCCTAAGTCGTTGTATTTGATTCTCAATCTGCTGTGTAACTTAACATATTTTTATTATAGCACATTACTTTTATATAGCAAGTGTTAATTAGAAACCATAAAATTTTTACTAATCAAGCTCAATCTTAAAAACAACCGGTGCGTTGCTTGCAACAGCAGTTGTTGTTAGGATAAGGGCTTCTTCCGTTCTCCGCCAGGCGGGTTTCTCATCGCACCCCAATATGCTGATATTCTTGATGATTCCCTGGAAATGATGGGATTTCTCTTTAAGCGACTCAATGTGGACTATACCTTGTTCAGGATACACAAGAACGGTGGCATATAGAACAGAGCCTTTAACCGTAAACCGGATATCCCTGCTTGTAAACAGTTTGGTCTGTCCATCTGTAAATTGGCCTTCCTGGATCTCTGTCGGTCCTTCACCGAAAGTGCGCCAGTAAGTCGTATCATAGATGGCTTCGCCGTTGACTTTGAGCCACTCCCCAATCTCCAGAAGAATATTTTTGTCCTCCCCGGGAATGGAGCCATCCGCCTTAGGGCCAATGTTCAGCAGCAGATTTCCGTTTTTACTGACAATATCGACCAGATCTCTGATAATCTCTACAGCGGATTTGTAATCATTATTTTCGGTGTAGCACCATGAATTCTTAGCCACGGCGGTGTCCGTCTGCCAGAAATAGGGCTTCAGCCCGGCGAATTGGCCCCGCTCCACATCAGGAACGCCAGTACCGAACATAAAGGCATCATGCTTATAATTGATCGCCACCGGAAATCCCCATTCTTCACCTTTGTTGTAATAATAAGCGGCGAATTTCTTGAGATAAGGCTTAAAGGCAGCGGTTTGAATCCACCAGTCAAAATAAAACACCTTAGGCTGATACTGATCGACCAGCTCACAGCAGCGGATCAGCCAGTCCTCCAGATATTCCTCTGTCGGTGGGGAACCATATAAGTCCTGATGCTCCGGTTCAGGCATTGCCGGCCAGTAGAAATCTCCAGGATTAAGCGGTTCATGAATATCGGATGCGAATTTTTTGCCATGAGACATGAAGAACCAGTGCTCTGCACGGTGTGAAGACACGCACAGCTCCAGATTCTGATCGGCAAAGGCAGTCTTCATTTCACCCAGAAGATCACGTTTTGGCCCCAATTCGTACGTGTTATAATGAGAGAAAACGCTTTTATACATCTGGAAACCATCATGATGCTCTGCAACTGGCATAATGTATTTGGCTCCTGACTGCTTGAAAAGCATTGCCCATTCGGCCGCATCGAAGTGCTCCGCTGTAAATAATGGAATAAAATCCTTATAACCGAAATCTGCATGCTTGCCATATACAGCCAGATGATGCTCATATTCCGGAGAGCCCTGAATGTACATATTGCGGGAGTACCACTCGCTGCCAAACGCAGGAATAGAATAGAGACCCCAATGAATGAATATTCCGAATTTTGCCTGCTCATACCACAAAGGAACCCGGAACTCACTTAACGATTCCCAATTATCCTTGAATCTGCCACACCCGATCGTATCATTGATCACCTTTAAGTAGCTGGCTTTGTCCATTATTGTTTCCATCCTCTCGAATTTCTAGTACCGCTTTCATTGTAGCGGGGGTTGGAGAGAATAGGTATGTAGACGATTAACTTGTTGATGTACAAAAATAACCCTCTAAGGCGGTTTATTATGGATAACCACATGCTGCTCACCAGCTACATATCTAACCTGAAGATTGATTTAATTATGGCGGATTATAATCTGTGCAGTACGGATTGGAAGGATTTGGACTACACCCCTGACTATAGCAAGTTTTATTTCATTTGCGAAGGCGAGGGATGGCTGAAGATCGGGGAGCAGGAGTACTATCCCCAGCCTGGTGAGCTTTATTTGATGCCGGAGGGAGTGAAGCAATCCTATTCTTGTATCAGTAGTCAGCCCTTCCACAAATATTGGTGCCACTTCAGTGTGAAGGCAGGAGATATGAATCTGTTTAAAATACTGGAGCTGAGTCATATATGCAGCTCCGTAGACCGCGAAATAGTCAAAGAAATGTTCACCAGCATTGTATTCTACGCTAAGTCGAGTGAGATTTACGCCCAGCTGCTTGCCAAGAGCAAGCTAATGGAGCTATTTGCCTATTACCTCAGCAAGCTGGACCTAAATGAAATCACATTGAAGAATTTAACCACCGTTGAAAAGCTAACCAACATCCTGAACCACATTGAAACCAATATTGAACAAAATATAACGGTACATGAGCTTGCCGAGATTGCGCATATGCACCCCAATTCCTTTATCCGCTTATTCAAAAAGCAGTTGGGTGTGCCTCCCATACAATACATCACGCGAAAAAAGATTGAAAAAGCCAAGGAACTGCTCACAGCTACAACCAGCACGATCAGTGAAATTGCCGTGCATCTCGGCTTCAGTGACCTGTTCTACTTCTCGAAGCAGTTCAAGAAGAATGCCGGGCTTACACCTACGGACTTCAGAAAACAGATGCAGATCCTTCATTTCGAATAACAGACTCCTGCCAGAGAAGTAGTCCCTGGCAGGAGTTTTTAGTATAGGAACATCCTTTAACAATGATGGATAGTTTTACCTTAGGTGAGTTTTATTAACTGTGACTAAAGAAATCTTTATTTTGGCACACTTTAGGTTATAGCCTCTCAACTGGAAACTGCAGATTTCATCACGGAGTGTTATTTCTAAAAAACTACAGTTAAGGATGATCAGGATGTGGTCAACTATCGTTTCTTTTATTCCTGATTGGATAATATTTATGCAGGCTGCAATTACGCTAGTGTGTCCTTTAGGAATTTATTATCTATACCATTCTCTGTATTCCGTTGTAGGGAGCGGAAGGGCCTCGAAAGCGGGAAAAGCTTCAGCTCCTGCTTCTCCTGAGAAAATGGCTACTCAAACCGGTCCACAGCTTAGCGGGAATTATGATGCTGATCTTGTGTCCATAAAACAAGCCATAGGCGAAAACAGTGATGTGCATTTTCGTGAGTTTATGGTGTATGGGTTTAATGTACGGGCTGTGCTTATCTTCATAGATGGCATGCAGGATGAAGGGTTGATCAACAAACAAGTGCTGCAGATTTTGATGCAGGACCTCAAAGTTGATAGTGAGGCTATAACCTTATCCAGTATCAAAGAAAAAATCCTTCCGCTTACGGAGCTTAGTGAAATCAATGAATTGGAAAAGCTCCAGGAGAAGATTCTGTTTGGCTATACAGCATTAATCGTAGAAGGGATGTCCACAGCGCTGTTAGTGGGATTGCCAAGCGGCTCCATCCGGGCGATTACAGAACCAGTCTCAGAAGGATTGCTTCGCGGGCCGCGAATTTCATTTTCGGAGGTCCTAAGCGAGAATACCTCCATGCTGCGCCGCCAAGGTCTTAATAAAAATCTGGAGATGAAGCTCTATGAGGTTGGAACCCGCATTAAAAGAAAGCTGGTCATTGCCTATATTAACGATATTGTAAATCCGGAGCTGCTTCAGGAGGTTAAGAACCGGATTTCAAAAATTGATATGGATTTTATCGCTGAATCCGGGTTTGTGGAGCAGCTGATTGAAGATAATTATCTGAGCCCTTTTCAACAGACTCAGAATACGGAACGCCCCGACCGGGTGATTAACTCTCTGCTGGAAGGAAGAATAGCAATACTGCTGGACGGCACCCCGTTTGCACTCATCGTTCCTGTGACCTTTAGTATGCTGCTGCAATCCCCAGAGGATTATTATGAGCGGTGGCTTCCGGGAACCATGTATCGGATCCTGAGGTTTTTCACAGCCTTTTTGGCGTTGCTGACTCCAGCATTGTACATTTCTTTTATCTCGTTCCATCCCGGATTAATCCCTACTCAGCTGGCGATAACCATCATTCAGACCCGTCAAGGCGTTCCATTTCCATCTGTTATAGAAGTTATGATCCTTGAAGTGTCCATTGAGATATTACGTGAAGCAGGGATTCGGCTGCCCAAACCCATTGGACCAGCAATGGGCATCGTAGGGGGCTTGATTATTGGCGATGCCGCTGTGGCGGCCGGGATTGTTAGTCCATTCCTGGTTATCGTCGTGGCGGTGACAGCGATCTCTTCCTTTTCAGTACCGATGTACAGTACGGGCATAACACTCCGCATTTTGCGTTTTGTTGGCATGCTGTTTGCATCCGTACTCGGGATGTTTGGAACGATATTGTTTTTTCTGCTGATCATCATTCATCTCAGTAAATTAAAGAGCTTTGGAGTACCTTATGTTACTCCTTTCGCTCCCATACGCTTTAGTGACTGGAAGGATCTCTACGTCCGCGCACCTCTGTCACTGATGAAACGAAGACCTGAAATGATGAAAACACAAAAGAAAAAGCGCAGATCCTAGGAAGTGAAAGGAAGGTGGGCGAGAAATGTTTGTACGCTCTAATGATAAAATCACATCGGGTCAGGCATCGTTATTCTTGACGAATACGGTACTGGGGGCGGGTATTCTGACTCTGCCCAGAAGTGTGACGCAATCAGCCAAAACTCCGGACTCCTGGATGTCCGTACTGCTGGGCGGGCTAATTGTAATGTTGGTTATTTTCGTTATGGTGAAATTAAGCCAGCAGTTTCCAGGGAAAACCGTTTATCAATACTCAAAAGGAATTGTAGGGACATTACCAGGAGGTTTTTTAAGCTCGCTGCTCATTATTTACTTTATTATCATTGCCGGATTTGAAATTCGGGTATTGGCTGAAATTACGATGTTTTTTCTACTTGAAGGAACTCCCGTTTGGGCCATCGTCATTCCATTTATCTGGGTGGGGGCCTATCTGGTGTTTGGAGGCATTAATTCCATCGCCAGAGTCTATCAAATCATTTTCCCCATAAGCCTTTTTATCTTGATTTTATGCTATATCCTTAGCATAAGAATATTTGACATTAACCATCTGCGTCCTGTACTGAGTGAAGGTCTTATGCCTGTCATTAAGGGACTGAAATCCACTGTTCTCGTCTATACGGGATGTGAGGTAGTGATGACGATTACAGCCTTCATGCAGCATCCCCAGCATGCGGTTAAATCCATGTTAGCGGGAATTGGCATTCCTATGGTCTTATACCTGCTGACTGTGATTGTTGTTGTAGGAGGCCTGTCAATAGATTCTGTGACTACGAGCACTTGGCCTACGATTGATTTAGTCCGCAGCTTTGAGATCTCCGGATTCTTTTTTGAACGATTCGAGTTTCCGCTATTGGTGATTTGGATGATGCAAATGTTTTGTAACTTCTGCAGTTTTTTCTTCAATGCTTCCCTCGGGATCTCTCAGGTGTTCAAGTTAAAAATTGCCCCTGTGATCTTCGGGCTAATGCCGTTGATTTTCCTCTCGACTATGGTTCCCAAACGTATGAATGATGTATTTGCTGTTGGTGATGCCATTGGAAGGATGGGAATAATATTGTTTATTTTGCTTCCTGTGCTGCTTTCGGTAGTTTTGATCATTCGAAAGAAAGGATTGAAGCAGAATGTGTAAACGTCATCCTCTCCTTATATTGCTAGCAATAACGCTCCTGATTACGCAATCCGGCTGTTGGAGCAGTAAGGAAATTGAAGACCTAAGCCTCTATACCGGTGTGGCTCTTGATACTGGGGAACTATCTTCGACAGAGCAGACATTGGTGGATGAGGGCGGGGATTATTTTAAGAAGAATAAGCTGACGGCGACTCTTCAAATAGTGCCCAAAAAATCGGCTGGCGGTGCATCCAAATCATCAAATAGCGAAAATAAGACACATTATATCAATGTCTCGGAAACGGGCGACTCTGTGCTGGAGATTTTTCGCCAATTCTCGATTCATCTGGACCGCCCGATCATTGGTCACCACCTGAAGGTAATCGTTATTTCTACACAGCTTGTGGAGCAGCAGAAGATAGAGCAATTGATGGATTTTATGCTTCGTGACAACGATATCCGTCCCAGCTGTGTTGTCTTCTTAAGTACCGGGCGAGCCTCAGATACTTTTACATTGAAAGATAAGGATGATATTCCTTCCTTTCATCTCAGTGAAATGGTCCGCAACCGCTTTAGAAGCAGCAAAGTAATGAAACCCGTCAACTTATCCACTCTGGATGCACGGATGCACTCTAAACAAAGCTTTGTGCTACAGAACATTATAGAAGCCAAAGGAGATATCGAGTTGTCTGGGGCTGGGATCATCAAGGGGGAAACCGGCAAATGGATTGGGTCATTCGAGCAGGACGACTTGAGGAGTATCAACTGGATCAAAGGAGATATCAGAGGAGGAACGATCAAGACGTACAATAATAACCATGAAACCATAACCTATGAAATCAAGTCCGCAAAAAGTAAAATAACTGCTAAAATCACGGAAGACAACAAGGTCTCATTTCACGTGAATATAGAATCGGATGGACGCTTAATTGAAAATTGGGACCCCGAGCAGCGCTCTACAAAAATAGGCTCCCTTAAAGAGAGGGAGAAGCTTTTTGAAAATAGATTGAGAGTCATGCTTAACCATTTGATGCAACAGATGCAGTCCACTTACAAGGTGGAGGTTGCCGGCTTCGGAGAACGCCTAAGTATTGAACATCCTCAGGTATGGAAAAAGCTGAAGGATCATTGGGATGATACCTTTAGCAAAGTACCGGTAACCTTTAGTATAAAGTTAACCATAACTGATTATGGGTCATTTAATGAATGAACGCACTTAGCAGACTTCTCAGTACTTGGTTGAGCAGGCTCCTGGCACACTAATTTGGAGAAAAGCAATCTACTGGGCTGTTTCTATGGCTTTCTTATGTACTCCATGCACGGGATCACCTTTACACCAGCGCCGCCCATAACACCGGGCGGCGTTTTGCTCCATATTATATATTCTCCACGTTGGGTGGGGTAATGTTAATTTCTATAATGACTGCCTCGATGAGCCATAGTTCCATTCACTTCCCTGAGAGTATGCTCCATGGGCTGCATGCCTCCTTCTGGACATTGACAGGGATCGCAGCAATTGGACTCAATATCTCCTTTTATCTGCGAGACCGTAAAGTGAGCCAAGTATAATAATCATAAGGTATGAAACAAATCTATAACCAGACAGAAATATGGATCTGTGCTACAATATGAATGAATATAATATTATTCATTCATATGACTGGAAATAATAAGATACACTCTAAAAGGAGGACTTCGATGAAAAAAGTTACGGCATTTCTCGGCACTCCACGAAAGCAAGCAACGTATAAGGCGGTACTTGAATTTGAAAAGTATCTGACAAATGATGCAGAAATTGAATTTGAGTATGTGTTTTTAAAGAATTACCGGTTGGACTATTGTCTTGGCTGCAAGCTTTGTTTTAACAAAGGTGAGGAACATTGCCCTTTAAAAGATGATCGTGATTTGCTGTTGGAGAAGATGCAAGCGTCCGATGGCGTTATTTTTGCGACTCCGTTATATGCCTTTCAGGTATCGGCTCCTATGAAGAATTTGCTGGACCGGCTCTCGTTTGTATTCCATCGGCCGCAGTTTTTTGGCAAGACATTCACAGCAATCGTCTCACAAGGAATACTCGGAGGGGGGAAGATCGTGAAATACCTTGACGATATGGGAGGATACTACGGCTTTCAAGTCGCCAAGGGTTGTGTATTGAACGCATTAGAGCCAACCACAGCAATTGTAGAGGCAAGAAACTCCCGCAAATTGAAGAACGCTGCAGCCAGGTTTCACAAGGAACTCATGCGTACTGCCATTCCTGTTCCTTCTTTGTTCCGTCTGCTGTTATTTCGAATGGCCCGAACAAGTATAAAAAGCATGCTGAATCCCCAGTACCGTGATTATCGGCACTACGAGGAGAAAGGCTGGTTTGAGTCTGGCTATTATTATCCTGTATCACTGGGGCCATACAAAAAATTATTAGGCCGCCTGTTTGATGTATTGGGGACACGTATGGTTAAACGTAGCTAACGTTCAAGGTGTCCGTTCATTATGTATACGGACACCTTGCCGCATTTTCATCCGGGATTTATTTTTAATGCATACCTCACATCAGGTTAAGGCTCAATCCCATAGATCAGCTTCCCTTTATGATAGATTGTGATATGATTATTCGCTGCATAGGTGGTAATGGCTGGTTTGAAGGAGTAATCATCCGCTTGATTGTAATTCGTCCAATTATTTTTATGAATGCGGAACTGGATGTCACCGGTTGTGCCATTAGCTGCAAGAGAGCCTGCGCTTGCCGTAAAACCGATCTCCGCATAGGTGTCGGCACCGCTCAATGGCTGCGCCATGGGAACAATCGTTGGCAGCAGCTTTTCTTTTCCAAAGGCAGCATAATCAAATTCCAAAGTCTGTGCGGTGTTTCCATCACTTGTGTACCAATAGCGGATCGTGAGTTCATTTAAAGGAATAGAGGTACCTGATTCGTTCTTGAGCTGCAGGCTCGCCCTGATTGAGTTAACAGCAGTCCCCGTTTCACCTGCCCGATAAAGAGACACGGCTTGCACGTCACCCGGGCCTTCCCCCGGATCAGAAGGAAACGTAACCGGCTTCATGATAGGGTCAAGCATCGCTTGCTTAGGCTCATTCCACGAAACCCAGTCATCCAGTAATAGCCCCCCGGTATCTCCACTGTTAGGATTAAGACTCCAGTAGGTCCAGTAGAGATTATTCTGGCCAATGTAGCTGACAAGTGCATTTTGCCATTTCCCTTCTACGGTGAGGGTATCTACACTGCGGCCGCCGAATTCACCTGCAAGGATTGGGGCGATTTGTTCTTTGCTGATATACCCCCAGGTATCATCCCATAGTTTGGGCAGGTTGTTCGGAAAGTTGGCAGCACTGAACCAAGGCTGTGACGCTACACCGGGCCCGTAATCATGTGGAGAATAGACTACACGGTTCGGCTGGGTTAGCACAACCGGATGATTCCGCACACCAGTCAGGTTGCCGCCCCACCAGTAGCCGGTGGAGTTACCCTGTACGTTGGTTTCGACGCCTTCCACGATGATTAGCCAGTTCGGATTCGCGGCAAGAATCGCATTTCCCGCACGCTCACTGGCGAGCTGCCAGTCTGTGGCAAGATTCCCGGTGCCCCAGCTTGCCGTGCCGTGCGGCTCATTATGCAGATCTGCCCCAATGACCGTGGGGTTATTCGCGTAGCGTTCAGCCAGCATCACCCAATCACTGATCCAACGGGTTTCGGGATAGGCCGTAGTGTACCAGAGTGTCGATTGCCCTCCCGAATCTGGACGATGACGGTCCAGAAAGATCCGAATACCGCGTTTCCCGGCTTTTTCAACCAGTTTATCCATGATCTGAATCGGCTTTAGACCCACGAGGTCTGGATTTTTGGCATAATCGATACTGTTGGCGGCAGAACCTGCATCCAACATCTGGTTGCAGTAGGGCAGGCGGATCAAGTTATAGCCTTCTGCCTTAATTTGGTCGAGTACATCATCCATGGAACGTGACCACAAGCCGTGCGGAGAATAATTTGCGGTTTCGAAGCCAAACCAATTGAGTCCGTTGAATACTGCGGTGTTGCCTGATGAATCCACGATCCGGCTGCCTGAAGTGTGATAATAGCCCTCTGCACCTTGAGCCTTTACCTTTTGGCCCGGATACGCATAGGCACCTGCCAGCAATACCAATGCAACGAACAGTAAACCAAATTTCCTGAACCCAAACGTCATTCATTTTCCTCCTCTTTATCTTTTCAATGAGGTCAGACTGTATAGCATACGATCGAAATGTAAACGTATTCGTTAGAGCCAAGCTGCAAATATGTAGAAACAGCGACATCACTATAACTTTCATACAATTCCCCTCTTAATTTATGGCTGGAATGTGACGATAATAATGGAAAAATGCTTGAATTAGGAGAGAGACGTCATGGACAACTTAAATGCCTTAGTTTTAGCTGCACCATTCTTCAAACAGATTCATTCCCAGGATATTATGGTCGGGATCACCGACAAGGAAATATTCCATTATTATGCTCCCAGCAAAGTGCTGGATTTCGGTCTGACCAAAGGAAGCCCGATTCCTCCGGATGACCCTTCCCTCGGAAATGCGCTCGCAGGTCGAGCCACAACCAACCGGCTGTCGCCCGAGCTGTATGGGGCTACTGTGATTTCTTCAGCTGTCCCGATTTATGATGGTGAAGGGGAGATTATTGGTGCCTTTGCGATCGCTTATACCTTGGAGAACGAGGATAAAATGGAAGAACTGACTGGCAGCATTAACCAAATCAGCGGTCAACTGGTCGATATGGTTCAAAATGTTGCCGCCCAGTCCGAAGAGTTATCGGCTACCACAGCACAGATTCTTGAGAATTCACGAAAGACGGTAGAAGAGTCTAATCAGGTCAGCAAGGTAGCGGGCTTTATCCGTGAAATTTCCGAACAGACCAATCTTCTGGGGTTGAATGCTGCCATCGAAGCCGCGCGTGTTGGGCAGGAGGGGGCTGGCTTCGGTGTCGTCGCCACAGAAGTGCGCAAATTGTCCGTGCATACGAGGGATGCAACCAAATCGATAGAGGATTCACTAAATACGGTTCAACGCTCAATCCGTCAAATGGAAACGGAAATCGAAGCCATTGCCGCTTCATCTTCAGAGCAGGCCGAAAGGGTCATCGAGTTCAGTGATGTTATTGAACGGCTGAACCAGACCAGCGTCGAAATGGCAAAATTCATTAATTCTATGATTCAGTAACATCAATCAAATCCCGTACAAATCCCGTAAAAAAATCCGCAGACAGGGCTTAAAGTCCATAATCTGCGGATTTTTCCCATTTCTAGACCTCAATGATAATGGGCAGAATCATAGGTCTGCGTTTCGTGCGTTCATACAGGAATTTACTTAATGTTCCTTTTATGGTTTCTTTGATAATATTCCATTGTCCGAGGTCTGCCGGGCTCATCTTCTGAAGAGTAGCTGTAATCAGCTGGTTGATCTCTTCCATCAGCGTATCCGAGTTGCGCACGTACACAAAACCTCTGGAGATCGTATCCGGCTCGTTCAGAATCCGCCCGTCACTTTGGCTTAATGTAATGACTGTAATCAGAATCCCATCCGCAGACAGCTGCCTGCGGTCGCGCAGTACAACACTGCCAATATCCCCGATTCCCAGACCATCCACGAAAATTTGTCCAGCTGTGACCCGTCCGGTTTGGCGGACATCTCCGCCGTTTGACTCAACAATTTCCCCATTTTTCAAAATAAAGATATTCTCACTCTTCACCCCTACGGCCTCAGCCAGCAAACTATGGTGGTGAAGCATCCGGTACTCCCCGTGAATCGGGATAAAATATTCTGGTTTCATCAAGGTAAGCATCAGCTTCAATTCCTCCTGGCTGCCATGCCCCGAGACATGAAGCTCACTGCGGGCTCCGTATATTACTCGTGCACCCAGCATATACAGATTATCAACGATCCTGGAAACGTTGCGTTCATTGCCTGGAATCGGATTCGCCGCGAGGAGTACGGTATCTCCCCGGCTGATCTCAAGCTGTCTGTGGCTGGAATTCGCGAGACGGGATAATGCTGCCATAGGCTCCCCCTGGCTTCCTGTGCATAATATAGCGATCTTATCCCGTTCCACTTTGCCGGCTTCAGCTGTCTCTACAAGCATGCCCTCGGGGATATGTAAATACCCCAGTTCTTGGGCTACTCCAACGACATTAACCATGCTTCTGCCCAGCAGGGCGATCTTGCGTCCGGTATGCTCAGCTGCGTCAACAATCTGCTGCAGACGGTGCACGTTCGAAGCAAAGGTAGAGATAAAGATCCGATTCTCCGCTTGTTGAAAGGCTTCCTCCAAATGAGCGCCTACCAGCCTTTCCGAAGGGGTAAAGCCAGGCCGTTCCGCATTTGTACTCTCCGATAAAAGAAATTTAACCCCCTTTTCTCCGATTGCCGCCATTTTATGTATATCTGGATACTGCTTGTTGACAGGAGTCATATCGAACTTGAAATCACCAGTATGAACCACTGTTCCTTCGGGTGTATCGAAGACAATGCCAAGGCAATCCGGAATACTGTGGTTGGTTCGGTAAAAGGTAGTGGTGATGGAACCGAAGTTCAATGTGGACTCCGTATCAATACAATGCAGCTCAGTCTGGCGCAGAAGCCCATGCTCCCTAAGTTTGATCTCGATTAAGCCGAGTGTCAGGCGGGAAGCATACACTGGAATATTCAGTTGTTTGAGGAAATATGGGATACCGCCGATATGATCTTCATGCCCATGGGTAACCACCAAAGCCCTGACTTTATCTATATTACTAAGTAAATAGGCAATATCGGGAATAATTAGATCAATACCAAGAAACGTCTCATCCGGGAATTTCGACCCGCAATCAATGACAATAATGTCTTCGGCGTATTGCAGAAGATACATGTTTTTGCCAATTTCATATACACCACCCAGAGCTGCAATCCACAGCCGGTCGCCCGTCATCTTCATGCTGATGCCTCCTTTATTTAGATAACGTATAGTATGTGTAATTTTTACAGGTTTATCCAGAGAGAATTGAATTCATATATTCACAGGAGAATCTTAATACAATCTTAATGCTTGATCCAAAACCGTAATACTATGCTGATTTGCCTCATGCTATACTTACGGTAAAACGATTACAGCTGCATTAGCTGCGGATAGACAGAAAGAAGGCATGGAATGGCAGTACGGGGAAAGCTAAAAATATATTTCAGCTATGCGGCAGGAGCCGGCAAAACCTGTGCCATGCTGAGTGCTGCCCGGGAAGAACAAAAAGACGGAATGGATGTAGTGGCCGGGATCATTGAGAACCGGGACAGGCCTGAAACGGAGGCACTGCTGGTTGGCATGGAACAGATTCCTCCCCAGAAAATATCCCGGGAAGGAACGGCCATGTATGAATTTGATTTGGACCGGGCGATCCGGAGACATCCGGAGCTGATCCTGCTGGACGAGCTTGCACATACCAATCCTGCGGGAAGCCGGCACAAAAAAAGATATCAGGATATGGAGGAACTGCTGCGTGCAGGAATTGATGTCTATACCACCGTCAATGTCCAGCATATAGAAAGCCTGCAGGATCTGGTGGTATCCATCACAGGTCTTTCCGTACACGAACGCATTCCGGATCATGTATTAGACAGTGCCGATCAAGTGGAACTGATCGATATTGAACCTGATGATCTGATCGACCGTCTGAATAGAGGGAAAATCTACCACGAACAACCTCAAAGCCAAAATACGGGCGGATTTAGCCCGGAAAAGCTGATCGCGCTCCGCGAGATTGCCCTGCGCTACACGGCGAGCCAGCTGAACCGGATTGCGCTTCAAATTAGTAGCCAGGAAGCTAATCAAGAGCATTACTCCAATGAGCATATTCTCGTGTGTCTGTCATCGGCAGCATCTAACAAGAAGGTAATCCGTACTGCGGCGAGAATGGCTGAGGCATTCCATGGGGATTTCACAGCGCTGTTCGTTGAAACACCGGAAACGAAGGGGCTTACCCAGAAGAATAAAACCGAGCTGAGAGCGAACCTGCGGCTGGCGGAACAGCTTGGTGCTCAGATTGCGACAACTTACGGGGAAGATATTTCAGGACAGATCGCAGAGTATGCCAAAACAAGCCGGGTCTCCAAAATTATTCTGGGCCGTTCACACTCAAAAAGGAGTTGGTTCGGTACCACTAATATCATGGACAAATTGGCTGCGGCCTCTCCGAATATGGATATTTATATCATACCGGACACTCAGCCTGCCCTTTACAACAGATTTCCGCAATATCGGGTTTCGCCGCGGCTCTCACTGACCAGCACCATCAAAACTTTTGGAATACTCCTTGTCTGTACTGTCATCGGCTTGTGGTTTAGTGCCCTGGGTTTCAGGGAAGCAAATATCATCACTGTATATATATTGGGCGTTCTGCTAAGTGCGATGATTACCGAAGGAAGACTTTATAGTGCTGCAACCTCTATTTTCAGTGTGCTGGTATTCAATTATTTTTTTACCGCACCTTACTTTTCCCTGCGGGCGTATGATTCCGGATATCCGGTCACCTTCCTGGTGATGCTGGCAGCTTCTTTCATAACCAGTACGCTGACAATGCGGGTTAAGGAACAGGCAAGACAATCTGCGAAAAAGGCCTTTCGTACCGAGGTGCTGCTGGAGACTAGCCGCAAGCTGCAGCAAGCCAAAGATCCGGCTGCCATCATCAATGAAACGGCGCAGCAAATGGTTAAGCTCTTGGACAGGACAGTTATTTTTTATTCTGTATTGCCCGGTTCCTTGTCGGAACCACTTATATTTCCCAAAGAAGATTCGGCTGCCGACATGCAGATCTATACAAGCAGCAGTGAGCGTTCAGTAGCCGACTGGGTCTACAAAAACAATAAGCGTGCCGGAGCCACTACAGATACTTTTTCTGCTGCTGGCTGTCTGTATCATGCGGTTCGCGGAGGAGACAGTGTTTTTGCCGTAGCCGCTATCGTGATGGAGAACGAAGACCCGCTGGAGGTATTTGACAAGAGTCTGGTGATTGCCATGCTGGGAGAGTGTGCGCTGGCGCTGGAGAAAGAGCAATTGAATGAAAAACAAAAGGAAATCTCCATCCAGATTCAGCAGGAGCAACTCCGGGCGAACCTGCTTCGGGCCATTTCTCATGACTTACGTACACCGCTCACCAGCATTTCCGGAAATGCCGGTATTCTTATAGGGAATTCTGGTGTACTGAGCGAGGAACAGAAGACAGGGCTGTATACAGATATTTATGACGATTCCATATGGCTGATCAATCTGGTAGAGAACCTGTTATCGATTAGCCGGATCGAAAATGGAAGCTTGAATTTGAATGTTCAGGCAGAGCTTATCGAGGAAGTCATTGCTGAAGCGCTGCTGCACCTGAATCGAAAAAGCACTGAACATATCATAAGTACTGTGCTGAGTGACGAGCTGATCATGGCCAGAATGGATTCCAGATTGATTATCCAAGTGCTGATCAACCTGCTAGACAACGCGATAAAGTATACAGGAACCGGCTCTCATATTACCCTTTCGGCCAAAAGGGATAAACAAATGGTAGTGGTTGAGGTCGCTGATGACGGTCCTGGTATCTCTGATGAAGCCAAGACCAGGATATTCGATATGTTCTATACGGCGGATAATATCCGCGGGGATGGACGCCGGGGACTGGGCCTCGGGCTGTCTTTGTGCAAATCTATTATTAATGCCCATGGCGGCACATTTGCCGTGCATGACAACTTCCCGCAAGGGACCCTATTCCGCTTTACCCTGCAAGCAGAGGAGGTAAACGTTCATGAATAAACCTTTGATTCTCGTTGTTGAAGACGACAAACCGATCCGCAAGCTTATAACCACCACACTGGAGACACAAGGGTACAAATACCACACGGCTGAAACCGGAGAAGCCTCTATCCTTGAAGCGGTATCGGGGCAGCCCGATCTTATGATTCTGGATTTAGGATTACCGGACATGGATGGTGTGGATATTATCCGTAAAGTACGTTCCTGGTCCAATCTTCCCATTATTGTGGTCAGTGCCCGCAGCGAGGACCGGGACAAGATTGATGCA
This sequence comes from Paenibacillus sp. P46E, assembly GCF_001909095.1. Taxonomy (NCBI): domain Bacteria; kingdom Bacillati; phylum Bacillota; class Bacilli; order Caryophanales; family Paenibacillaceae; genus Paenibacillus; species Paenibacillus sp. P46E. The sequence goes on from NZ_LVYZ01000038.1 coordinate 23,647, forward strand.
CTGGACGCAGGAGCAGATGATTATTTGACCAAACCGTTCAGTGTGGAGGAACTGCTGGCCCGGCTTAGGGTGAGTCTGCGGCGCATCCGGTATGACAGCGAGAAGCTGTTGAAGGATGCCTCTGTTTTTACGAATGAGGGCCTCAAAATCGACTATGCGGCAGGCTGTGTATGGCTGGATGAAGAAGAAATTCATCTGACCCCTATAGAATACAAGCTGCTGGGCCTGCTCGCCAAAAATGTGGGCAAAGTGCTGACTCATAATTACATTCTTCATGAAATTTGGGGCAGCCACACGTATGATATTCCCGCCCTGCGTGTTTTTATGGCTACCTTAAGGAAAAAGATCGAGAGAACTCCCTCGCAGCCCAAATTCATTCAAACGCATATTGGCGTCGGATACCGGATGCTGCAGGTTGGCGATGACAACAAAGCCATTTGAACGAGCATGTGTAAAAAGCGGAAGGATAAGGCTGTAAGTATAAGCCTTGTCCTTCCGCTTTTTTTTGTATAGAAAATGAGCCTCATTCTTCTCCTAACCTTAACGTGATCTTTATCTGCTCCGGCAAATCCTAATCCTGAATAAATGGCTGCAGTGTTACGCTGGAAGGGTAGTGAACAGCCGAAGAGAGAAGGAGTTATGTATGAATGAGTTCTTAAAAAATGCTGGTCTTATCTCCATCATAGCCGGAATTCTATTTGTTGTGAAAAAATTCTATGACCATTACTATTGGCAAAGCCTGCTTAGTGAAGAGAATGAGGAGGATGAGGAGCAGCCCCAATCTTAATGCAATCTTAATTCGCTGCCGGAATCTCTAATCCTTAACTAATGGCAGAAATGTTACGCTGAATTTAAGAAAAAGAGAAAGAGATCAAAAGATGATAGTGAGAGGAGTGGCAAAGAACATGATGGATGTGTATATGGTGGCAGCTCTGGCGGTGCTTTTCGTACTCCTTTACGCCTTTGCACAGTGGTGCGGACATATGACTGATGATACAGGGGGGACGGAACAATGACGGTGGTTATTGCTGCAACCTTGCTTCTGTTTCTGTATTTGGTATATGCCCTGATTCATCCAGAGAAATTCTAAAGATTCATTGAATGATGCTAAAAGAGAGAGTGTCAACTTAAGGAGGGGCCTTCGTGGGTATTGTGCAAATTGCCGCAGTCATTGTCATACTGCTGCTGCTGGTTAAGCCAGTAGGAACTTATTTATATCATGTATTTTCAAATGAACCGAACCGAACGGACCGCATATTTGGCGGCTTCGAACGTGGAATATTCAAACTGAGCGGACTGAAGAACCGTGAGGGAATGACTTGGAAGGGATATGCCATCAGCTTCCTGGGGACAAACGTTGTACTGGTAGCCTTCAGTTACTTGTTCCTTCGTCTGCAAGGCGCACTGCCGATGAATCCCAATGGAACCGGGGGCATGGAACAGTCACTAACGTTCAATACAGTCATCAGTTTCATGACGAATACCAATCTGCAGCATTACAGCGGAGAAACGGGTCTATCCTATTTCTCTCAAATGGCTGTGATTACAATGATGATGTTTACTTCAGCGGCGAGCGGATTCTCCGTGGCAGTCGCTTTTGTGAGAGGCATTACAGGAAGAGACACTGTGGGGAATTTCTTCGAAGATTTCGTGAAAGCCATCATCCGTATCTTTCTCCCGCTGGCTCTGCTGGTGACATTGGTATTGGTGGCCCTGCAGGTTCCGCAGACATTACAGCCATCTCTTCATGTAACAACGATGGAGGGTGGTTCGCAGCAGATCGCCATCGGTCCGGTTGCCTCACTTGAATCGATCAAGCACCTGGGTACGAACGGCGGCGGATTCTTTGGAGCCAACTCGGCCCATCCGTTTGAGAACCCTTCACCTTTGACGAATGTCATTGAAATCCTCTCGATGTGGACGCTGCCCGCATCCCTGCCTTATATGTACGGATTATTTGCCAAAAACAAACGTCAGGGCTGGATGATCTTCAGCGCGATGATGACCTTGTTCGTATTGCTGCTGGGTCTCAACTATTACGCAGAAACGGCAGGGAATCCGGCAATCAATGCCATGGGTATCGACGCCTCCCAGGGCAGTATGGAGGGCAAGGAGGTCCGATTGGGTATCGCACAGTCTTCTTTGTTCACTGCTGTAACAACAGCGGCAACTACTGGTAGCGTTAATAATATGCATGACACCCTCACCCCGCTTGGCAGCATAACTCCGCTATCCCTGATGATGCTGAATAATGTGTTCGGGGGCAAAGGTGTAGGTCTAGTCAACATGCTGATGTATGCGATCCTGGGAGTGTTCCTCTGCGGTCTGATGGTAGGGCGGACGCCGGAGTTCCTTGGAAGGAAAATAGAAGCGAGGGAAATGAAGCTGATCGCCATCGCAATACTCATTCATCCGTTGATTATTCTGGCACCTACCGCTGCTGCCTTCTTGACCGAACTGGGTAAGGGGAGCATCTCGAATCCGGGCTTCCATGGAATGACGCAGGTGCTCTATGAGTTCACCTCTTCTGCGGCCAACAACGGTTCGGGTTTCGAAGGGCTGGCCGATAATACTACCTTCTGGAATGTACTTACAGGGATAGTCATGCTGCTGGGAAGATACGTATCTATTATCGCCATGCTGGCGGTGGCCGGCTCCATGATCCGTAAGAAGCCCGTTCCGGAGACGATTGGCACGTTCCGCACCGACAATGGCCTATTTACAGGAATTCTGATCGGTACGGTGCTGATTATCGGTGCACTGACCTTTCTGCCGGTTGTGGTTCTCGGTCCGGTTGCAGAATATTTGACCTTACGTTAAGAGAGGGAGAACAAGATGAGTACCATACCTAAAAAGAAACTGCTGACCGGCCCTATCCTGCAAAGTGCGGTCAAGGACAGCTTCATGAAGCTGAATCCGGTGACTTTGATGAAGAATCCGGTGATGTTCGTTGTAGAAATCGGCACTATTATCGTACTGATGATGGTGTTGGCCCCCGGTTATTTCCATACCGAAGACTCCATAGGCTTCAATATTACAGTGTTTTTGATTCTGCTGGTTACAGTATTGTTCGCTAATTTTGCAGAAGCCCTGGCTGAAGGCCGAGGCAAGGCACAGGCAGATACCTTGAAGAAAACGAAACAGGATATTTCCGCAAACAAGCTGGTGGGCGGAGCTGTCAAGATCGTCTCTTCTTCGGATCTGCGCAAAGGAGATATCGTGGTCATCAGCCAAGGAGAACTCATTCCCGGTGACGGCGAAGTCATTGAAGGCCTTGCTTCTGTGGACGAATCTGCGATTACCGGGGAATCCGCTCCAGTCATCAAGGAGGCTGGAGGAGACTTCAACTCTGTCACAGGCGGCACAAGAGTAGTAAGTGATCAGATCAAGGTTCGTATTACCAGTGATCCCGGTGAATCGTTTCTGGACCGTATGATCTCACTTGTCGAAGGGGCCAAACGCCAGAAAACACCCAATGAAATTGCACTTAATACCCTTTTAATCAGCTTAACCATTATCTTTCTGATCGTCGTAGTCACATTGCGTCCGATTGCTGCTTATCTGAATGTCGATTTGGAGATCCCTGTCCTGATCGCGCTGCTGGTCTGTCTGATCCCTACTACCATCGGTGGTCTACTGTCTGCAATCGGAATCGCAGGCATGGACCGGGTTACCCAGTTCAACGTGCTGGCGATGTCAGGTAAAGCGGTTGAGGCCGCCGGAGACATCAATACGATGATTCTAGATAAAACAGGCACCATCACCTTCGGGAACCGTATGGCGAGTGAATTTGTCCCCGTAGGGAATGAGAATGAAGCCGAACTGGCGGGGTGGGCAGCAGTCAGTTCACTGAAGGACGAGACGCCGGAAGGCCGTTCCGTGATTGAATTGATCAAAATACAGGGTCATCCTTATCAGGCCGGATTGGCAGAAGAGGCAGAAATCATTGAGTTCCGTGCCGAAACGCGAATGAGCGGACTGGATCTGAAGGATGGACGCAAGGTCCGTAAAGGGGCTGTTGATTCCATGAAGCGCTGGGTCTCTTCCCAAGGCGGGCAGATTCCCGATAATCTGGACAAAAGATCGAATGATATAGCTGGTAAAGGCGGAACTCCGCTTGCGGTAGCCGTTGACGACCGGATATTCGGACTTATTTATCTGAAAGACACCGTGAAGCCCGGAATGAAGGAGCGATTTGATGAGCTGCGCAAAATGGGCATCAAAACGATTATGTGTACCGGCGACAATCCTCTAACCGCTGCAACAATTGCTGCTGAAGCCGGAGTAGACGGTTTTATCGCCGAAAGCACGCCGGAGAATAAGATTGAAGTCATTCGCCGAGAACAGCAGGAAGGCAAACTGGTCGCCATGACAGGTGATGGAACGAACGATGCTCCTGCTCTGGCCCAGGCGGATGTGGGGCTTGCCATGAACAGTGGAACCTCTGCCGCCAAGGAAGCGGCGAATATGGTCGATCTGGACTCAGACCCGTCCAAGATTATAGAGGTCGTTGCCATCGGCAAGCAGCTGCTGATGACCCGCGGTGCCCTCACTACCTTCAGTATTGCGAATGACATCGCCAAATATTTTGCAATTATTCCTGCTATGTTCACGCTCGCGATTCCGGAAATGGAGGTGCTGAACGTAATGGGGCTGGGATCGCCAAGCTCCGCTATTATCTCGGCACTGATCTTTAATGCGATTATTATTCCGCTCCTGATCCCCCTTGCCATGAGAGGGGTATCCTATAAGCCAATGAGTTCTGTCAAGCTGCTGCGCCGCAATATCTTCATCTATGGGTTCGGGGGCGTACTGGTTCCTTTTCTGGGCATTAAGCTCATTGATATGCTCGTTAGTATTTGGATATAAGCATAATAGAGTTGATTAGATAGAGAGGATGGATCATGAATGAAGAACGCCAGTTCTTATATACTAAGCATAGTAAGACTCAGCGCTATATTTATTATTCTTTGCGGAGTTGTGTATCCGCTGGCTTCCACAGCTATAGCCCAGGTGCTGATGCCATCACAGGCGAACGGCAGCCTGCTGAAGAACAGTGCAGGCCAGGTTATCGGCTCCGAGCTGATTGGTCAGAGCTTCACCAATCCTGCGCTGTTCCACGGGCGTGTGTCCAGCATTGATTACAAAGCGGAGGCTTCGGGCTCGAATAATTACGGCCCATCCAATACGGATATGCTGAAGCGCACCAGTGACTTTATCGCCCAGTGGAAGCTGGACAATCCGCAGGTTCCGGTGAATCAACTGCCTATCGATCTGGTTACGAACTCCGGCTCAGGCCTGGACCCGGATATTTCCCCCGCCTCGGCTATCGTGCAGGTTCCCAGAATCAGCAGGTTGACCGGTATTTCTTCGGATAAGCTTGAACAATTAATCCAAGCGCATACGGAGGGCCGCGATCTTGGATTGTTCGGCGAAGAACGTGTGAATGTGCTGAAGCTGAATATGGCTTTATCTGAATTGTCTGCTCAGTAATCAGGCGGTTACCCTGTTCGCGTTCTACACGGACAGGGTAATTTATATTCCTATAAGGAGGCCACCGGATGTCCCCGTACAAACGTAAAACTCCGGAAGAAATTCTGTATTCCATTTACCGCCTGCGCCGGGGCCGTCTCAAGATCATCATCGGTTCTGTCAGTGGTTCAGGCAAGACCTATCACATGCTGGAGGAAGGCAAGCTTTTGCAGCAGCAAGGGATCGATGTGGTGATCAGTGCTGTCTCGACGATGCAACGGGCGGAGACTGTTCAGCAGCTGGTGAATTTGGAGCGCGTACCCAGCCTCCACTGGATCAAGGATGGTAAAGAACAGAAAGATCTTCCTGTCGATGTTCTGCTTCAGCGCAATCCTGAGGTACTTCTGGTGGACAGCTTGGCCCACCGTAACCGGGAAGGAGCCCGTTTCGAGACACGGCTCGAAGATATCCGTTATTTAATGGATCATGGCATAAGTGTAATTACTACCATTAACGTGTATGAGCTGGCTGGGATGGCCGAAATTATTCAGCAGAAAACGGGCATCTGTGCGGAGGAAACGGTTCCGCTCAACACGCTGGAGCTGGCGGATGAGGTCCGCCTGATCGATGTGTCCCCCGAAACCATATTAAAACGTATTGAAGAAGGGGTTCTTGGCGGCGAGACGCCTCCGGCGCTAACCCGGCGCGGCAATCTCGGCGTCCTCCGCGAGCTCTCACTCCGTCTGGTCGCCGAGGGGGTCAATGATTCGCTGGAAAGACACCGGGAGGAGCAAGGGCTGATCGGCCCTTCCGGCGCCACTGAGCGTATTCTCGTATCCACGCAATATCATTGGAACGGTTCCCTGTATGTCAGAAGAGGACAGCAAATCGCCAAGCGGCTGAACGGTGAGCTTATAGTGGTAACCTTTGTGCTCACAAAACGTCAGCTAACGAAGGATCAGCAGAGCTTCAAACGCGCGATCACCAAGCTGGCCCAGCGGGTCGATGCCCGCTTCGAAGAGCTGTCTCTTCCAAGTCTGCGTCTGCTCCCAGCAATATTGGTACGTTATGCTATCCGGAATAACGTCACCCGGATCGTCATGGGGCATTCCAAAAAAAGCCGCTGGCAGGAAAAGTGGCAGGGCTCCATCGCCAACCGGGTCCTCCGGAAGTCGCGGAACATCGATGTATTCCTGATGGCTGACCGGGCAGAGCAGGAAGGGGAACGGATATTGCCGATCAAGCCCGGCTCCAAAGGGAAGGAGGAACCTTTTCACAGGTTAACCAGTCAGGAGATGGAACAAAAGATTGAACGGATTCACCGTGGAACGTTCAAGGTCTATATTGGTGCGGCACCCGGTGTTGGGAAAACCTATAAAATGCTGCAAGAGGGGAATCTGCTGCTGACCAAAGGTATTGATGTGGTCATAGGTCTGCTGGAGACACACGGAAGGAAGGAGACCCAACGGCAAATCGGGGGATTGACCCTGATTCCACGGGCCCGCATTCAGTATCAGTCCTCACAGCTGGAGGAGATGGACACAGACAGCATTATTGCCCGTCACCCGGAGGTTGTGCTGGTGGATGAATTGGCACATACCAATGTCCCCGGAAGCGTGACCAAAAAGCGCTATGAGGATGTCATGCGGCTGCTCGATAACGGCATTTCCGTAATCACAACCGTGAATGTTCAGCATCTGGAGAGCCTGAATGACGCAGTGGCACAGCTGACGGGCGTTCGTGTCCGGGAAACGGTCCCTGATGCGGTTTTGAAAATGGCCGGTGAGGTTGAGCTCATTGACGTTACGCCACAAATGCTGCAGGAGCGGATGCGGGAAGGGAAAATTTATGCAACGGAGAAAGTGAACCAGGCCCTGGAGTCTTTTTTTAAGATTGGGAATCTGATTGCTCTGCGCGAACTGGCTCTTCGTGAAATTGCGGACGATGTCGATGAACGGCTGGAGGCGTGGGACCGTGAGCCATCTCTACGGGGCCCATGGAGCCGCCGTGAGGTCATCTTTGTCTGTGTCGATCTCGGCCCGCGTGCAGAGCGCCTAATCCGCCGCGGCTTCCGTATTGCCCACCGGCTCAAGGCAGAATGGTATGTGCACTATGTTCACTGCGGAGGGAACCATACCCCCGAAGAGCAAAAGCGGCTGGAGTCCCTGCGGCATTTGACGGAAAGGCTGGGCGGGAAGATGGAGGTGGCGCTGGCAGGCAGCAGTGCTGTCGTACATCAGCAGCTGCTCAACAGAATGAATGAAGTACATACCACTCAGCTGATTATCGGACACTCACGCAGGCCGCTGTGGCGCAGCTTATTCAAGGAAAGCTTCGTCCATTATTTGCTCCGGCATGCAAGGCATATGGATATGCTGATTGTGGCGGACTTTGACCCGGAGGCGGCAGAAGCGGTAAAGTAAAAGAACAACCGCAATTCAGAAGAAATCATGTAATGAGCTGCATGTTACGATAAGACGCATACAAATCCAAATCTTAGACAGGAGGGATTCGCTTGAACCTTTCACATTTTCGTCTGCTGGTACCGGATGTGCGTGAATGTTTTATCTTTTACCGGGACATAATCGGTCTGAAAGTCCTCCACGGTAGTGAGGAGACTCCTTATGCGGAATTTCACACAGGAGATATCAATCTGGCTCTGGAGCCCCTGATGGGCAATGAACCACACCAGGTCTTGCGGGAACACAAGGATTTCAGCATACATGACCGGGCAGCTCTTATTTTCAAGGTGGAAAATGTTGATTCCGTATACGATCAATTGCGCAGCAAACATGTTGAATTTGTAAAAGAACCTCACGACACGCCGGAATGGGGCCACCGCGTTGCCTACCTTCGTGATCCTGCCGGCACCTTAATTGAGCTTAATCAAGGATTGTAACCCTTAATGAGCAGTATGCTTTGTTCAAGAGCATTCCACTTACCGCTTTATCTGAAGGCCCGCCTGGAGCGGGTCTTTTTGCTGTTCTTTTTCTATGTTGATGGAATTTTAAATATCGAATAATCCTCTGCCAATCAAGTTAGCGTTAACCGGAATCTTTCCGATTTCTCGTGACCATATAGACAATTGGCCGATATGGTGAATCTCATGGGCTATCACGTGCCGCATCACTTCGCCGTATTTATGGGCTTCCCGTTCACCTTCATCCGTGATATCAATCATAATGCGTTCTTCCAGACCATCATTCCACTCATAGACAAATGGAGCGATTTCCACATGGCAACGGGCGGAAAAATCCTTTATTTGCTGTAAGCTGGCCACCTCCTCGAACGGAGGGATCTCCATCGCTCTTTCTTGTATTCCACCGCATATCCAGCCATATTCGACAGCCACAATGTGATAAAGCGTAGGAAGGATGTAGCCTAAGCCGCCCGTGCGTTTTTTCATTAATTCTTCCTTGTTCACCGTATCGCACCAGTCCAACCAATCTTTACGAACCTGCCAGTTATACTCGAATAGTTTCAACATATCGCAGCCTCCTATTATACATGCATTTCCCGCTCATCTGTCTATTCATACCCGTTATTGGTGAGTTGTAAATCAGATATGATTATGATAAAATGCCTGTAAATTTAAGAATGGAGTTGAAGAGGATAATGTAGGATTTTCTTGCTGATCGATAGGAGAATAAAACCACTATAAGACTGGACTTAATGTTCAGCTATTGGAATGCGATCAATATCGCATGTTTTATTTCTTATTAAGCAAGAAAGTTACATTTCCTTTCACTCAAACGGTAGATCCTTAATCAGCCCCTCGGGGGCTTGATTTTCTGTATCTATTTGAGCTGCAAGAAATTAACTTTCTTGCGGCTTTTATTTTTTTATACAGGAGGATCACTAGATGTCATTAATAAATGTTACCAACCTGACGTTTGCCTATGAGGGCAGCTACGATAATATATTCGAGAACGTGAATTTTCAGATCGACACCGACTGGAAGCTGGGATTTACGGGAAGGAACGGAAGAGGGAAGACCACCTTTCTTCAGCTGCTGCTCGGAAAACATGAATACAGTGGAGCCATTTCTGCTCATGTTACATTTGAGTACTTTCCATATCCTGTGCCGAACAAGGAAAATATGACCCTGGATGTCATCAGCGAAATCTTTCCGGATTATATTCACTGGCAGTTGATGCGTGAGCTTTCTTTGCTGAAGGTAGATGATGACGTTCTCTATCGGCCCTTTGCTTCACTGTCGAACGGAGAGCAGACGAAGGTGCTGCTGGCTGCATTGTTTATTAAGGAAAACAGCTTTCTGCTCATTGATGAACCTACTAATCATCTGGACATGCAAGCAAGAACATTAGTCAGTAATTATCTCAATACCAAAAGCGGCTATATTCTGGTATCTCACGACAGAGCCTTTCTGGATAACTGTGTAGATCATATCCTGTCTATCAACAAAACCAACATTGAAATTCAGAAAGGGAATTTTTCGAGCTGGTGGGAGAATAAAAGGCGATTGGATAACTTTGAGCTGGCACAAAATGAGAAGCTGAGAAGAGATATTAACCGGCTTGCGGATTCATCCAAAAGAACAGGGAACTGGTCACACGAAGTGGAAAAGACTAAAAATGGGACGCGAAACTCCGGCTCCAAGGTAGATAAGGGGTACATTGGCCATAAGGCTGCCAAAATGATGAAACGTTCTAAATCTATCGAGCAAAGGCAGCAATCGGCAATTGACCAGAAGTCCAAGCTGCTGAAAAACATTGAAAGCTCGGAAACCCTGGAGATTACACAGCTTCCTTATCATAAAAGTACCTTTGCAGAGCTTGAACAAATTTCCATTTATTATGGTGAGAAACTAGTCTGTTCAGATGTGAATTTTACAATTGAGCAAGGGGACCGCATTGCACTTTCGGGTAAGAATGGCTCCGGCAAATCCAGTATCCTGAAACTGATTTGCGGCGAGGACATACAGTACACAGGCAGCCTCAATAAGGACAATCAGCTCAAAATCTCCTACGTGTCCCAGGACACCTCGCATTTACAAGGCAATCTTACAGAATTCGCCCGCGACAATGGAATAGACGAGAGCCTGTTCAAATCCATCCTGAGAAAACTTGATTTCTCCAGAGTGCAATTTGAGAAGGATATTTCCACTTTCAGCGGCGGCCAGAAGAAGAAGGTGCTGATCGCCAAAAGTCTAAGTGAGCACGTTCACCTGCATATTTGGGATGAGCCGCTGAACTTTGTTGACGTTATTTCACGCATGCAAATTGAAGAGCTGCTGTTGGAATACACTCCGACCATCATTTTTGTGGAGCATGACCGGGAGTTCTGCGGCAATGTCGCTACGAAGATCATAGAGCTCTGAGCTTGCTTAAGGAAGGGAAGAAAAGGGACTTATGAAGAAAGTCATCGTAATCGGTTCAGGAATTCTTGGGGCATCTACAGCCTATCACTTAGCCAAAATGGGGGCAGATGTCCTAATCATTGACCGCAAAGATAAAGGGCAAGCCACAGATGCTGCTGCCGGCATCATCTGTCCATGGCTGTCCCAGCGGCGTAATCAGGCTTGGTATCGTCTCGCCAAAGCAGGAGCCCGTTATTACCCGGAGTTAATTGCACAGCTTCGGAACGAAGGAGAGACTGATACCGGCTATGCTCAGGTAGGAGCTCTTAGTATACATCATGACATGATGAAACTGGGACAGATGGAGGAACGGGCAAAACTACGAAAGACGGATGCACCGGAGATAGGAGATATTACACGGCTTAACACAACACAGACCCGTGAGCTTTTTCCATTGCTGGCAGAAGATTATTCCTCCATTCATATCAGCGGTGCCGCCCGGGTAGATGGTCGTGCACTTCGCGATGCTCTCATCCGGTCGGCACAGCACAATGGGGCTGTCTTAGTCAGCGGGGAGGCCAGGCTTGAACATCTTGCAAACCGTGTAACCGGAGTAAATGTAGGAGATCAACACTTTTCGGCTGATCACATCCTTGTATGTGCGGGTGCATGGGCCAATCTATTGCTGCAGCCTTTAGGCATTGATTTTAAAGTCCATTTTCAAAAAGCTCAAATCGTTCACTTAGAGGTTCCGGACCGTCAAGACACAGATGCCTGGCCAGTGGTTATTCCGCCAAATGATCAGTATTTGCTCTCAATGGGAACACGTAGGATTGTTATAGGATCGACACACGAAAATGATATAGAAGGGTACGATAGCAGGATAACTGCTGGCGGAATCCAGGAAATTCTGAATAAAGGGATAGACCTTGCACCTGGTTTAGCAAACAGCACATTTCTGGAGACGAGAGTCGGTTTTCGCCCCTATACGCCCGGTTTTCTTCCTGTTATCGGGAGTATACCCGGCTGGGAAGGTTTGCTTACAGCAAATGGCCTCGGAGCTTCAGGGTTAACCATGGGCCCTTATTTGGGAAGGCAATTGGCGAGGATGGCTCTTGAAAGGGAAATGGAAATAGACGTAAGTGATTATGATATCCGGAATGCAGTAGATGAAGGCTGATGAATTGCGACTTTCTGAATTCCCTGCTATACTTTTTTCGAAAGATAAGAAGTTATTAGCTTCACGCTGTAAATGTTCTTTGTCTTTCTTACAGTAAAGTGTTCATCTGACAGGGGGTTGTACTGATGGCAAAACCGAATTGCTCATTAGCTAGGAAGACCTCATGCAAAGCCTAATTCAGGGGCGATACTTTGCGTGAGGGCGAGAGAAGAGAACGATCTGATCGCCCATACTTGACTTTATCGTTTCTAATAACGGCTTTGCACCTTATGTTTTTTCAACAAAAATAAGGGGCTGAAGAGCTATGAATACACCATTTATTAGAAACCATCAATATAATGTCATTAAGAAACAAGCCGAATTTCTTCAGAAAACACTGCGATCTGTCGCGGATCAGAGTGTCTTGAAAACAGTAAGATATCGTACAGCTGTGAATATTATAGAATCATTTTCTAATCTGACAACAGAGCGGGAACACCTGCTGGAGCAAGTATCGAGCTTGGAGACAGCACATGAATTCCAGAGTTATCTTATTGCAATGGAACCCTATCTGGAGCCATTTCTACCGATTACACTGAAGCAGATTCAGAAGCTTTTCCCTAAGAATAAGAAGTTGAAGGTACCTGATCTGCAATCCATCGACTTTAGATATATCACGTATCTGAGCTGGGTAGACATCGCCACGAACAAATTATTCATGGTCTATCCATTCGAAGGACAGTTCATCGGTATCGAGGGAAGAATCACGCCAACACACAAAAAAGGGTATTGCATGTTCTGCAACCGGCATCAGGAGCTTGCGTTCATAACAGTCAAGACGAAGCCTGCGGGTGCTTTGCCCGATCAATATTCTTCCATTGGCCAATACGTATGTATGGACGGCCATGCATGTAATCAGAGTATCACCGATACTAGTTCGCTGGAGAAGTTCATTGTCTCCGTTCGTAAATAATTCAACGATGCGGTTGCCTTTAGAGGCAGCCGTTTTTTATTATTAATTTTGTTCAACGGTTGAAGAGATTCTCAGGTGAAAAACAAAGAGTACTTCTACCCAAAACCCGTAATCTTTTAATTTTGAAAATACATAAATGAAGCAGGGCCTATATTCTCATTTCCGTATAGCATATACTCATTTTTCCTCTTGTAAATTGGAACTTTTTTTCTATAAGATCAATAAATATCCATTTTATGCCGATTCAGCATCGTCGCTTCCATATCAGTCATTCCATACGATACCAATTCGATCTGACCTTGTTGAACTGCAGGCTTAAGGGAGTGTATCCATATCAAGTTATCGCAGGTACGATTCCGGAGACACGAACGCATATTCTCGTGATGCCAACAGATACAGATCCGCAGGGCATGACACTGTTGGAGCTGATTGTAGAGATCAACAACATTATCAAATCGTTTGGCGGCGGGAAGCCTGTCACTGCAGATGACATGAAGCAAATACTGGAATCGATGGGACTGAAAAGCATCGAAGCGGTCCAGGTACAGATCCGTCAGCTTTTCATCTATACGTACAAGTCCAGTATCGATATCCGAAGTACAACTACGAGCTAGATCCAAGAGACAAGTTTTATTTGAGTGTAGGCAATCTGATTTCATTTGGTGAATTGGAGAAAATGGTGTACACAGCCGTACGGTTTCCGCTGTTGAGATGAACGCTGTAGATGCCACGTCTAACGGGAAAGCGGAGAGAGACAACCACGGCGGGCGGCACCGAATTCTTGGCTTATTTCAAAAAAAGATCGCCGCTGCATATTTTAAGCCTTGAATGCGACCGAACCCAGGTAGCGGTAGGCGATACGATAACGGTCTGATGGGCCGTGGCCGGCGATGTTGAGAAGTGCGTGCTGACGCCTGGAGATCTCGTCGTTAACAGTGTAGGCAACCCAAAAATCGAGGTTTTCGAAGATACCGCATTCCGTTTGTATGCATTTGGCAACAATCGATTTGGCAACAATCGGCAGGTTACCCGCACCGCCACGGTGTATGTGGAATCTCCCGTGATTACCCGATTTGCTTCGGATTGCCCAGACAACAAGACAAAGTACGTGCAGATAGTAACGCTATCATATGAATCAAAAATCGGCTGCAATCTATATCTCAATCAAGGCATCGAGCGGCTATCCGGAAATACGATCTCCGTACTGCCTATGAGAGCTTCAACCGTGTATACTCTGAGCGGCTTGGGAGCGGAGGTGCTGATCCAGCGGAGTCTGACGATTATAGTGACGGACTTTCTAGATGTGGAACAGTTCACTTATTAACGAACCGGCCGTTCCGCGGATAATTACCGATACTATTTGACGTGGAAAGTCTCAAACTGCACTACGATACAGCTGACGACATCGGACGGACAGGTCCGTAGCTCTGGTCAAGCTAGTGGCAGTATCCAATTCGTTGATCCGTCGGACGTTCCAGTGACGATTACGCTGCATTTACCGGCACCTCCGGGCAGCTTATCGATCAAGTGTATTCGGTATGCTGAAGCTGCAATACTTTGGCATACAGGGGAAGATTGAAGCGATGGAGAACGGACTTATCCTGTCCGAGCAGTATTGCGTAAGGTGAGCTATCCGTTGGAAGCGGTACGGGATTACTGTCCTTTCGTACATAAGGTGCATGCCCTTATGTACGATTTTTTTTGCCTGCTACACGTTAAGGTATTCTGACTATGTTTGGGAACAGATTTTGAGAAACCTTAACAGTCTTGATGAGCAGTATGCAACAATTATTCTTTTATTAATTGACATATTAAACTTGAGGCAAGATTGTTTGATAGAAATTAAGGGTCAATACTGGGTACAGTCTGGTAGAACGAAAAATATAATTATGCGTGCTCCCCTTCCGCGATTGTCCCTTCCGACGTCTCCTTCATCATGCGCTTGCGGACCAGCGGTGGTAGTGCAGCCAGATAAAATAAACTGACCACTATGGTGCAAAAGCCAAGTATGTAGTGAAGCCAGGTGACGGAGATCAAGGCCGGAAAGGCTAGCGCGATGCCCCCCAAAGCCAGTGAATGGCCCAGCATCATTACCGGCTCAATCAAGGCGTTAACACGGCCCATATTCTGCGGAGGAACAAGCTCTGGCAACCAGCTGCCGAGCACGATATTGATAGGCGCGATGGCGATTCCAGCCAGCATTACAAGGAAAAAATAGACTTCAATCCTTTCGGTTAACCCAAGTCCCGTAATGAGCAGGCTGGAGATGAACAGACCCGCAATCAGGATCGGCGCTCTTGTGAAACGGCGAATCAGCCGGGGGCCGAGGACGCTGCCGAGCAGAAAGCCGACGCCCAGAAAGACGGTAATCAGCGAAGAGTAGACAACATAATTATCGGGACTGAGCTTGTATTTCATGGCGAAGATGGGAAGCACGGCGAATACGCCGTTCACAATGCCAAAGAACAGAAAACCGCTGATCAGAACCATAAGCAGTCGATTTCCTGTTATATAGCGGAGGCCCTGCCAAAAATCCTTCAGCAGCAGTGAGAACCGGAGCTCACGAATACGGTTTTTTCCGTTGGGGGTACGGGCATGTTCTGGGAAATCCCCCCAGGCAAGCAGCAGGCCGGACAATAAAAAGCTGAGTCCGTCGACGATGATGGCGCCTTCAATTCCAATAAAATGATAGGCCGTAGCCCCCAGGCTCATGCCGAAGAGCATAAACAGCCCCATCACCATTTGATTCAGCCCCGAAGCCTGGACATATTGGTCCTGGTCGATACTGCCCTGCAGAAGTCCCATTTCCGCAGGACCGAAGAATTTGGATATCGAGCTACGTAGAAATAGCACCAAAAAACAGGCGAAAAGCACGTTGAAATGAACAAACAGCAGCAGCAGCAAGGTTAGTCCCGCCCGTATCCAGTCGCTATAGGCGGCAATATTCTTGCGGTCGAACCGGTCCGCGATGACGCCGACGATCCAGAAGACCGCCAGGGTGGGCAGAGAATACATCAGCTCTGCTGTAGTGGCCAAAGCCGGCCGCTCGCTGTACCTGTCGATCAGATAGTAGGCGAATGCCATGTTCCCCACCACGGTACCCAGCTGCGAGGCAAAAGCGGCAATGAACAACTTGTTGAACATTGGATTGCGAAAGAGCGTCCTCATTCAATTTCCTCCCTATGGTGCTCTCTGATAAGCACAGGTTTGAGCAGAACTTGCAAGTAGTGGACGAGCGACTCAAGCTGCATACGGGTGTTCGCCTTCTCCAGACCCACAGTGATGGTATGGGTCATAATGCCTTCCTGATAGGAAGCGGCTAGTCTGGAGATGTCCGTAACGTCCATGACAGGGAAAAACTCACCGCGGTCAATTCCGGTCTGAAGCAGTTCTGCAAATTGGGCGATTCCCCGTTCATAACGGTTGAGGAGCAGTCCACGGCGTGTCTCATCGCGCCATCCGATCAGGAAATATTCATAGAAGGCCGGCATTAATCCGCCATTGGGTGATTGCTGAAGGTCTTGCAGCTGCTGCGAGTACAGCGTAGTAATTACATCCCAAATGGACGGCGAAGATTCCAGAAGCAGCTCTAAGTACCGATCATGCTCCATATCCTGATGGTCCAACAGAGCTTCGAAGATCTCATCCTTGGTCTGATAGTACAAGTAAATCCAGCCCCGACTCATACCGATTTCATCAATAATATCCTTTAGTGTGACTGCACCGTAGCCCTTCTCGGTAAAAACCCGCTTAGCCGCATCGAGAATTTGCAGGCTTCTCCATTCTTTTCGGCTGCTCGATAATTTAGGCGACATTCCGTTGCTTCCTTTCCGTTTTCGCAAAATGAACCGCGTGTCATTTATTATATTAATGACATGTGGTTCATTTTGCAACGAGAAATTACGTAATAATCTAAATATAATAATGATTGATATGTTTTTGATTATATTGATATAATGTATTAAAATACCATTTGATTCGCCAGTATATTCCCCTTGCTGCTAGTTTTCAGCTTTTCCGATTTCCCCGTCTTACTCACATCTATGATTACATCCATGATTACATCCATGATTACATCTACGATTACATCCGCTATTAATAGTTTATCTGAAGGGAATGTGATTATGAAAACGGCACTACTGTTTCCAGGACAAGGTTCGCAGTATGTAGGGATGGGGAAATTTTTGTTTGTCCGGTTTGAAACGGCCCGAAGGACATTTGAAGAAGCCTCTGATGCGCTGGGCTACAATGTATCCCGTCTTTGCTTTGACGGAAGCCTCGAAGAATTGACGCGGACCGAGAATGCACAGCCCTGCATTCTTACTGTGAGCATCGCGGCTTATCGGGTTCTCTTGGAGAATCTGGACATTGAGCCGTATTATTGCGCCGGCCACAGTCTTGGCGAAATATCCGCGCTGACTGCATCCGGGGCTCTTGCTTTTACTGATGCGTTGCGCCTGGTTCGCCTTAGGGGAAGGTTGATGCAGGAGTCGCAACAAGAGGGAGAAGGCGGAATGCTGGCGGTTCACAGACTGGCCAGTTCCGTCATTGAAGCGGAATGCGGTCGGCCGGACGTTCGTGGAACTGTTGCGGTATCCAACCTGAATGGTGGCGGACAGACCGTTATCTCGGGACTTCAATGTTCCCTGAACCGCATAAGTGACAAACTTGCATTGCTCGGAGGAAGCGTTGTCCCACTGAACGTGAGCGCCGCTTTTCACAGCCCCCTAATGAAAGATGGCGCTGCAAAGTTTGCGGCTGAATTGTCCTGTATTCACTTTCAGCCTTTGCGCCATTGGGTATTGTCGAATGTGACGGCTCATCCTTATCCTGATGAGAATTTCATTCCGGCATTATTGGCCGAACAGATGGTCTCTGTTGTGAATTGGTATTCTTGTATACGCTTTCTTCTCAAGCGGGAAACGGAGCGCATGATCGAAGTTGGGCCCGGAAATGTGCTGGGCAATATGCTGAGAAGAGAGAAGCCGATTTCTTGCATCATTCAGTCGACCGATCAGGAAGATGACTGGAGGAATCTTCTCAGCGCCGGAAGCCGTGTGGCCCGGAGAACGGATTACGATGCTTATCTTAAAGCCGCATTGTGTGCAAAAAATTATAACGTTATAGATACCGCCTCTGACTATATGCACAAGATTGCAGAACCGTTTCGGGAACTGGAAAGCATGGCCTCTGGAGCACGAAAGGGAGAAGCCGAATCGGAGAGATGGAAGAGCCTGGCTGTTGGTGCCCTGGATAAGATTCTGGATGTCAAGATGACTCCTGCCATCCGACGAGTGGACATCTTAAACCGTTTGGCTGAAGAAGGGGGAAACGTGCAGAATGTGCAATACACTTAATGAAGCGCTAAGAAGCGAAGCCGCCAGAGGGGAACGGGGAATTACCTTCATCTCAGGTGAATTCGAGAGTGTATTTTGCAGTTATCCCGAGCTCTACGAGTCCGCCATGAGTACTCTGCATCACCTAAGAATGAAGGGGATAGGGGCCGGAGATGAAGTTATCCTGCAGCTGGACAACAACCGGGAATTTCTTATTGTCTTCTGGGCTTGCCTTCTCGGCGGTATCATTCCTGTTCCGTTATCGGTAGGTAATAATGAGGATCACCTTGCCAAGGTCGTCCGGATCGCAGCTGTACTGAACAATCCTTTTATTGTCTCGGACCCACAGCATTTTGAGAAACTCGGAGATTGGGCGTCCCGGTTCGAGAATGCAGTCGATCGTCAACTGTCCATCGGAGACCTAATGAAGCAGCCAGAGGAAAAAATATCCGGTGAGAACGGAGCGGTGTTGCCCGGAGATATCGCTTTTATCCAGTTTTCTTCCGGTACCACAGGCGACCCCAAGGGAGTGGTGCTGACCCACAGCAATCTCCTGGCAAATATCCGGGCCCTGAAAGAACGTATTGGAGCCGGCGATGAGGATGCCTTTCTCAGCTGGATGCCGCTGACTCACGATCTGGGGATGATCATGTTCCACCTCCTTCCATTATTCTGCGGGACAAGCCAATACCTCATGCCAACCTGGCTGTTCATCAGGCGTCCGATTCTCTGGATGCAGAAAGCCGACCAGGTTGGAGCGACGATTCTGGCTTCCCCAAATTTCGGGCTCAAATATTTCCTAAACGCTTACCACAAAACTGCATCGAAACGAGATTTTACTTGGGATCTGACACGCATCCATGCCATAGTCAACGGCGCCGAACCGATCGATGTCGGGGTATGCGAACAGTTTCTCGAAGATCTGAGCCCGTATGGCCTTGAAAGAAAGGCAATTAAAATGGGCTACGGAATGGCCGAAGCCTGTGTCGGCGTATGCATTCAGGAACAGGACGAGTCTTTTAGAACCTATTATGTGCGAAGGGATTTTTTGCAGGTTGGAGATTCAGCAGTTTTTCTACCCGGTGATGGTCAGGGTGACACCTTGGCGCTGGCTGGAACGGGAACACCCATACAGGATTGCCGTGTAAGGATATGCGATGATCTGGACCACCCGCTGCCGGAAGGCACTGTAGGCCATATCCAGATCGCCGGAGACAATGTGACATCGGGATACTATAACAACGCGGAGGCCACAGAGAAGCTGTTCACATCCGACGGCTGGGCCCGAACAGGAGACTTGGGATTTCTGGTAGAGGGCCGACTGACCGTAACCGGAAGAACTAAAGATATCATTTTTATCAACGGGTCCAATTATTTCCCCCATGATATTGAGCGAATCGCGGAAGAGTGTGCGGATTTAAAAGTCAAAAGAATGGTCGCATGTGGAATCTACAATGAAAGGACAGGTACCGAGGAAGCAGCATTATTCGTACAGTTTAGGGACAAGCCCGAAGAATTTCTGACGGTTTCCGAACAGATACGCAGACATCTGAACCGCGTGTTGGGTCTACAGATCTCTGTTATCCTTCCGGTTCACAAGTTATACCAGACAACCAGCGGCAAGCTGCAAAGATACAAATATGCTGCGAAATACAAGGAAGGCACCTATCGTGAGATTGAATCTGAACTGGCCCGTTTGCAGCGGGATCAGGAGGTCGCAGCCGCTTTAACGAGAAGGAAACCGGATGGCGAAATCGAGCAAGCGTTGTTCCGGGTATGGAGCGACCTTCTGGGAAGAGATCGCTTTGATCTTGAGGACAGCTTCTTTGAACTCGGAGGCACGTCCATGCTGGTTGTGCAATTGTTCGAGCGGATCGAGGAGCTTTATCCAGGCGTCATTACGATGACCGATATTTTTGGTTCTCCCTCGGTAACCTTGCTGTCCCGGCTGATATCGGGCTCACACGAGCCTAAGCAGACCCGGTTTCATATGGAGACAGTGCACCTTTCTCCTCAATATTTCCAAGCAGCGGAGAACGGGGCGGAGAACCAGTACCGAATGAACTTATCAGGAACGGATCGAAATCGGTTGCGGTCATTATGTCTGAATCGCCGGGTCGCAGAAGAGGCGGTATATCTGGCTTTGCTGGCTAACACGCTGTATGAAATCTGCACAGAATCGAAAGTGGTTGTTCATACCATGATGGACGGACCCGGATGGGTCATTCCCTTTTGCGTCGATTTTGCCGCCATTGATACCATCGAGGAACTACTCGATTTAGCCAACGTGAAGAAAAATCCGGGGGAGGCCCTCCTGTACCATATCGGTGATATTGGCAAAGAGGTCGCCCGTCCGAAGGAAGGTCAGGCACTATGCTACCTGGGCAGAAAGGAATGGAGGCCACAGCGAGGCGGTCTGCCGGACCATTTCGATATGATGCTCGAGTGGGAAGAAGCTCCCGGTACAGCTGTGTTTACCTTTGGCTACAACGCCGCAAGAATGAATGGACCCCGGATGCGCGAGCTGTTTCTGTCTTTTGCTGACGCATTGGAATCCCTGCTGAGCCTGGATATTATGGCCGCCGAAACGGCACCGCAATAATACGGAAGGGAGAGGACTAGCGATGAAGAAGAATTTGCTGTCTCGGATGGGGAAAGAAAGAAGCGCGCCGCCTGCAATTGAGGAACTGTCGGGCCGGGATATAGCGATTATCGGAATGGCGGTGAAGGTGCCTGGAGCCGATACGCTGGATCAGTTTTGGAGCAATCTTTGCCGGGGCGAGGAATGGATCGGAGAAGCGCCGCCATCTAGGCTGGAGGCCGGAGGTCTCCGCCTGTCCCTAGATCCTCCACCGCGGGGAGGATATTTGGCGGAAGTGGATACCTTTGACTCGCTGTTCTTCCGTGTTCCTCCTAAAGAAGCCGATTTAATGGACCCGTATCAAAGGCTGTTTCTCGAAACGGCATGGAGCGCTATTGAAGATGCGGGATACGGAGGAGACAGGCTGAAGGGCAGCCGAACCGGAGTTTATGTCGGCTCCGGGCATGAACACGAGTATAAACAAATGATTGCCACCACGAACCCTATTCTTCTCTCGGCGGCTGCGGCCGGCAACCTGCCGCCTATCATTGCCAGCCGAATATCTTACCTGCTGGATTTGACAGGCCCTAGTCTGGTCGTTGACACGGCTTGTTCCTCATCCCTTCTGGCCGTTCATCTCGCTTGCCAGTCTTTGGCGCTGCGGGAATGCGACATGGCCATTGCCGGAGGCATTCAATTAATGGTCAATCTGTCCGGACACCAGCCCAAGATCGGAATCGAATCGTCTTCATCGACTGTGAAGGCATTTGATGAAGATGCGGACGGCACGGTCAGGGGAGAGGGAATGGGAGCGGTGTTACTTAAGCCTTTGTCCAGAGCCATCGCCGACAATGATCTTGTCTATGCAGTGATCAAAAGCAGCGTCTCCAATCAGGATGGGAAGTCCATAGGCATTACAGCACCGAATATGGCGGCTCAGGAGCGACTGCTGATCAGCGCATGGGAAAAGGCCGGCATCGATCCAGTATCAATATCTTATATTGAAACCCATGGTACGGGGACCCCTATTGGTGATCCCATCGAGGTCCATGCCATTCAGAACGCTTTTCAAGCGTACACGGACAGGAGACAATTCTGCGCCATCGGTTCGCTGAAGCCCAACATCGGGCATTTGTATCATGCGGCGGGGATCGTTAGTCTGATCAAGTCGGCGCTGGCTCTGCACCGGGAGCAGATCCCGCCGTCCATACATTTTGAAAGACCCAACTCCCGAATCAACTTTCAGCAATCACCTGTATATGTCAATGCTGACCTGGCCGAATGGAAGAGGAGTGAAGAAGTCCGAAGATGCGGCGTCAGTTCGTTTGGAATGAGCGGAACAAACTGTCACGTTATTCTGGAGGAAGCCCGGGAGAATACGCGGCACCGTCTGTTGCCGATTGATGAAGATCAGCCGGCGATCTTGACCCTGTCAGCCAAATCAGTGACATCACTGCGTTCATTGATTGAGAAATACCGTCTCTTCTTGATCACGGCCGATCCGGACTCTTTCAGGGACATCTGCTACACCACGAATATTGGGAGAGGGCATTATGAATACAGGCTGGCCGTTGTGGCGCGGGACCCGCAAGAGCTGAGAGAGAAACTGGCCGGACTAAGGTATGAGTCTTTCTCCTGTACGTGCGGCGAACTGGAGGTAGGCATCTGGTTCGGCGGGCCGGAAATGGAGAATAAACCGGATCCAGGTGAAAAGAAGGAATGTGACCTCGAACAACTCAAGGACGACTTCTGGCGGCAAGCAGCATACCGCTATGCCAGCGGCGACATGGTCGATTGGAATAATCTGCATGCTGGAAGGAGCAGAAGAGTCGTGTCGGCGCCGACCTATGCATTTGACAAACTCAGGCACTGGACAGCCTTTTCTGAAGCGAACACTTCAGGTAACGCTGTCGAAGGCAGGACGGAGAACAAGGAGGTTGTTCAGGGAATGACGGTCATCAGTCAAACGGATCACAACCATTCTGTTACAGAGGCGGTACGCGGAATTATCGCCGACATTTCCGGATACGGACATGAAAACATTAGAAGCGATGTAAGCTTTATGGAAATGGGTCTGGATTCCATCATGCTGGTAAATGCAAGGCATGCCATAAAGGAGCGGTTCGGTATCGATATTCCGTTACGGCTTTTCTTCGAGGAACTATCTACGGTAGCGGATGTGGGACGATATATAGCCGGACTATCCCCGGAACTTCCGATGCCGGTAACCGAGCTGCGGGATGAAAAGGCAGTGCAGGAGACGGCTAGTGCGCTTGCGGTAGATGAGAATGAGAGCAGGGAATATCCAGTCGAACAGGATGCCGGGATGCTGGCGGGAATGGAGGGAATCATCCATAAGCAGCTGGACCTTATGGCCCGGCAGCTCCTCATGATGGAGAACCGTTCATCCACTAAGCCGAGTCCTGTTCCGGCCCCGGTGCTTCATATCGCCGCGAAGAAGGCTGGAAGCGAAGCAGTCCTCATCAATCACCAGACGGAAAGACAACAGGAGCCGGCTATGCCGTTGTCCGCCCGTTCCCAGGACCGCTCATATGTCCCATACCAGAAGATTGAGACGTCGGTAAAGTCGGGTTTTACTTTGCCCCAGCAGCGGTTTATCGATGAATTTATCGTTAGATATACGGAGAAGACGAAGAAGTCGCAGCTCCATACGCAGGCATATCGCGAGGTTGTCGCCAACAACCGGAACGTAGCTGGGTTTAGACCTTACTGGAAGGATATCGTATACCAGATTGTAGTGGATCGTGCCGAAGGCTCGTCCATCCGGGATATCGACGGTAATGAGTACATTGACCTGACGATGGGCTTTGGCGTGAATTTATTTGGGCATAATTCCTCCTTTATCAATGAAGCAGTGGACAGAGCCCTGGAGAAGGGAATGTGCATCGGACCGATTAATGACACAGCGGGTCAAGTGGCATCCGCTTTGCGCGATTTAACCGGTATGGACCGGGCCGCCTTCTTCAATTCAGGAACAGAAGCGGTTATGGTTGCCCTGCGTCTGGCTCGTGCCGGTACGGGAAGGTCCAAAATCGCCATTTTCTCGGGCTCCTATCACGGCACCTTTGACGGTGTGCTGACGATGAGCTCCGGTACGGACGGTGCCGGAACACCGATTGCTCCGGGCATACCGGCCGGCATGATCGATGACGTTATCGTGCTGAACTATGACCATCCCGAATCGCTGCGCATCATCGAGAAGCGGGCGGGAGAACTGGCCGCGGTTCTGGTCGAACCGGTGCAGAGCCGAAAACCGGACGTGCAGCCTGCCGAGTTCCTGAAGCAACTCCGCGCCTTGACTGCCCGGCACGGAATCGCCCTTATCTTCGATGAAGTCATTACCGGCTTTCGAATCCATCCGGGAGGGGCACAGGCTTGGTTCGGCGTAGAAGCCGATATGGCGGTGTACGGCAAAATTATTGGCGGAGGGCTGCCGATCGGCATTGTCGCGGGCAAACCTCAATATTTGGACTGCATTGACGGCGGCATGTGGGCCTTCGGCAACGATACATTTCCCCCGCATGAAGAGCGGAGGACCTTCGTGGCAGGAACCTTTTGCCAGCATCCTCTAACCATGAATGCTGCATTAGCAGTATTGCGGCGGCTGCAGGAGGATGGTCCCGCCCTGCAGGAGGAAGTGAACCGGAAGACGGCTGTACTGGTCGATACCCTTAACGTTTATTTTAAAAAAGAACAGCTGCCGCTTCACATTGCCCGTTTCGGCTCTTTATTCCGGTTTGTCCAAAAGACCGATTTGGAGCTGCTTTATTATTTGTTGATTGAAAAGGGCGTTTATATCTGGGAAGGCCGGAACTGCTTTCTGTCAACCGCACATACGATGGGGGACGTTGAGAGGATTATCGGTGCTGTCAAAGCCAGCATAGAAGAGCTGCGGAATGCAGGTTTTCTTCCGCCGTCGCCTTCACCTGGAAGCGGACAGGAACATCCGGAGGAGTCCAAAGACTCCATGGAGACCCAGATCTTGCCGCTTACGGAAGAACAACGGCAGCTTTGGTTCGTCTCGCGGATGAAGCCGGGGATATCGGCGGCCTACACGGAAACGGCCATTCTGAGACTGCGGGGAAACGTGAATGCGGGCCGGCTGCAGACTGCTATACATCAAGTGATTCGAAGACACGGCATGCTGAGAACGCGGTTCGCCGAAGACGGAGGCGTTCAATATACGGAG
Source organism: Paenibacillus sp. P46E (assembly GCF_001909095.1). NCBI lineage: Bacteria > Bacillati > Bacillota > Bacilli > Caryophanales > Paenibacillaceae > Paenibacillus > Paenibacillus sp. P46E. Next base: position 48,698 of record NZ_LVYZ01000038.1, read on the forward strand.
CCTTTTGGAGACGTTCTTTCGCGATACGCGCTCTATGAAGCCGATGTGGATGATAGGTCCGGTGAGCTTCCGACCCCCTTGCTGCCAGAAACGGCGGAAGCCTTCGATTTGTCAACGGACCCATTAATCCGGTTCGGACTGCTTCATGTCGGCAAGCAAGATCATCTGTTTGTTGTTCAGGCGCATCATATCGTGGCAGACGGATGGTCATTTATCCGGATTTTGGAGGAAATTTCCGGACACTACACGGAGCAGGACCGCTACCGGGTAGCGGAAGCTGTACCGTTCTCTGCTTTCGCGGAATGGCAGCGCCGGATTTCTTCAGAGGAATCACTCCGTGCCCGGGAGTACTGGTCCGCCAAGCTGTCAGCTCCCGTTACGGATTTGATCTTTCCCGCATCGAACGGTCTGGGCAATACATCCGCGCGACTGGGAAGAAGAATCCGTAAGGTTATCGATTCGCGGTTGACCGCAGATCTGAAAGCATATTGCAGACAAAACGGAACTTCGTTGTACATGCTCATGCTCGCAACCTATAATGTCTTGTTATCCAGAATTTCGGGTCTTCAGGATATCACGATCGGCATTCCGACATCCGGCCAGCTCCAGATGGGCGCCGCGCATTTGGTCGGCCAGTGTGTTAATCTGCTTCCTTTTTCAAGCAAGCTCCCGAAATCAGCAAGCTTTGCCTCATACCTGTCCCTGATGAAGAAAGAGCTGCTTGAAATGTTGGATCATCAGCAGTGCTCATACGCAGATATCGTCAAAGAACTAGGCATAAAGGGGGCGGCGGTGTTTCTTCCGTCCATCAGCACGATTTTTAACTTTGACAAGCCTTCGGTATTTCAGTTCGGAGATCTGGAAGTGACGCTGGAGTCTGCTCCGGCGAATGCAGTCAAATACCCTGTAAGCCTGAATGTTCTGGATCTGGAGCGGGAACTAGTTCTCGAATTGGACTATGAGAACGGTGTATGCGCCGATGAAGACGCAGATGCCTGGCTGATTACCTACTGCCGTCTGCTTGAAGACATTTTTGCCGATGACGGGAAGGAGCTCCGGCTGTATGGATTGCCTGATTCTACGGAAACAGAATGCGGAATACTGGAGCTTCCGCTGCCAGGGTTGCTCGACGAAACGTTCGACTTGGACGGAACCGGCTTCGTAGCGGACGGAACCGGCGTTCCCTGTCTGCCGGGGGTTCCGGGCCGATTATACTTGAGGGCAGACGGAGAAACCAGTGAAGGACATGCCACAGAAATAGCGGCGGTGCGCGGGGCAGAAGGACACATTCGCCTGCTTGGCCGTATGGAGCGGCTTGTCTGTGTAAGCGGCTTCCGCGTACATCTCGATCAGTTGGAGGCTCAACTGGAGCGGCTTCCGTGGATTTCTGCCGTTGCGGTTGCGCTTGAGTCTGACGTCCATGGCGCTGTTCGGCTGGTTGCTTACTATGAAGCAGTTAGCGGGAATGAACCGGATGATCGAAAAATACGAGAATACGCGGCTTCGGTGTTGCCGGATTCACTAATTCCGTCCGGCTGGGTAAAAGTCTCAGGACCTTTGCCCAAGAAATCCGGAGGTGTGGATTATGAATCGTTGCCCACTGTAAACGCCGAGCCGGTCAAATCTCCCGCCGTTCCCGTTACAGACATGGAGAAGCTGCTGCACCGATTGTGGCAGGATGTTTTAAAGCGCAGGTATATCGGTATAACCGATCATTTTTTTGAACTGGGTGGCAATTCGCTTGCCGCCACCATTATTGCCGCCAAGCTGCAGGCTGAGCTCGGCAGTGTGATTCCATTAAGCCTGCTGTTCCAGCATACGACGATCGCGGAATTGGCCGAAGTATTGGACAACAAACCGAAAACCGGAGCCGCGCAGATTCCAAAGGCGGAAATGGCAACATACTATCCGCAGTCCGCGGCGCAGCGTTCCATATTCGCAGTTGAGCAGCTTGGCGGCGCCGGAACGGCGTACAATGTCACCGGCCTGATTACAGTTGAAGGGGAGCTGGACCTCAATCGCTTGAAGCAGGCCGCCAATGAATTGATCCAAAGGCACGAAAGCCTGCGGACTTCCTTTCACCTAGAGAACAATGAACCTGTACAACAGATTCATGCAGAACTATCCATCGACATTGTCGTCCATACACTGGTTCGTTCAGGGGACGTGGCGTCGATTTTGGACACTGTCAAGCCATTTGATCTGGAGTCTGCGCCTTTATTGCGGATAGAAGCGTGGCGAGAGGAGACAGGCGGCAGGCAATATCTGCTTCTGGACATGCATCATATGATTGCGGACGGGATATCGGCCAATATGATCTTTGATGAACTGATCCGGGTGTATTCAGGGGAAAGCCTGCCGGATATGAAGATTCATTTCAAGGATTACACCCAGTGGCAGCTTGGTAGAATCGGAGCCGGTTACATGCGGGAAGGGGAAAAATACTGGAGCCGTCAGCTTCAAGGCGACATCCCCCGGCTTGATTGGACGACGGATTACCCTCGGCCCGCTGTCCGCAGTTTTGAAGGAGAACGCTATTCCTTCAGTCTTGCCCATGAATCACTGAAGAGCATCAGGGAATTCGCCTCGACTAACGGGATTACCATGTACAACTATTTGCTGGCCGCTTATTGCGTGCTGCTGTCCAAATACGCCAATCAGGAGGACATCATGGTCGGAACGTCGGTATCCGGGCGGGTCCATCCCGATATTGAGCGCGTTCCCGGCATGTTCGTCCATACGATTCCTCTCCGGAATCGCGTATCCCCGGACAATGTGTTCGCCGAGCTGGTTCAAGCGGTGCAGGCCGGCTCGATTCAAGCGTTCGAGCATCAGGAGTTCCCGCTGGAGCGGTTGCTTCCCCGACTGAACGATGACCGGGATATGAGCCGGAATCCGCTGTTTGATGTGATGTATGTATTTCAGCATGAAGCGCTTGAACCGCTGACCATGGCGGGCGGCAGCGCCGTCTTTACAGCGGCGGAATGCAAAAGCCGCACCGCCAAGTTCGATCTGACTCTGGAAGCGGTGGAGACGCCAGACGGAATGAGCCTACATTTGGAGTACTGCACGGCATTGTTCCATCCCGCCTCGATTGAAGCTATGGGCGGTCATTTGCTCACGATACTTGGTACGGTTGCCGCGAATCCATATATTCCGTTGTCCGAGATCGGACTGTTGTCTCCGGTGGAGAGGGAGCAACTCCAGCACGGATTCAATGACACAGCAGCCCAATATCCAGAGAACAAGCCGGTGTTCAGGCTGTTCGAGGAGCAGGCGCTGCGAACGCCGCTGGCCATCGCGATCTCGTGTGAAGGAGAGCATCTCACCTACGCCCAGCTGAACGCTGACGCGAACCGTCTGGCGTCCCTTTTGAAGAATAAGGAAGTCGGACCGGATGCCGCGGTTGGACTTGTGATGCGCCGATCCCCGGAGTTGATCGCGGCGATACTCGGAATTTGGAAAGCCGGCGGTTGCTACGTACCGATCGATCCTTCCTACCCGAAAGAGCGGATCGCCTATATTTTGTCCGACAGCGGAGCGCAATGGGTGATCACGGATGGAGAATACGAAGAATTGACCGGATACAAAGGGGATATTATCAGGGCAACGGATGGCATTTCCGAAAGCAGTGGGCCGGTCGACAATCCGGAGCCCGCAGCCAGTGCGGACAATCTAGCCTATATCATTTATACTTCCGGTTCAACAGGCAAGCCCAAAGGGGTGATGGTCGAGCATAGGGGTCTGACCCATTATATCTGGTGGGCCGATCAGATGTATGTGCGAGGCGAAGAACTCACTTTTTCTCTGTATTCCTCCATATCATTTGATCTGACAGTCACCTCGATGTTTACACCGCTGCTGTCCGGCAACCGGATAGTGATCTACCCGGAAAATGTGGAGACGGCGCTTGGGCGGATCATTGAGGATGGCGAGGCGGGGATCATCAAATTGACGCCTTCCCATCTGAAGCTGCTCCACTTATACAAGACGGAACGTTCTGGCCTGAGACGTTTTATTGTCGGCGGAGAAGCATTGGAGACGACCGCTGCCGCGGAAATTGTGCGTCTCTTCGGCCCCGACACCGAAGTGTACAACGAATACGGACCTACGGAAACCGTAGTAGGCTGCATGATCAAACGGTATGAGCCAAGGGATGTGCGAAATCAAGTGCCGATCGGCTTGCCGATCGACAATATAAGGCTCTATATAGCCGACTCTTCGGGCAGACTTCAGGCCAAGCATCTTCCGGGTGAGCTATGCATCGCCGGAGCCGGTGTAGCCCGCGGGTATTTGAACCGTCCTGAGTTGACGAATGAGAAATTTGTCGCCGGAATGTTTGGAGAGCCGCGGAGAGTGTACAGAACCGGCGATCTGGTCCGCTGGCTGCCCGAGGGCGGCATGGCGTATATGGGCAGATTGGATGAGCAGGTCAAGATCAGGGGCTATCGCATCGAAACCGGTGAAATCCAGAACCTTCTGCTGGGTCATCCTCACATCCGTGAGGCAGCGGTAGCTGCCAAAACGAGAGCAAGCGGTGAGAAACGCCTTTGCGCCTACTATACAGCGGAAGATGAGTTGGAGGCTGAAGGGCTGGATGCTTACCTTTCCGCGAAGATTCCTTCGTACATGCTTCCTGCAGAATACATCCGGATGGACCGGCTTCCACTGTCTGCAAATGGCAAGGTGGACTATAGGAAGCTGCCAGAATCAGCGCGCAAGCCAGGTGGTGGAAACGAACCCGCCTTCCAAGAGCATTCCCTCGAAGCGGAGCTGATGGAAGTCTGGCGTGACATTCTCAGAGTCCCGGATGCCCATATCGACGAGGAGTTTATCAGGCTGGGCGGAGATTCGATCAAAGCCATACAGATTTCAGCACAATTGAAAAAAAGGGACATTCGGCTGGAGGTCGGCGATATTCTGCGCGGACAGACCGTCCGGAGAATATCACGGCTTGCTGTCCGTCTTAGCGAAAGGACAGCGGCGCTGGAACAGCTTTCACTGGAGGGTGAGGTTCCCCTGGCCCCGATTCAACAGTGGTTTTTCGACCAGCATTTCGCGGAGATGAATCACTGGAACCAGAGCTTGACGCTGGCTGGAACCGTACGGTTTGACGGGCTCAAGGTCAAGGAAACGCTAGCCCTGCTGGTGCATTACCATGACGCGCTGAGAATGTCATACGTCAGAGCTTCCGGCGGCGGGATCAAGCAGTACTGCAATGGAGCGGAACAGCAGGCCTTCGCCTACCGGTTCGTGGATGGAACCGATATGGGTGTGGAGGCAGCAGGCACGGCACGCGACCGGATGATTCTGGATATGCACCGGTCCATTAATCTGGAGAACGGGCCACTAGTTCAGGCCGGGCTATTCAGAAGTAAAGACGCAGATGAAGTGACCCTTGTGATCCATCACCTCGTGATCGACGCGGTTTCGTGGGGAATTCTACTGGATGACTTTCACGACATCTACTCGGCGCTCCGGCAGGGAATCGAGCCGAAGCTGCCGGTGAAAACGGACTCTTACAAATTGTATACCAAAGCGCTGATTGATTATGCTTCAAGCGGGTTGCAGACCCGTGAATTGCAGTACTGGGAGAAGCAATCCCTTCTGCCCGCTTCGCTCATTCCCAAAGACACGGATGTCGGTAATGGTACGGTGCGGGATGCGGTTGCCCGCAGCCTAAATTTAACGGGAACGGCCACATCCGCACTGCTTGATGTGGCAAAGGGACACTACCGTTCTGACACGGCCGTCCTGCTTCTAGCGGCACTGGGCCACACCTTGGGCAACCTGGGCATTATGGACGGAGCCTGGATTAATATGGAAGGGCACGGAAGAGAGCCGTTCGGCGGTCATCCCGATTATTCACGGACTGTGGGCTGGTTCACCTCTCATTATCCCGTGTATCTTGACACCGCCGCCGCAGGAGCTCCTGATCAGTATGCCGTGCTCCTGAACCATGCGCTGCGCGGGATTCCTCACAGGGGTGCGGGCTATAATGTGCTCAAATATTTGCTGCAGGAAGAGCCCGGCGAAGGCAGGGAGGCACTATGCATTCGTCCCGCCATTAGCTTTAATTATCTCGGGGAGATGAATGACGAAGCCTACCGCGATCTGTTCAGATTGGCCGAGCTTCCCTTGAATGGAACGGAAAGTCCGGATTCGGAACGGCCATTCTCCATCGCAGTCAACGCGCTTCTCACCGATAATCGGTTGACCGTTGAGGTGGAGTATAACAGATTCGAGTATGGTGAGGGGACAATACAGCGTTTCCTGCAAGGTTTTCTTTCCGGGATTGATAGGGTCATCTCATACTGTGGGCAGACCGGACTTATGGGGCCTGCGCCGGAATACTGCGACCTCGTGCCTCCCGGGGAGCTTACTGCCTTAATGGCAGATTCCCGGGCCGATATTCAGAAGGTGTATCCGCTGTCCCCGATGCAGGAGAGCATGCTGTTTCATCACCTGCGCTACCCGGATTCGGAAGCTTACTTTGAGCAGTGCGTCATCCGCTTCAGGGGACCGATGAACCCAGAATTGCTCAAGCGCTGCTTCCAGACTGTGTCGGACCGGCATGACATCCTTCGCACGAGCTTTGCGGTTTGGCGTCTGGAGCGTCCATTGCAGACGGTGGCGGAATCCTGGGATGTTCCTTTCCGTTACGAGGATTGGACGGTAGCCGGAGAGAGGGGCGGAACGCGAGAACTGAACCTTTACTTAACGCAGGACAGGGACAAACGCTTTGATCTGCTGGGCGATATACCCCTGCGGGTCTCACTGATCCGGACCGATGAGGAAGAATACTGCATAGTTTGGAGCTTCCATCATATTCTCCTCGACGGCTGGAGCGTCGGCATGATTATGCGGGAGCTGCTTAGTCTGTACTCTGCTCTGGACTCGGGAGATCAGCCGCGAATGATTCATGCACCCGCTTACGGCGAGTATATAAGATGGGTCGAGAGCAGAGACCGGACAGCCGCTGAGGGATACTGGAGGTCATATTTGTCAGGCTATAGGGGAGCCCCTCTGCTGCCGAGGGATATTGATGAAGGTGAAAGCTCCTATGATCATGGCGAGCTGACCCGTACTCTGGCCGATGATCTTCGGGATAGGCTGATTAAGCTGTCCGCGGAACGGAGTGTTACGCTGAATATTCTGATTCAGGCCGCCTGGGGAACGGTGCTGCACAAGCTGAACGATACCGATGACGTGGTGTTCGGCGCGGTTGTATCCGGGAGAAGTCCAGAAGTGAAGGATATCGACGAAATGATGGGGCTATTCATCAACACGGTCCCCGTACGGGTAAAGGCCGGTGCTCAGACCTTTCTCGAACTGGCGCTGGGCCTTCAAAGAGATATGCTGGACAGGGAGCCCAATTCGTATCTTCCTCTGTCGGCTATCCAGAATGCGGGAGGGGGCGTCGGTCTCGATCATGTGCTTGTCTTTGAGAATTACCCGCTGCAACTCGATCTTCCCCGGGGGCTGGAAATGGCGGGATACGAATGGTTTGAACATACCAACTATGATTTTAACGTCATTGTAGAACCGCAGGAGGAGATTCTGATTCGTTTTGTCTACAACCGGACGGTTTTTGATGAACTGGAACTGGAGGATGTGCTTGCCTGCTTTATCGCCGTTCTTTGCCGGATCGCCGATAATCCCGAAATTCCGCTGAGTGAGATTGCGCTTGAAGAAGCTACCGATGGGATGAAAAAAACCGGAACCGCCATTGAATTTCATTTTTGAGCCATGTGCCAAGGGGGAGAAGAACGAATGAAGACGGACGACGTTATTCCGGAGGGCAGTCCCTCCGTTCAGGAGATGAGAAGACAAAAGAAGCATTGGGTCAAAAAAATGCTGGAGTTGAAAGAAGAAGAAACGCTGCTTACGCTCTCTTCCGCACATCCAGCTGAAGGCCCTGTTGTCTATCAGGCCGCTTTCGAAGTACCTGAGGATCTGGATGAGCGTCTGCAGAAGATGAGCAGAGCGTCGGCAGATGCGCTGTATCTGATAATGCTCTCCGCATTTAAATGCATGGTGTACAAGCATACGGGCAGCGAATCGATTACGGTAGCCTGTCCACAGCGCAAGCTTCCAGCTCAACAGGCTTTGGCTTCAAGCGGTTCTTCCTGGATCCCTCTTATTGATCAGCCGCCGGGGGATCGGTCTTTCCGGGAATGGCTCTACGAGGTCAAAGCCACCTATGAAGCGGCATACAGCAATGGGAATTATCCCATTGAGAAGGTTGTACAGGATATGAAGGTGATTCATGACCGGGATTATTCTTTTTTGAAACACCTCCGTTTTGCGATGAAGGAGCTTCACGGTGAGTCGAACCCGGAGGAACACACCAGCGGTCTGTTCGTTGAATTCAGCCGTGAAAAGGGTGTTATTCAAGGCATCATTGCCGGATCAAGCCGATTCTTCTCCGGACAGGCGGTGGAAAGCTTCGCCAGACAGTACATCTACATGCTCGGCGAGCTGACCGCTCTTCCCAACTGTCCAGTGAAGGAGAGCGGTTGGCTGTCTGTCGATGAACGCCACAGGCTGCTGACCGAGTATGCCTCCGGTGCAAGTCTTCCTGGTGTATCAAATATTATGGAGCTGTTCGAGGAACAGGTCCTTCGCACACCGGAAGCAATCGCAGTCATTACCCCTGAGCAGACCATGAGCTACCTTGAACTGAATGAAGTGGTCAATCGGTGGGCCAAGGCTCTGGTCAAGAGCGGAACAAAGCCCGGACAGGTCATCGCGCTGTATCTGGAGCGTAGCATGGAGGCGGCGGTTGCGGTGCTGGCCGTATTGAATGCGGGCGGATGTGTTCTGCCGATTGATATCCAGACCCCGGACGACCGCATCCATTTCATGCTGGAGGACGCCTCTGTAATCCAACTGATTACGCATTCGCGATATATAGAGAAGCCCGTCTTCGCCGGCGTGGAAAGGGTGCTCGAATGCGAATCCCTGAATGCCGAAAAGGAAAGCGGGGCAAACCTTGGCAGGGCAATCAGTGGAACGGCGGCATATATCATCTATACTTCCGGTACGACCGGAAAACCCAAAGGCGTGGTTGTCCGGCATGTGGGATTGGCGAACTCCATCTCCTGGAGAAGGAACGAATACCGCCTGAATTCTCAGGACCGGACGATCCAACTCTTCTCCTATTCATTTGACGGCTTCATGACCGGTTTCTTCACTCCGCTTGTCTCGGGAGCCAGCCTGTTCCTGCCGACCGAAAGTCAGGTGAAAGATCCGCTTCGCCTGAAGCAGCTGATCCATGTCCATCGGATCACGCATTTTATATGCGTTCCCGCCCTGTACCAGCTGCTGCTGGAGCAGATGAACACGGAAGACGGAGCCTCCCTTCGGATTATTACATTGGCTGGAGAGCGGTTGGCACCATCCTTGATCGGGGAAAGCCGGAGAAGGCTTCCCGGGGTCGAAATCGTGAACGAATACGGTCCTACCGAAGCCAGTATAGTCGCCGCTTTCAAAAGAAATGTAGGAGAATATGCGGAAATTGCAATCGGCCGTCCGATTGCCAATATGAACGCCTATATTCTCGATGAGCGGCTTGAGCCGGTGCCGACCGGCATCACCGGTGAGCTCTGTTTGTCTGGTCACGGTCTGGCAGTTGGCTACCTTAACCGTCCGGAATTAACCGCGGAGGCGTTTATTCCCCATCCGTTCATCCCTGGAGAACGGATGTATAGAACGGGAGACTTGGCAAAATGGACGGAGGACGGTGAAATCTGCTGTCTGGGCCGGAAGGATACCCAGGTCAAGCTGAGAGGGTACCGGATCGAGCTTTCAGAGATCGAGCAGCGCCTTATGGCTTATCCGGGGATTCAGGCGGCAGCCGTTCTGTGCATAGAAGAAGATGGCATTCCGTCCCGGCTTGCCGCCTATCTTCAATGTGAAGTGGTGCAGGCAAAGGAAATAAGGGCTTACATGGCCGATGAGCTGCCGCACTACATGCAGCTTGCCCGTTACTACCGGGTCGACCGGATGCCTCTATCCGAGAACGGGAAGACGGACAAGAAAGCGCTCCTTTCGCTTGAGGAACCTGCCGATCTCGATGTGGAATTCAGTGAACCGGCAAATGAAATGGAGCAGCAATTGTGCGAAATCTTCTCGGACGTCCTGCAGATCAAACGGGTGTCTGCCGAAGAAAGTTTCTTTGACGTCGGGGGGCACTCGCTGAAAGCGACGATGCTGATGTCCAGAATCCAAAAAGTGTTTGGTGTGAATATCGGTATCGATGACATCTTCGAGAAACAGACCGTCAGGGCGTTGGCGGCAGCGATCGTTGAGAAAGGGTCGAAGTCTTATCACGCAGTGACTCCGGCGGAACCGGCAGCCTGGTATCCGTTGTCTTCCGCGCAAAAACGAATGTATGCCTTGTTTTGCCATGATCCGCATTCGACCGCATACAATATGCCGGAGGCGCTGATAATCGACGGGGACCTGGATAGAGAAAGACTTGAACTTGCGATTAATATGCTGACGGCCCGGCATGAGATTCTTCGAACGTCTTTTGAGATGGTGAACGGCGAGCCGGTTCAGGTGGTGCATACCGACAGTTCCTTTACCCTGGACTATACCGAAGAACCTCCCACAAATACGGAGGAGGCAATCCGAAATTTCGTGCGCCCCTTCGACCTTGGAGCACGTCCACTGTTTCGCATCGGCGCTGCGCGGATGGAGGAGCGGAAGCACCTCCTCTTGATCGATATTCATCATATCGTTGCCGATGGGGCCTCCGTGGGAATCTTCATCAACGAGCTTGCGGCACTATACAACGGTGACAAGCTTCCTGAAATATCGTTACATTATAAGGATTTCTCGGTATCGCAGCAGGGAAGACGGGATCATAACGAATTTCAGGCCCAGGAGCAATACTGGCTGAAGCAGTTTGAGAATGGGGTTCCTGTATTGGATTTGCCGTATGATCTTCCTAGGCCGAGGTTTAAGAATTTTGAAGGGGCGCGGATTTCCTTTACTGTCGATGCTGCCACTACGGCTTCTTTGAAGAAGCTGGCCGCCGTACATGGCGTTACTTTGTTTATGCTGTTGTTGTCGGCTTACAGTCTCATGCTATCCAAAATATCGGGTCAGGAGGAACTGGTTGTCGGCTCGCCGGTTTCGGGCCGCATGCAGGCGGAGCTGGAAGAGACGATGGGTATGTTCGTTAATGTCGTACCGCTTAAAAACACAGTGTCACCACAGCTCGATTTCACCCAGCTTCTGGCACAGGTCAAGAAGAGTGCGCTTGGAGCCTTCGAGAACCAGGCCTTTCAATACGAAGAGCTTGCGAGCAAGCTGGATTACAGCCGGGATACCGGCCGAAATCCTCTGTTTGACGTCATGTTCGTGCTGCAGAACATGCCGGAGAACCGCTTTGACTTCCGGGGACTTCATTTCACACACTGCGGGTTTGAGCAGACCATTTCGAAATTTGATCTTACCCTCGCCGGCTTCGAAGGAGGCGACGGGGTGCTGTATTTCGACTTGGAGTATAGCACCAGTCTGTTCCTGAAAGAGACGGCAGAGCGATTCGTTGCTTATTTCATGCATATAATACAATCCGTCATTGAAGAACCCGGGAAGCGACTGGATTCCATTACCCTGCTGCCTGCGGAAGAGCTGCATCGGCAAATCGCCGGCTTCCACGCTTCCACAGGAATGGATGTGCCGAAGCTTACCCTGCCCGAGCAGTTTGCGGAACAGGTGAAACTGCATTCAAACCGGGAAGCCTTGCGGTTCGGGGAAGCACACCTGACCTATGGGGAGCTAGATGCCTTATCCGGTCGCTGGGCAGCTTGGCTGGAACATAACGGCATCGGCTTTGATGATGTCGTGGCCATCAAGCTGGAACGGTCTTTCGAAATGATCATCTGTTTCCTCGCCGTATTGAAGGCGGGAGCGGTTTATCTTCCTGTAGATCCATCCTTTCCGGTGGAACGAATTCAGTACATGCTTCAGGACAGCGGAGCGGCCTTGCTGATCACGAACGATTCCGAGGAGCGGAACATCGGTTTCATGGGAAGAACCGTCTTAACAGGTGCGGTGGAGCTTCCGGAGGAAGGCGGAAATGTTCCGGCGCGCAAGCCGCAACTAGATGATCGGGCTTATATCATATATACCTCCGGTACGACCGGAAGACCTAAAGGTGTGGCATTGGAACACGCGGGAGTGGCCAATTTGCCGGAAGTATTCCGCACTAAGCTTGGGATTGGACCGAAAGACCGGATTCTGCAGTTTGCTCCCTGCTCTTTCGACGCCTCCGTATGGGAATTCGCGATGGCGCTTACGTCAGGCGGCGCACTGTGCCTGGCAACGAAGGATACCATAGGAGATCCGGAATGGTTCGAGCGCTACGCGAACCAGATGGGGATCACGGTCGCGACGTTCCCGCCTTCTTACATGGAACGGTTGCAGCCCGATAAACTTCAGAGTCTGCGGCTTGTCATTACGGCGGGGTCCGAGCCTTCGGCCACCATGCTCGGGGAGTGGGGACGGCATATGCAGTGCATCAATGCATACGGCCCAACGGAAGCGTCCGTATGCGCTGCGATGTGGGAATATGATGAATTGAACCTCCCGCATAAATTGCCGATCGGGTTCCCTATTTCAAACAGCAGGATCTGCATAGTGGATGCCGGGTTAAATCCGCTTCCGGTCGGTGTAACCGGCGAGCTTTGCATTGCAGGGGTTGGTCTGGCCAGAGAATATCTTAATCAGCCGGAGATGACCGCCCGGCAGTTCGTCTCCTCCAATATACCGGGATTCGAGAGAATGTACCGGACCGGGGATCTGGCGAAGCGACTTCCCGACGGCAGTCTGGTCTATCAAGGCAGAATGGACAGCCAGCTGAAAATCAGAGGCTACCGGGTGGAACCGGGCGAGGTCGAAGCTCGTCTGCTTCAGCTGAATGGTGTAAAAAGCGCATCAGTTCTGTTAAAGCGGCAACAGGAAGGTCACGGAACGCTGATTGCCTATTACAGTGGGGATACGGCGCCGCAGCCGAGGGAGATGAAACGCATGCTGTCGGAAATGCTTCCCGACTACATGATCCCTTCTGTGTTCATGAAGCTGGAAGCTCTACCTTTGACACCTCATGGCAAAGTGGATGCAGCGGCGCTGAACAAACTGCCGCAATCCGTGGAGACCGGCAGCGGCTTCCGCCACCCGGTAAGCGAGCAGGAAGCGCTTGTGATCGAGGTGTTCGAGGAAGTGCTTGAGAAAAAGGGCATCGGGGCGGAGAATTCTTTCAATGAACTTGGGGGAGATTCCATCTCGGCCATGAAGGCCGTGTTTCTTCTTAAGAGGAAAGGAATCTCCGTGGATGTCAGGGATCTGCTCGTCCGGCAATCGGCTGCTGCCCTAGGCGAATTGCTGCTTCAACGCTCCAGTCAGGGAAAGGTAGTCACTGAACCACAACCAGAGCCAAGAGACTTGCAAGAGAAAATGCAGGCGGAATCCGGAGAGATGAAGGAGTTGTCCGACCTGCTTCACCATCTTGCTGTGCAGCAGCAAGTCTACGCACGTGATTTGGGTGAAAACCCGGTAATCGGGAAAATTCCAGTTACCGCCATTCAGTCCATGCATCTGGGGCGTTCCGAGAATGTCGGAGCCGTAATTCCTGTTTCTACGGAAAGAAGCAGGGAAGACATCGCGACTGCGGTGTTGAACCTTGTCCGTGATCAGGAAATGCTTAGATGCTTTCTTTCAGGGGAGGGGGACAGAACCTGGAGCCTCCATGAACGACCAAACCTTCTTCCGCTGCCTTTTATCCGACTGGACGGTCCTGCAGCAGAAGAGAAGATGAAGCAGATGATCCGGGAAGTGTATAACGGCCGCTTTGATTATGACATTCCAGGCAGCTTATTATATCGGATGGTACTGATCGAGAATGGAGTTTCTGGAGAGAGGGTCCTGGTGTATGCGTCCCATCATTCGCTGTCGGACGGACTGAGCTGCAGCCTGATCGCGGAAACCCTGAGTCTTTCGGACGCTTCTTCTCCGTTCAGCGGGGGCGGAAATCCGGGCACGGGATACCGCGATTATGTCCGTCTCCTGGACGAGGGACCCCAAGGAATCAGTCTAGCAGAGCTGGAGAACCGGTTCGAGCTGCCGGCATTCCGTCATAACCTCTTCGAGCTGGAGAGCAAGGTGAATACTTTCCCAAGAAGCCATCCGACCGTCATCGAGCTGGAAATCCCTCTGGCGGGCGACCTTCCCGAAGAAGGATGGCATACGGTGCTTGAAGTGCTGGCTGCGTTTGGACGGGACTTCCTTCAGATGGAGCAGTTGTCCGTTCAACTGGTCAGCGGCGGCAGAAGGTACGGCGGTCATACCTTTTATCATCTTGCCGGCAACTTTATCGATTATATCCCCGTGGTCCTGAACGCCGGCGAACCGGCCGAAATCATCCTGAGTCGGATCAGGGAGCTGACGCAAGCCGCCGCGGCGCACCACATCAACTTCGCAGCTCTGGATATGGACTCGACTGGCAAGGCAGTCCTGCTGAATTATTTTGGCGCCATGCAGGAAGAAGCAACTGCCAGTTGGAGTCCGGATGATGTTTCGTCCTACGAGGAGACTGCAGCACATTATGGCATTTGTTTTTATGTCAGACATATGGGATCTTCTCTCAGGATAGATATCGCACTTCCGTTTGAGGCGGACGCGGAGGAGCTGAAGAAGGAGCTCTCCGGCGATTCCGTACGCGGAATCCTGTAGTAGACGGAGCAGCGATTGATCAAGGCCCTCGGGCGCTGGCACAAATCTGCGCCCGAGGGCCTTGAAGTATTTTTTAATGAAAGGTCGTGGCCTCATGGGAAAAGTCGCAGTGTTCAGTTATCCGTATTTCGGGCATGTCAATCCGACGGTGACCCTGGTGAAAGAGCTCGTGGACAGAGGGGAGCAGGTCTATTACTATACGGCCGATCCCTATATGAAATTCATCCGTATGGAAGGCGTCGTCTGCCGCAGCTACGGTGATGTAATCGGATTGCTTGATGAGGAGATTCCGATCCGTTCCACGGACCCCATAGAAATCCTGAAGCTACTGGTTCCGCACAAGCTGGACAAATACCAACGGATGACGAACCTACTGATTGAACGTGTCATGGAAGACGACCCCGACTATATTATCCGGGATTGTGAGTCCTACTGGGGGAAGATGATCGGCGTCATGCTGGACGTTCCCGTGATCTGCTACATTACGACGATTGCCTTAAATGAAGCAATTATGGACCAGCACACCGAGTTTTTTGTCCGGAACGTGCTCGGCAACCCGGCGGGACAATTCACTCTGCCTGTTGAAGGAACACGGTTCAGCGAAGTTCTGAATGCTTGCGCCCGTGAGCTTTCCCGTCCTTACTCGGTGGAATACAAAGCGATTGACGCCTTTTCGGGAGCTGATGAGTTCAATCTTGTCTTTACCTCCCGGGAATTTCAGCCGTACGCAAATACATTCGGTCCCGATTATCTGTTTCTGGGACCATCCATCCGCAAAGAAGAGGAAGACGGGGACAACTTCCATGAACTAACGTCTTCCGGGACGCTGGTCTACATATCCATGGGAACCGTGTACAATGACTGCCTGCCTTTCTACACCAAATGTATCGATGCGTTCAGGGATAACGGGTGGCGGGTTGTAATGTCCACCGGGCAGCGGATTAACACGGCAGATCTGGGTGCTCTTCCCGGCAACTTTACCGTCAGATCCTATATGCCTCAGATCCGCCTGTTGCAAATGGCTGATGTGTTTATCACTCATGGCGGCCATAACAGCACAAACGAAGCGTTGTATCATCATGTGCCGATGGTGATGTTTCCTCAAGCGGCGGATCAATTTGCCGTTTCAGGACGCGTTGAGGAGATCGGAGCGGGAGTGGCGAGAAGTAGCCGGGACTGTACCCCGGAAGATATTGCTGACATGACGCGGAAAGTTCTCGACGATCCGCGTTATCGCAAATCGTGTCAGGAGGCCGGGCAGGCGATACGGAATTCCGGAGGGGCGAAACTTGCGGTGGACGGTATTTTCGCCTTTTTGAACGGACAAGTACTTCAGAGCGCGGGTTGTCCATAAAGCTTGTAATCAAACAAACGGACGGAGGATCGGAATCATGGCTAAAGTGATGATATTCAGTCTTCCCTTTTTCAGTCACGTAAAGCCGACATTGCCTCTGGTGGCGGAACTTCTGGCAAGGGGAGAAGAAGTGATTTACTATTCCGACGAGGCCTACAGGGAGCTTCTGCAGGAATACGATGTTACGTTTCGAAGCTACGGCGATATGCAGGGATTATTCACCGACAATGACCCGGGAATCTATCTGAGTAATCCGCGAATGATGCTTGAATATCTCGTACCGGGAGTCATCGGCAAAAGTAAAACCGTGATGAATGCCATTCTGCATGAAGTCATAGCCGATCCACCAGACTATATTTTGCGGGATTGCGACGCCTTCTGGGGAAAACAAATCGGGGAACTGCTGGAACTGCCGATTGCCTGCTATATTCTTACTTTCGCGATCAACCACAAGCTACTCGAACGGGATCCAGATTTCCTGATTCACAATGTTTTTAAGATAAAAGAAAAAGATTACAAGGAGAAGGTGTCAGTCAGCGAACTGGACCGGGCTGCCAAGGAAATCGCGCAGAGGCACCACATTCACGGCTTCGGCCTGATCGACGCGTTCAGCGGCAATGAAGAGTTGAATCTGGTGTACACGTCCAAGGCATTTCAGCCCCATGCCGACGCTTTCGATGAACGATTTGTCTTCCTGGGCCCGCAGTTTCCGGGAGCAACTCCGGAATCCCTCCTTCGGAAAGAGCGGAAGAAAGCGGGGGGACTACCTCTCATTTATATTTCCTTCGGCTCGATCTATACAGACCGGCCTGAATTTTACCGGAAATGCATGGAGGCATTCAAGCACAGCGAAGCGAAGATCGTCATGTCCGTGGGACGGAACATGGATCTCTCTTTATTGGGTGAGCCGCCGGAAAACATGAAAATTCGAAGCTTTGTTCCCCAAATGGAAATACTCCGGGAAGCAGATGTGTTTATTTCGCATGCTGGCTATAACAGTGTCTGTGAAGCTTTGGTGTTCGGAGTTCCCATGGTGCTGCTGCCCCAGGGCGCGGATCAGTTCGCCATCGCCGCCCGGCTGGAGGAATTGGGGGCAGGGGTATATGTCCGGAATATGGAGATCACTGCCTCCCAGCTCAAAGAAATCACCTTCGAAACGATGAATAATGAGACTATTCAACATCAGGCGAGTACTCTGGGACAAAGCTTTTTCGGCGGCGGAGGGATCGCCAGTGGTATTGAGACACTGCTTGCATATGTCTCGGCTTTAAGCGTCTGAAATCCATCTTGCTGATTAGAGCTGCCGATAGCTTCATCAATCAGATCGAAATGTTTATTTTCATTTTAGTTTTTGTGCAACCAACGAGGCTCTAAGAACATATGCCTAATGGAACCCGCGCTGGGCGCGGGTTTTTGGCTTGAGCTGCAAGTAATTGTTGAAGATCATCCTTTATTAGTTATATGATAAAATTGTAAAGAGGGTTATGGGAGGGAACGGTACACATTCTTGTCATCCGACATCACTGTACAAGTACAATAATACTTGAGTTGATTAGGTTATTAATTGGTTTGCCTCATACTTATTCACAAAACCCGTATTTTGTACATATGTACATAGGTTTAATTATAGTTGGCGAACCGCATCTTCTGCCCAAATGTTTTTTTCTACATCGAAGCCTTGACGCTTGGGTGCACCTGGAACAGCCCACGTCCATCTCTCCTTGACCACCTTCTCTTGGGTAAGTGAATCCGTATGTATCCATCTCGCTCCAGGAGCATGATCCTGAACAACCGTATGAAGCTCGATCATGGGGAGAGACTCGTGATGTACCACACACCTGGAAAGTCATCCTGCAGCAGAATTGCTTCATTGGAGCCCTCGGACATTGCTACCTCATAGGCCCGAAGAATGGAGCTTTTACCAATATTGTTTGGCCCTACTAAAACGACAATCTTATCCAGTTCAATTGTGACTGGATGATTGCCTATTCCGCGAAAATTCTGGATGATCAATTGCTTCAGTCTTGGACGTCCTTGATTCAACGGTTCTATCGTACGCTGCTGCCCACTCATTTCTATTCCTCCCATTCATTCGTTCTTCACCTCAACAGTAAACTACCTAAAAACTACCTAATTTTGGATTTCAATCTTTTATTAGATCGGTCTTCCATTCCATTCAATGATCATTTCAACTACGAATTCGCGACATGCAAAAAAGGGACAATTCCCCTCTTAGGAAACAATCCCTTCATTAGCACGATGCATATTAAATCCTAGTTAAAGGATAAAACTCCTTCAACACGAATAGAGACGGGCTCTTTCACATGCTTTGCACCATTCACCTTCCCGTCCCCTTCTCTTCATAATCGAAGTCCTCCAAAACCTTAAACTTATCCCCGTGCACCTTCTCCAGATGATCCTCTCCCCAATAACACAGATGGTCCAGAGCAGGCTTGAGTCCCCAACCGTAGTCCGTTAACTCATATTCCACTTTGGGAGGTATCTCCGAATATACCTTGCGCTGCACAATTTCGTCCTTTTCCAGACCTCTGAGCTGTGTAGTCAGCATCTTCTGCGTAATGTCCGGTATCAATCTTCGAAGCTCTGACGTGCGTTTCCGTCCGGTCATCAAGTGGTAAATAATTAAAGGCTTCCATTTTCCGCCCATCACTTCCAAGGCAGCTTCCACGCCTACTTTATATTTCTTTGGAGCGATCGTTTTTCCATGTTCCATCATTTTTTAACCCCTCCATAATTATCAGGCTGTATCCAAGGTGAAAACATAATCTTCTTGCTGCTCAATTTCCATTATTTAAGCCCATTTAAAGGCATCAATTTAGGGTACTTTAATGTTCCTATGGTACTTTATTCTTCCTATAGATACTCAAAGTGCGTACTTCCAGATATTTTGATACCTGTTTATAATAGCATCAGTCATTAATTTATGGCTACAAAACCGTTATCCAGAAAGGTAGTGAAAGATAAGATGAATGTACTTGTTGTAGTATCCCACCCGAGAAAAAATTCCCTGACCTTCCAGGTAGTTGATCTTTTTGTACAAGGTCTTGCCAAGGCAGGTCACAGTTATGAAATATTGGATTTGTATGGGATTGGGTTCGACCCGATTCTTCGTGAAATGGATGAACCGGACTTTACCCAAGAGAAACAGGTGTTCTCCCCTGAGGTTGAAACGGAGATGGAGCGATTGAAGAAGCACGATGCTATAGCTTTTGTGTTTCCTCTCTGGTGGTATCATATGCCAGCCATGTTGAAAGGATATGTAGATCGTGTCATGAACAACGAGATTGCCTACGGCGCGAACAAACTTCCTCATCAGCAGATATTGTGGATCGCTCTTGCTGGTATGACAGAAGAGCAGATGCATAAGCGTAACTATGGGCAATCGATCACCAATCTGCTCAATGTGGGTATTGCCGATTACTGCGGCGTGTCCCAATCGCGGGTCGAGTTTTTATACGATACGTTGGAAGCCAAGCCTGAGCATTACGAGGCCCTGCTGAACCAGGCGCATTACTTGGGAGTGAATTATGCCAACGATCCTTCGACGCTATAATATTTGATTTAGAAAAGAGTGAGAAATAAATAACGTCTCGCATTTTGTATTGTTTAACGTAATGCTGAATAAAAACTAATTGTTGTTGAAGCAGGTTCTGGAGTTGAGTTCGGAAACCCTCTAGTTTAGTAGCGTTTTTTGATTTCTTAATGCTTAGTCGACTGTGTCTAACCCCGACAAAGAACCGGAAACTTAATATACTTATGCAAATATTTACTTCTAACATGAAACGGCATATGCTGCTCGATGAGGCGTTCCGGATACTCAAACCCGCGATCTTGGGCGGCTAAGTCGGCACCGCCTGCTCAACGAACTGACCCACCTCACGACGACACGAAGGAGAATGCACATGAAGGTCCTTATTACCCTGCCCGCCGGCGAAGCGACCGGCGAGATCGAGGACACCGCCCCCGGCCGTGACCTCATAAGTCTGTTACCGCTCACCCTCGACATGTACGACCTCTTCGCACGGGAAAAGCCGGGCCCGTTACCGCGCGAACTCGGCGGCGTCACAGAAACCATGCTGACCTACACGGTCGGTCAGATCGCCTACTGGCAACCCAGCTACGACATCGTCTTCTGCTTCGCTGATGACGAGAACAACAACGAGATCCCAGAGCCTGGAATCGTCCACCTCGGCACCATCACCAGCGGACTGAAACACATCGCCTCAGCAGGCGACTCGTTCAAACTGACCATCGAGAGAGCCTGAGCGGCAGTAACCTACCGCAAGGACGAAGGGCCGCCTAGATAGGACAGCCTTCCAGCTCTAGGACCCTACTCTGGCGGTCACCCCAGGCCTTCGAGTCTGATCGGGTGAGCCCCTCTAAGGGGGGCGCGATCGCGCGCCAAATCGCTCTTCCTCCTACATCATTACAGGAATGGCTCCTAATAGTATATTAATATTATCCAGTAAGAGGTTTGCCATCCCATGGTTAAACAAGATCAAAAAAAGACCAGCTCAGTGGCTGGACTTTATGAAGACCTATCGAGCCAATTAAATTTTCATATCCCGGGCATCATACACTAACATACACTTTTGAATACGTTACTCACTTATACACTCAACCATCTTCTGATGAAAATCCACCTCAAAACATTGAAATTTTCCATTAAAATCCCAGAAAAGAGAATCATATATTCCATTGTTCCTGCATTGAACGTATCTATAAGAGTTACTTTTTCTCTTTACGTTTGGGTTTCGTTAGGTCAAAACTATGTTTTAGCATATCGTGAAGATCATCCTTCGGAAGGTTTCCATCTAAGATGATCGTATTCCAATGTTCTTTACTCATATGATATCCGGGCTTAACTTCTTCAAATGCGTTTCGAAGGAAATCAGATCGATCAGGATCACATTTCAAGTTAACGCAAAGATGACCATCCTTTTCAAATATTAACGCAAAGATCTTCTCGTTTCTTTTGTGGCGTATAGCTGTCCAACCATCTCCAAAAGGGTGATCCTCATACGAGGCTGGATAAGACAAACAATATTCTACGATTTCTTCTAATCTCATTTTGATTTCTCCTTCTGTTTATACCATGCTGCAATCTCTTCCATCCTTTGTTTAATTTTAGATTCAGATCCCTGTGTTGTCGGATGGTAATATTCGCGTCCGATCAGGGAGTCTGGCATGGTCTGCATTTTTGTTAGCTTTTCTTCTGTGTCATGGGCGTACTGGTACCCTTTGCCATAATTCAGCTCTTCCATAAGCTTCGTTGGAGCGTTCCGAAGTTGCAAAGGAACAGGTTCACTCATGGAGTGTAAGGCGTCTTTTTTCGCATAGCGATAAGCCAAATAAGCAGAATTTGATTTGGGAGCCAGGGTCAGATAAATTACGGCTTGTGTTAAATGAACATCACACTCTGGCATCCCTATAAATTGACATGCTTGAAACACCGAAACAGTGATTTCCAACGCCCTATTGTCTGCCAAACCTACGTCCTCACTTGCAAACCTAACGAGTCTACGAGCGATAAATAAAGGATCTTCACCTGATTCCAACATTCGTGACAACCAATAAACAGATGCATTCACATCACTATTTCGCATGGATTTATGCAATGCAGAAATGATATTGTAGTGTTCCTCTCCATTTTTGTCATACAATAGTGATTTCCGATGAATGATTTGAAGCAGCCCTTCTTTGCTAATTTTAATAGCTTCATCTTGTTTCTCTCCATTTAGTACAGCCATTTCTAAGGTGTTTAATGCAACCCTGGCATCGCCATTTGAATATTCTGCGATAGCAGATAGTACGCCCTCTTCAAAACAGATCTTTTGATCTCCGTATCCTTTAGGATCCAAAATCGCTTTTTCTAATAATCCAACAATATCTTCACTGCTTAATTGATGAAGGACAAATACTTTACTCCGAGATAGTAAGGCAGAGTTAATTTCAAACGACGGATTTTCGGTTGTCGCGCCGATGAGAATAATGCTTCCTTTTTCCACATAGGGAAGAAAAGCATCCTGTTGTGCCTTATTAAAGCGATGAATTTCATCGATAAAAAGAAGAGTTTTCTCCCCTAATTGCCTGTTTCCCTCAGCTTCCTTCATTACATTCCGGATATCTTTAATACCGCTAGTTACAGCACTAAAATCAATAAACTTAGACTTGGTTTGATTGGCAATAATTTTAGCTAGTGTTGTTTTGCCTACACCTGGAGGACCCCAAAATATCATAGAAGACACTTGATCATTTTTGATCATATCTTGCATCACTTTTCCAGGGCCAAGTAAGTGTTTTTGTCCCATAAAATCTTCCAACGATTGAGGACGCACACGATTAGCCAACGGTCGATCATGTTCATTATCAAATAATGTTCCTTGTATCACAGTATCACTCCTTTTTGAAGAACAAATGTGTTTCCTTAAACTCTATAATGTTGAACCAAGTCCTTTTAGATGTGTTCTTCAACCATGTACTTTAGGCATGATAAAAAATATAGTTAAAGGTTTTTCTTTCGGAATTCCACAGGCGTACAGCCTATTTCCCGTTTAAAGAATTTACTAAAATGTGTAGTTTCTTGAAAGTTAAGCTTTTCTGCAATGTCGCTAATCAAGTAATCTGTATGCATTAACAAACGCTTAGCTTCGAGACTAATTCGAGCTGATATGAAAGCTTTAGCACTTGTTCCAACAGCTGCATCTGTAACCCTTGTTAAGGTTTTTTCTGTGCAATTTAAAAGGGCAGCATAGTCACTAACATGATTTAATTTGGCATAATTTTTCTCTACTAATTCTTGAAATTTCAAAAACTTTTGAGAGACCTGAGAAGTAGAAGGGATTTTTTTTTGTTTATGAATTATGTTGAGCCAAGTTACGAATGCATAAAGCTGAAACCGTAACAACATATGAACATCCTCTTTGGCTACTTGAATTAAAGAGTCTTGCACCATTTGCTCAATTATAGTGATTGCTCGATCCAGCTCTGTATTATTTAAAGTTAAATGATTAGGTGTTCTTCCAATACCAAACTTTAGATTTAGTTCATTCAACGTAAGTGAACTAGGAAGAAGGAATTCCTCACGGAATAGAATAACCCATCCGTCCCAGTTTTCATCTTGTCCAAAATTATGGACTTGTCCAGGTGTTACTACTATCAATGTTCCCTCCTTACAAGGGATGGATTCAAAATCAATCCATTGAGTACACATTCCTTCCGTGACACAAATGAGCATATAAAATTCATAACGATAAGTGATTTTCATACTATCCTCTGGTGTTCGCTTTTTGAGAGAAGATACGCTAAAAATCTCCAGATCGTATGGGTAAGAAAACACTGGTTTATATTTAAGAGGTCTTATATTATTTTCCTGTTTGAATGAATGAAATATTACACGAACCTCCTTTAATAGTATTTGTTAAATTGCAATGTCCGTATAGTATCATTAAATTTCCCGTTTTTACCTTCATCAAATCTTATAAATGACCTAAAATGATCATACCATAATATTGTGATGAAACAAACCAATATTGGGTAGAAGTAACATGTAATCCTAATGAGAGATACATTAAAGCCAATGATTAGTAGGGTTATGGGATTTTAGTGGTATGTCTTAACTTAATTAGATCAATTAATAACTGTTGTGTTAGTGTCTCAGCAAAGCAGCATATATTATCCCTAAATTAAATTTTCACGTTACTTGAAGTGATTGATCCGATAGCTCTTTAGATTAATTGAGCATCAGCACCTAAAATAAGGGAGGCCAACATGCAGGTTAATAGCATAACAGCAAAAAAAATCTTAACTGAAATGAAAGGAGATTCTACTGTTGGTTTCACACATTCATTAAATCCTTATAATGGTTGTGCTTTTGGATGTAGGTATTGCTACCCAAGCTTCCATTTCGCCGGTACTTCCATTCACACCCGATTTTCCTAAAACACTGGAGTCCATCGTTGATCGCATCTACATCGACACACTTAACATTGGAGATGGAACAAGGGGGAAACGTTCCGAGCGCTTAGGCATGGCATTTTTATTTAGTGAGAACGAGTTGTCTGGATGGTATCAAATGGATATTCATCTTAGAGTGGAAAAGTATTTTAAAAAGTTCTTTCCGGAAGAAATGATATTTATTTCATCCGATAAAGTTTATCCCTTAAAAGGAAAAGTATTTGAATAGGCGGTTTCTATCCTACTTTTAAGGTATAGGAAGATAAAGGAGATTGAACTCTTGAATTTTACAGCAATTGATTTTGAAACTGCAAACTTAAACCGATCGAGTGCGTGCTCTCTGGGTTTAGTCCAAGTTAGAAATGGGATTGTAACTGGTGAATATGAATGGCTAATTGATCTACAACAGCCTTTTAATCGAATGAATATCGCCATCCATGGTATTACACCTTACATGGTTGACAAGCAACCTATATTTAGAGAACTATGGACAACCATTGAACCATTAATATCCGGAGAAATTATTATTGCACATAATGCTGTTTTTGATATAAGCGTATTAAGGTATTGTTTAGATGCCGCTAAAAAAAACTATCCAGAGGTACAATATTTATGTACGTACAGAATTGGGAAAAAGCTGCTAAAAGAGCTTTCCTCCCATAAATTAAATATTATTTCTAACCACTTCGGAATTAGCCTAAATCACCATAACGCACTCGATGATGCCCGGGCATTCGCCCAAATTATGTTAAATTTAACGGAACAGCAAAAGGAATGTGATCCGCTGCATTTTGCGAAATCGCTGGGATTTCAGGCGGGATCGCTGTATTCAGGTGGGTATACGCCTTTCAGGAAACATAAACTCAATCAAAAACAGGTAAAAAACAAAGCAGAATAGATTTGTGTAGTCTCTGGGTTTATTCACCTCCTCCCTACACCAGTCAATGAACCACATATTATCAATCATTGGACTTTTGAATAATGAATCTGTTTAACATTGCATAGAATGGAATCACTCCAAGGCCGATGCGCTTGACTGAAATGTCTTAAATATATCATCTATAGTCTGTAATTCACCTTTCCTCATTATAAATAATGACCTAAAATGATCATATTGCTTCACCTATGAAAGGAGAAATACAAATGAAACCTGACCACACCCTCAACGGAAGAACCGAACAAATGAACAACAATGATACCGCTGCCCGAGCGATCCGCTCCTGGCTGGGCATTCCCTACGCCAGCGCAGAACGCTTCCGCCGCCCCATCTTGTTACCGCTCAACCCGGATCTGCCATACGACCAGAAGGGACCCGCACCGCTGCAACCCGGCGACAATAGCTGGTTAGAGGCCGATAACGGATTAAGTGAGGACTGCCTGAACCTCAACGTCTGGGCACCGGAAGACGCTGGGGACGAATCGCTCCCCGTGATCGTCTACATCTACGGTGGCGGCTTCGAACGCGGAGCAAACACCCAGACCACCTCGAACGCCTCAGGTCTCGCCGCGACCGGTCGCGCCATCGGGGTGTCACTGAACTACCGGCTCGGCCCTTTCGGCTGGCTTTCGCTCTCCCAATACGGTGGCGCGTTCGCAGACGCCACTAACCTCGGCCTGCAGGACATCATCACCGCGCTCAGATGGGTGCAGGAGAACATCGCCCGCTTCGGTGGCGATCCTCAGAACGTTACCGTCACCGGTCACAGCGCCGGCGCGTACTCCACGATGGCCCTCCTCGCAGCGCCGGCGGCAGACGGCCTCTACCAGCGCCTCGCTGCATTCTCCGGAGGCGCATCCCGGATCGTTCCCGCCTGGTGGGCCGAAGAACTAGCGAACACGTTTCTCGCTGAACTCGGCATCGCGGACGATCCCGAACAACTGCTCACCATGGATGGGAAGCTCCTCGCCGAGACGCTCATCAAGGTTAGCCCACGCGACATCGGTGACCGACACGGTATCGACAACACGACTATAGGCATCGTGAACGACCACTCTCAGACCGGGGCCATTCTTGCCGACACTCCGCTGCGTGTCCTCGAATCCGGGCGTCACCGCGACATCGACATTCTCTTTAGCACGGCGACGAACGAGGCAGACTGGTGGGTCATCAATGCGACCGAGAAGTTTGACCCAGGAAGCATCGACAACCTTGTTGATGAGCTGGTAACGAAGTCGCGGATCCCCCGAAGCCGTGCCCGGCGCATCGTCGCCGCCTACGACGTTAACGGACGCACTCCGGTCGAGGTCCGCGGGGCGCTCTTTACCGACTACTTCTTTACCCTGCCCGCAGCCCGTGCGGCACTCGCCCACTCCGCAGCAGGCGGCAACGCCCACCTGCTCGCCGTTGGCCCTGTCGAGGGTGCGCCTGCCGTACACGGCACGGAGATGTACGGCATCGTCGGCCAGCAACTCCCCCGACATGGCGCCGAGCAAGCCATCCGGGACACCTTCGTCCGCGATGCCCTTCTCGACTTCGCCGCAGGCAACCACGACCGGCTTTGGAACTCCGTGACCACGGAACCCATCTCACATGGCATTGGTAACTCATCAGTCGACCCCACCACCCATGCGGCCGAAGTCCTGCGTACCTTCGCGGGCATAGAACGGACCTGAGTAGTTCCAGCCGCGCACGGGGTAGTTTACTAAGTTTCAAGCTTTATTTATTCAACTAACCCCCGTTAGAGCTTAATGAGTTTACGGGTAAATACCGATTAGGTACATGCCTAATCGGTATTAGGAATATGTTCTTGTCATCCTTTTAATTATTATTTGATAATTTGCATGATTCCTTTAGGAAAAGTGTCCTCTGCCTCTGTTTTTTTCTCATACAGATTGTACCAAGCTTCTGCCACTTGATCAGGATCAAAACTTGTGCCCTGCTTGATTAAAGGACTAATAGATAAATGGCCCACAAATACTCCAAGAGGAAACAAACACTCGTGTAAACTAAGAATATAGTTACGGAGTCCTGACATGGCGATACCTGAATTTCCAAACATCGGACTTGGACTCATGGCGGAAAGATCACTTGTGAAAAGAAGCGCACCTTCACCCCGTTCTGTCATTTCTGGAATGACTTGTCTGGCTGTATTTATAGCTCCAATGACAACATTGTTGAAAAATTGAAGTGCGCTCTCATCAGTCGTTTCCAGAACAGATGTTGTAGTAACATTTCCACTATGCGGGCTAAACTCCAAGACATCGATTGTACCGAACGTATTCTTAATTTCTTGAAAAGCCCTGATAAGTTGCATGTTCTTGAAACGAGTGCGATACGAAAACCGTTTCTTCCAAAAGTCTTGGCTAGCGAGAAGCCCAGACCAGGTCCTGCACCGATAATAACCATTGTTTTCAATTTATACTCACCTTTCACAGAGATATTTATTTTCTTGATACAGTCCATATTTACACTTAAGTAACTTCTCTACTTTTATATACGCATCAGTAGACCTTCATTGAATCGACATCTTGGATTTGTCCTTCCAACAAGGTTTGAAGCAGTTTGCGTTCACGATTCGAGTCGGAAATCTCCCCAGAGGGATACTTCTTCCTCATTTGAATTCACTGTCTCCTGTCAACGTAGTGATCTTATCACACATCAATAAAAATATAAAGTTGAGTTACTTGACTTTGGTTAATCCCGCACTTATATTTGTTCTTGTAAGTATCTTGCACTGGAGGTTTTAGCATGAATAGACTTAAAGGTAAACGAGCACTTATTACGGGCGGCACCAGCGGAATTGGCTTGGAAACGGCCAAGCAATTTCTGTCTGAAGGCGCTGAATTGATTGTCACCGGAGTAACCCCTGCAAATGTAGAAAAAACGCAAAAAGAACTAGGAAATCAAGTCCTTGTGCTTCAGGCAGATTCCAGAGATCTTAACGCCCAACGTCAATTGGCAGAGCGCATTGAACAACATTTCGGTAAGCTGGATATTGCCTTTTTAAATGCAGGTGTATCCGACTGGCGTCCATTCGAGCAAATTGATGAAACAAGCTTTGATCGCTTATTTGCCATCAACGTAAAAGCTCCATTTTTCTTAATGCAGGCGCTGGTTCCCGTAATGGCGAACCCCTCCTCTGTCGTCCTGATGGGATCAAACAGCTCTCATGCTGGATATGCAACTTCTAACGCTTACGCGGCTACTAAAGGTGCCATTTCCACCCTGACCAAAGCCTGGAATTCTGACTTATTGTCGTCTCACGGAATTCGCTTCAATACTGTAAGTCCTGGACCGATTGATACGCCGCTTTACGATAAGGATAAGCTCGGCGTATCTACTGAAATTCAAGAAATGGTTATGAACGGCATTCGTGATAGCATTCCAGCCGGGCGCTTGGGTACAGCCAAAGAGATTGCCAGTGCTGTTGTCTATCTGGCTTCGGATGAGTCACGCTTCACCATTGGCGTTGATTTAGTTCTCGATGGCGCGCAAACCATTCTTTAATGTGTGTGTTAGTCCTATTGCTGTTTAAGCCCTCCGCAGGTGCTTAGGCAGCTTTTTCTTTTAGAATGCGGTCAATTGTTGTATAGTACAAGAGAGGGTGCCAACCCCTCTGATAGGACTTAAATCCAACTTTTGGAGTGGAAATATGGGAACAAAATCAACTTACCATGAACGTATAAAGGAAGAAAAAAGGGCATGTGCTATTGCCGCTGCAGAAGAACTGTTTTTTGAAAAAGGGTATGCGCGCACCACGTTAGCTCAAATTGCAAAACTTGCTGGTCTCTCTACAGGAACATTGTTCAATCATTTCCCGACCAAGGAATTGATCTTCGAAACCATCGTCAAGCATTTTTGGGAACTTGATCCCGAATGGGACTTCCCACCGGTACTAGGCTCTCCCTTGCAAGGATTAATAAAGTTCGGACGAGATTACGCATGCGTGCTGACTCGTGATGGAATGGCTCCTTTGTTTCGGGTCGTCATTGCAGAGGCCAAGCAGTTCCCTGAGCTCAGTCTTTTTCATTATAAATTGGGTGAAGGTACTGTTCATCAAAAATTGACGCAATATTTATGTGATGAAGTTCAATTGGGTAATATAAACCTACCGGATGCGGCAAAAACAGCCAACGAATTTATGAGTATAATTGCCGGGCAGGTGCTATGGCCCAAAATGTTGCTGCTTGATTTCAGTATCTCCCGAGAGCGGGCTTTTCAAATAGCGGACGAGGCTGCACATATGATAATAAATAATTATGCTCGCTAAAACAGACGAATACGAGTGATCTCCTATAATGAGATTCCCTCGTATTCGTCTGTTTTACGTTCTAGTCTTAAACGTACTTTGTTTAAAAGAAATGAAACTGATTATTGATCTAATCAACCATTTATGTAATAGAAGAAAAGGAGAGAAGCGGAACGCCCTGCTCATGTGCCACATTGTGTAGCCGGGCGTTTTATTCGCGCCTTTTATGCTTCTAATGGATCATTGAAAATCTATCATATGATGCCCAAATTATTCTAAATTGCTAGAGTTTAATATAAGTTTTTTGAGATTTTTTGCGCCATATACTCAATTTTAGGAATCATCAAGTTGTCATCTATCATTTTAATTTTATCAGGTTTAAACAACTGAATTTTTTTTAGATTGTAATAGTCAAGTAGCACTTCATACACGGTCAAATGGTTCTCCACCAAGTACTTTACATCTAAAATGTTTCTTAATATCTCATCTTGCATAACGATGAGCCTACCATCAATCTTATTAAAAAAACCCTCTTTTATTCCTTCATCATAAAAAGCTAATTCCTGATATTCTCGTTGCTTCATGGATTCTTTTAGTTGCTCATAGTTCTCAGGATAACTACTTTCAAGATCCTTTAGGAAAATGTCTGTGAAGAACTCTTTTAATAAGATTGTTTGTTCAAATGTTTGCTGAAATCGCTGAACAATTACTTGGTCAGCGTCAGAATCTTCAATAATTTCGTGGATATATTCTACACAAAGACTCACAATAAACGTTATGATATCTTCTTTGGTAGAGAAATATTTATATAAAGTGGCCCTGCTTATATCCATGATTTTTGCGATTTCATCCATTTTCAGACTTTGAAATCCATTTTTTTTAACGTACGTTAACAATCTGCTAGTAAGTGTTATCCTCATATTATGTTGTTTTTCATTCTGCCGTTCCATCTAAGCGCCCCCCTAATACCTTATATTATATCTCATAATCATCATCTTAAACAAACTATACAAAATAGACATTATATATACTTTTTGTTTACTTTATTTACTTCTCATGATATTATGTTTTTGTTCCTATGAATAACAGAGATGAAAATTCATATTGAACGAACTAAGATTGGATACCTTTTTAATTAGGCTTTAAACACTTAGGTGATAACAATCTAATCTTCACTATTTAAGGAGGAACAAAAATGCAAACTCGAAGTCTTGGTCAACAAGGTTTAAAAGTCTCTTCTATTGGTTTGGGTACTATGGGGATGTCAATGGCATACGGTCCTTCAAATGAAGATGAAGCAATAGCAACTATTCGTCGAGCTTATGAGCTTGGAGTTAATTTCTTTGATACAGCAGAATTATACGGATATGGAACTGGTCACAATGAACAGTTGTTGGGTAAAGCTGTAAAGGATTTTCGTGACAAGATAGTACTAGCTACCAAATTTGGATTTGACATGACAGCCGAACCACTCGGATCACGTTTTAATAGCCGTCCAGAAAATATTCGTAAGGTAGCAGAAAACAGCCTTCGCTATCTGCAAACGGATTACATTGATGTTTTCTATCAGCATATCCCAGATCCCGATGTTCCTATCGAGGAAGTAGCTGGAGTCGTTGGAGAGCTTATTCAAGAAGGCAAAGTTAAATACTTCGGTTTGAGTAACACGGGTTCAAAAACTATTCGTAAAGCTCATGCGGTTACCCCG
The DNA here is from genome assembly GCF_001909095.1 of Paenibacillus sp. P46E. Lineage (NCBI taxonomy): Bacteria > Bacillati > Bacillota > Bacilli > Caryophanales > Paenibacillaceae > Paenibacillus > Paenibacillus sp. P46E. Next base: position 79,671 of record NZ_LVYZ01000038.1, read on the forward strand.
GTTTCTATGCTTCAGACTGAATACTCCATATTTGAGCGTGAGATTGAGGACAACGATATACGCATGACTTTGAATGAACTGGGTATAGGTTTAGTGCCTTACTCTCCTTTAGGCAGAGGGTTCCTAACAGGTGCTGTTAAACCGGCTCAAGAGTACGCCGAAGACGATATGCGTCGTCACGACGAGCGTTGGCAAGGTGAAAACTATATCTATAATCTACGAGCAACGGAACAACTTAATAAAATGGCTTCTAACAAAGGTATTTCTGTAGCCGAATTGGCACTAGCTTGGCTTCTCGCCCAGGGAGAGGATATCGTCCCAATTCCGGGTACACGAAGTGCTAAGCGGGTTGAGCAAAACGTTGCTGCTGCTAACGTCAATCTTACAGAGGCTGATCTTCAACGAATTAAAGAAATCCTCCCACACGGGTCAGCCGGTAGTCGGTATCCTGCCGCAATGATGGAGAGTTTCACAAGAGATTGATTATTTTGTTTATAGAATATTAAACTAGAGTAAAGGGCTGGATTTAAACCAGCCCCTCCTCATCAAACCGTACGTGAGGTTTTCCCTCATACGGCTTTCAGATGTTTGTCATTCATGGGCATGCAGATTACAATAGCGTTTTTAATCCATACATGTTGGCAATATACTTAACCTCAGGTAATGAACTCATCCATCTCCCGCGTTGTCTCTTCTTCGCGTACCACCGGGTTAATCGCTGCAGAATATACCAATCCAGTTTCGCTAATCTCTTTTTCTGTAGTTCGTGTAGTAATAATTTCTCCATCCCTGAATCTTTGGATTGAGCCATTTCACCTGTTCCGCGAACGATTTTGCTCGCATGCCGGGTGGTGCTAGTCTTTCTTTGACCACACCACGAATGCGCTCCTCTGCCTTCTTCGTTAGCCACTGTTGCGTGGTATAGTACACTTTCCTTTGAGACGTTTCTGCTTTCGTTTTTCGGTGGTGCATCCCTAAAAAATCGAATTCTTCGTCTCCTGTCCATAAGCCTACAATGCGGGTTTTGGTCGGGTGTAGGGTTAACTCTAGACGTTCCATGATTCTGCGTAGAAGTTCATACGCATGTTCCGCGCCCTTTTTGGTTTTGCAGACCACCACAAAATCGTCTGCATACCTTGTCAGTTCTCCCACTCCACTTCCGTGTTTCTCCCACAATCGGTCAAAGTAGTTCAGATAGATATTCGCCAACAGTGGGAGATATGACACCACCTTGCGGTGTCCCTAAATCAGAGCGCCGTACGTTTCCTTCTTCCATGATTCCCGCTTGAAGCCACTTCCGTATTAACTTCAAGACCCTCCTGTCATTGATACGCATTTGTACCAATTTCATGAGCTTCTCTTGATTAATGTTGTCGTTAGTAATTAGATATTTATTGAATCGGCAATAAGACAATGTTCTTGTCCGTTGTCGGCAATGGATACATGTTCTTGTCCTCTTACATTTGTTGGTGTCTGTCCAATGACACAAAATTGCCTACATAAATGACACAAAGTCACCTACATTATCCTTCAGATTCTTAAACCGGAGCCGTACCGCCGGCACACGACCTGCTCCTTGTTGTTCCGGACTATTGGATTGTTACTGCTGCCGGTCGGCGGCAACCAGGATGCTCTTTTCTTTCAGATCTACAGCCGGAGCCATGCCGCCCGGCGTGTGACCTGCAGCTGCAGGTCCGGAAGGCTGGATTGCGACTGCCACAGGTCGGCTGCATCCAGAATGCTCTTTTTCTTCAGGTCTGCAGGCGGAGCCGCGCTACCCGGCGCGCCCTGCACCCCGTGTCAAAAGAAAATAATGTATTAAACCGAAATTATAGTGTTAGAATCGGAAAATAAAGTTGTAGACTGGTGGCAGTTTTAGACTACCTCAGAAACCCTTCTAAATGCTTTCCCGGCTCTTGTACACACTACCTGTCACACTAAGAAGACACTCCGCAATGGGCGCACCTAACACGGTAATCTAATACTTTATTTTTTCTGAACATTATCTATTCGGCAATAGTTTCAAGTACTTGTTATCAATCGGCAATGAGTCCAAGTTTTTGTCCTGGAGCAAGGGACAAAAACTTGGTCCCATAAAATACAAAGCCCGCACCTAGGCGGGTTATTATGTAACTACGTTCTTGTCTACCGTGAATCTATTGAGTACAAATCTTGCTCAATAAAGCCCGGGATTCTGCGATAGTCCAACAAAAAATTAAGTACCACTTTGGGTAGATTTTCGGAAACAACATTCTCATAGCCACCAAGTAGTGGTGTTCCTGTGTTGGTCAATTCTGCAAATCCATGGGGATTTGCCCTGAAACCATCTATCTGATAGTCATAACCATCATAGTGGAATGGGACGAATTCACTATCTTTTCTTGTTCGAATATAGATAAAGCCTTTATGATCCAGAACACTCAATGTCGGATACGTACTGCTCTTAAAATTTATTCCCGCTTCAGGGAAAAGCGCTCTAAGGTACCGGCAGTTGGCATATCCGTTAATCCATACAAGCGTATTGTGGCGCAACTTCGACTTGTACTAATCTCCAAAGTATCGCCTATCACAGCATCAAATTCCTCAAGGCTGGCGCATCGTTGCTTATGTGTTCGAAAGGCCTGTGGCTTGTGGAATTCTATTATTTGTTGAATTGTCGAGTATCCTTCCAAGACTCTTGGTAACGAGTTCCTCTATTACATTATCAAAGGAGCTCTCATAATCCAATCAACATCTTCAAATACTTCGATGTAATCATCTATGGTATCGAAAAAGCATATAGTGCTCGAAGGTTGGTTATTTGTGGTATATTCATGGACCATGATAGGGCCATGTTCCAATTTCCAAACCGTATGAATACGAGTAACTCTCTTTCCCTCGTGTATGAATTCCATATCAATATGTCTAATTGCCCGTTTGCTGTGCAATTTATCGCTTTCGCTGATGATAATTGGATACTTTATCATTTGTAAAAAACCAACCCCTCCCCGTTTTTTTAAAAGCAGCCAAACTACATACTGGTAGCCGGACGAAAAGATTAGATGCCGTATAGATCGTAATGAGTTAACACGATATTTTCTTGTAAAACTAAATTTGTTGCTTAGAGTTCCCGAACTTACCAAAGAAATGTCCTCTTCCTTTATAAGAAGGGTAATAACATTAAGGTTTGACCAATACTTTAAGCGCCTCAGGCTTGTCCATGGCGCGGTAACCTTCCGGCACGTGGTCCAGATCAACGGTTACGTCGAAAACACGGCTAGTTTCATCAGTTCCGTTCAAGATGTCTGGAAGCAAAATGTCCATGTACGCACGTGTCGGCGCCGGACCGGTATTGAAAAAGCAACAGGGTCTTTTCGGTTGTTGCCGAAATGTTTTCAAAAGAATTTCAGAGAAAATTCAGCATAAAAAAACTAACAAACAGCCTGAATAATCATCTTATTTCAGCTATCCTGCCGTTCAACTGAAGTTAGTTATCTGAGAACTGATACATTGGTAGGTTCCTTAGCGCGATATCCTAGTACTATCTACAGTGTAGCTGCTAAATTGGATTAGAAGTGGCGCGAAGCAATCTGCTTCAGATATGGCTACAATCAGCAATAGTACAAAGTTCTTGTCCCTTGCTCAGGACAAGAACTTTGGTCCCTTAAAACAGAAAACCCGCGCTGGGCGCGGGCACTTATGGGATTATGTTTTTGTCGACCGACATTTTTTCATTGTTGTTAGAGGACAAGAACTTAGCATCTTGTAGGAGACAGAACTGTCCCATTGCCGAATCCCCCGCTTCTTCTGGCAAAAAAACAATTCATTATTAATTAGGTATACATGAAATATAGTGTTATTCCTGTGTCCTTTAGTGTGATAAAGCCTTTTGAAAATCCATGCTTATCCGGTTTCCAATATTCATTAACCTGGAATCTGATGTCCTGCTTACGAAAATTCTTCAGCCACTCTGCTTCATGTTATATCATCGGATATGAACCGCACCTCTTGTTTAACTGCAATGATGCTTTTGGTTGGTCTTAATTGCTATAACTTTATTTTCAAGATCACTACAGCTCGCGCAGGAACATTATACAGACTTCCATCCAACTCGAGCGGCAAAGAAACCGGTAAAACGCGTGCAGGCTGTTCCATCGAATTGAACGCATCAGGCTCGTCGGCGGTTAAAATACATTGCTCGCCTACGATACGTTCCATCGTCGCCCCTTTTATCTCTAGTTCTGTGTAAATATCGAACGGCGATGGATTGACCAACTTCACGATGAGCTCGTTCGTGGATTCGTCAAGAGTCGTCACCGCAGTCATGAAAGGAATGGCACCGTAAGCGTGCTCGTGTATGAGTTGCCCATCAATGAAACATCTGATACGTTTAGATTCCACAACAATGTGCATCTGTCTTGTCTTTCCGGGCGACAAGTCTATCTTTGCATTCGGAGCGAGTTTCACACGCGACCACCCAACAATGCGAACGAGTCGGCTTTCTCCATCAGGGTCTAACTCCCATAAGAAATAGTTTTGTTCGTTTCCTTTATTGTGTCGATCGAGAAAGCGCAGTTTAAAACCCGCTTCGCCTGTCGTTACGTTCAATTTCACCTCATAAGTTTGCCAAGAAGCCTTGCCGATCCAAAGAGCATCTTCGGTAACTTCGCAGGAAAGCGAATTGCTTGTAAGTTCCTCTAGCTGCAGTAACGTATTTTCTCCGGAAATGACCGAGATGCCCTCGACCTGTCCGAGCTGGCTCAGACTCACTCCAAGCCCCCCATGAATATCCGGTGAGTAGCACTCTGTCTCAACCTGACAATCAACCACTACGTCGCCTCTATTCTGGCCGAACATCTTCTGGACATAGTAGGAAGGTGTCCCGTACGTCCGCGTCCCGTCAAAATAGATTAAATTCGGTTCCCATACCGTATGATGAATATTCGCAAACAAGGGTGCATATGAGGACATTACGACTAAATCCTGATTTCGCTCCATCCCCACCATGAATGCCGCTTCACTTAACGCGCCTTGCAATGTTCCATTTTGATTGTTCACGGTCATTGCATATTCGCCTACATAAATTTTCGGGCCGCTGCGGTCATAATGATCGTACATGTCATGATATAACTGATAAAACTCATTATCAGCGTAAAAGTGTTCGTCTACGATTTCAACAGGCAACCCCTTGGTCTCCGTTCCTACTTCCCAGTGCGTGTTCCAAATCGTAATAATATCCGGGTAAGCAGATTTAAGCGCATCGTAGAATACTTTGTAACGCACATTATACTCCGGGCCAAAATTTTCGTTTCCGATTTCAATATACTTCAGTCCGAACGGCTCCGGGTGACCGTTCTCCGCCCGCATGGCGCCCCACTTGCTCGTTACCGGGCCATTCGCATATTCAACAGCATCCAGCATGTCCTGCACCCATTCCTCAAGTTCTTCCATCGACACGAGCTCACCAGGCCTTCCTTGGCAAGTTAATCCGCAATTGACGACGAACATCAGCTCCATCCTCATGTCTTCAGCCATTTGCAAATACTCATGGAACCCAAGTCCATTGGTGGTGCGGTAATTCCAAAGTGTCCAATGGGAAATCCGTTCAGTCGGGTCGCCGACCGTCTTTTTCCATCTGTACGCAGTCTCGATCGAAAACCCTTCAACAAAGCAACCTCCAGGGAAGCGAAGGAAACTCGGACTGAGCCCTTGCAGCATGTTAACAAGGTCGGTCCGTAGACCATTCTTACGGCCTTTGAACGTATCTTTCGGGAACAAGGAAACGAACTCGAGCCAGAACGTTCCTTCCCCTTTTGCGGAAATGATAAGTATTGCGTTGGAATCCGTGCTGTTGCTCTCAATCAACAACTCATATTTCTGCCATTCTGACGAATCGATTTGCACTTTTTGCATCGAGTATACGGAGGATTGAGAAGTATCTTTTAGGGTAATCTCCAGCACTCCATCGAATTCAAGGCTTTTTCTTGCAAAGAAGGATAATTCATATCTACAGCCGGCTTGAATAGGGATTCCCCAAAAGCCGTTATTCGTCACAGCCACAGGTCCTCCCACAACGTTCACAATATCTATTCGTAGGGACACAGGATTCGCGGAATTCAAGGGTTTTGACTCGTCGAGTGCCATCTTAGCATCCGAACCGACAGGGCAGAACAACTCCCATCCCGGAATTAGGTCCGAATGTTCAAACGGGGCACTCCATCCAGCAGGTGTGTGTAACGTACAACCATCGACATGGCACCGTTCGGGTATCAAAGTATCCTCAAACGAACGGTTGCGGATCAGTTCTGCATATAATCCTCCATCACCAGCTCGATTAATTTCCTCGAAGAACAAGCCGTATAAGTTTCTACTTACGGGGAATCGCTTATGGCCGGCATGAATTGTTATTTTCGCAGTTGAACTCATTGTTACTCAACCTTCCTCACTTATGTTGATGTACGTTCAAGAGATGGTATTCATTTCCCATACCTGAAAGCTCTCCACCTCCAACGCAGTTTTGTGCAAATATCAGGACACGGTTACTTTGTTCCAATATTGGATACACACTTACAGATATGCATACCCATCATTTACGAATACCTCGATCACGCTTTTATTGAGCAGAACCCGAACGTTTAATTTTGGTTCCTTAAAGTGATAAGATTGTTCCTGCGGCTGTTATTCGGATGATCCGACTTACATTCAGGCACAGGGTGCACACTTAATCGATCCCCGACCATTTGATAACCCGCGGAATGCTTTGTATTCCCGAGTAATCGAAAAAGTCCAAACTCCCGCCACTGTCGAAATTATTGATCCATCTCCAAAAAAGAACCTGATCTTCATCATCCGTGGAAAGACTGGTTGCGTAATATCCGCATCGACTGCCATCGAGACTCCCCTTTTTTTACCCTCATTATTTTTCCACTCGTTAATGTCCTATAGCAAGAGTTAACCCGTTGATTCTCGATTACAATGCAGCCAAACTACTTACCAGTACCAAGACGAAAAGATTAGTTGCCAAATAGATCATAATGAGCGAACACAATCTTTTCTTGATAAAACTGAAATTCTGAACATAATATATGGGCTTCGACCATTTCTATCTCCCCTGCATATAATCTTTATTGATCGATTAGGCGACATATGTATAATAATAAATAGAAACAAGCTGCTTGCAATCGTTAAATTAACGTTATTTGTCGATTATTGGACAAATGATCAATAAATGCTTATTATTAAATGCGTTATTGAACTGATGTCTGAAAAATTTTGATGGCATTACATTACATGATATTTCCGACAGGGCAAATGTTAACCGTGCAACCATATATCTTCATTACATTGATAAATTTGATTTACTGGATAAGCTCATTGATTGACTAATTAACGAAATGCGGGAAATCAATGAATATGCATGTGAAATGGATTGGAGAGATGCTAATATGGTCTACTTCAAATATTTTGGATCTTTTCTCCCTATGACATAAACAAAGGCTCCGACTCCGACGAGTTTAATTGCAATCGACCCGCACTTCGAGTAGCTCCAACTACCAGTGCTATATATTTCCCCGGATTTTCCCCATCCTTTATTTCACCCCCTTTTTGTCGTTAAAAAACCCAATGAAACTCCCCGAAGCATACTGCAGGGAGTTTCATTGGGTTTGAGAGTTTATACAATATTGCTTTCCGGAACGCCATCCAGATCAGTCATCAAGTCAAAAAGTTGGCCCAGCTTATCCGTTCCATTCAGGATATCCGGAAGTAGCTTCTCTATATAGGCGCGAATCGGAGCTGGACCTCCTGTAAGGGTTATGTTGCGCCTGAACAGGCTTGTGAAACCGACAGGAGCTTCATCATACTGCGGAACGCCAACGCGGCTGATTACGACGCCAGCTCGTACGGCTCCCAGGTAGAACCTCTCATTTTATTCAATCTTCTTTATAATTTTCGCAGGAACACCTGCTGCAACCGTATTGGGTGGAACATCCTTGGTGACAACTGCACCGGCGGATACGATAGAATTTTCTCCAATCGTAACACCTGGCATGATCATCGCGCCTGCTCCCAGCCAAGCGTTCTTCTTGATAACAATAGGAGTAGATATTGTGGATTGTCTTTTAGCTGGATCCAATGGGTGGTTAATTGTAATCAGGTTAACTTTAGGCCCAACTAATACGTTATCTCCGATGGTTATACCGCCTCTGTCCATAAAGGTACAAGCGTGATTGATAAACACATTTTTCCCAACTCTGATATTTTTGCCGAAATCCGTGTAAAAAGGGGGAAGAAGTCCAAACGAAGCATCAACCTCTGCTCCCGTTAACCTCGAAAATAATTTCCTGACTTCTTCCGCTTCATGATATGAGTTGTTTAATTCCATTGTAATTTTCTGTGCTTCAACAATAAGATTGCAAATTTTATAATACTCCGGATCATTCAAAGAAATTAACTCTCCATTTTTATCTCGTTCAAGAATGTCTTTCGGATTCATTTGACTTTACTCCTTTCCATATAAAGTATTTAAGATTGATTTTGCCCATTAGAGTTGCAACTATGCTAATACTTCAGACATTACGGGAAACATACCATTCTTCTCCTCCTTCTGTATTAGTCATTGATGGAAAATGTAACTTGAACAGCCCCCGTCCCAAGCGCTGCTGTGAGTCCGGAGATGTCCTCTATATATCCGAGTTTAGTGTAACCACCATATGAATTGGAAAATGTATTGTAGAAAAGCACCAGGCTGTTGGAGGACCACACCATGATTTCTCCTGAATGAATGGTTGCCGGTGCTTCTGTTGATGCAACAGGCAAACCGCTTTGGAAAAGATAGTATTTCTCTTGACCATTCAGTTCTGACATGTTTACTGTCATCGGCATCTGTGTAATCAATGCCCTTATTGTTTCATTGTCATTCATTTTTGCTTTGAAAGTCGCATTCCCGACAGTGATATTCATGTTAATCATTGTATTCTCCTCGGATTGTGCCGGAATGGTTGCAGCCGGATGCTCGGGTTCTGTTAATGATGCAGAGGCGGTCGGTTTAGCAGATTCTTCTATCGATATGTTGTCTAAAAAGCGCATTAGCATAGTTGCAGCCTGTGCACGGGTTACAGGGTCTGAGGGCAACAATTTGCCGCCACTTCCCTGCAGATTTTGAGTGCCAACCATCCAGTGCATGGCAGTCTTCGCATAAGCGCTGACCTCTGATGAATCGGTATAACCATCCAAAGTGGTATACGCAGAGATGTCATAACTCTTCGCTTCGGCGTAACGGTACAGGATCGTTGCGAATTGCTCACGGGTAATTAGGCTGAATGGTGAAAATCTCCTCTCGTCTACACCGGTAACGATCCGGTTGGCTTCCGCCCATGCTACAGCTGAGGCGTAGTAGCTGCCACCAGGAACATCGGAAAAACCACCGTTGCCTGCTTCCGGAGAACCTTCGATGCGGTGCAGCACAGTGACAAGCATTGCCCGGCTCATAGGTGTTTCCGGCTCGAAGTCCCCTGCCCCGGTACCGCCCATCAGGCTTTCCTCCGTCATAAAGTCTACGGCGGTACGATACCAAACGCTATCTGAAATATCGTTATAGTCCGCCGCAAAAGCAGTGATACCTGTACTGAAAGTGAGAACAGTTCCCAGCAGCAGACTAATCAGTATTGATGTTTGGATTTTCCTCACATAATCATCTCCTTCTCTAGATAACTTTAACTCCAGATTCAACACGCCGGTTCATTCTGCAAGCGACCAGGTAACTTGTATATCCCCTGAACCAAGCGCAGCTGCCAGATTTGACGGATCGTCGACACTTCCGAGCGGTACATAACCGTCGTAAGAATTGGGGAAGGTTTGATAAAAAAGTACCAGTGTATTTCCAGACCAGCACATAATGTCACCGGCATGAATTGTTGCAGGGCTTTCGGTAGATGCAGCAGGAAGCTCCTCGGACAGATCATTATACTTCTCCAGCCCGTTCAGTTCATTCATTTGGATGGTCATCGGAAACTGCGCCACCAGGGCTTGTGTCGTTTCATTGTTATTTAATGTTGCTATAAATGTGCTGCCGCCAACAATAATATGGATGGGAATCACGCTGTTTTCCTCCAACTCATTATCTTCTGTTTCAGCAAGTGTGTTTTCCTTAAGCGATTCTGAAGGCTGCTCAGTTGTTTCTGCAGCAGATCCGGAATTCACTCCATTATTTGTTGAGCTGCAGGCCGCCACTACAAATATAATAGAAAAGCAAAAGAGCAAGTTTAAGATTTTACGCATGTTTACCTCCTAATTTTAAAATCCATCGACCCATGCGAACTGGTTCAGGGCTAGGGATGAGTTTGAGAAACTGCTTAATCCGCTAGTTCGATCAGCACATCATAGCTGCCCTTCAGTTCACTGATTACTGACAATTTACTGTTGATTTTTCCAATGTTCACCTGATAACCATATTGTTCTGATTTCTCTTCATCTTCAAAAAGGATGGTAAAATAATTTGCATCAGTGGCAAAATCAATATCACCATTTAGCCAACCGAAATGCACATCTTCTTCGCTGTACTCTAGTGGATCGTCCATTACGCCGCAGAAATCGTGGGAAAAACGATTTACATGTACGGTATACGGCAGCTTGGAGATTAGATCTTGCGCCGTAATGCTGTCGTTCAGCGTGCCGGGAATCACCACATCACCGAAATGCATATTGATTTTAGTGCCGCCCTCCAGGACACGAGTGGGTATGGAAGGGTCGTCTGTCTGGATCCGGGCGCCGTCGGAGGCCACACGCATCGGATTATCATCATGTACCAGAGCTCCCTCAGAGGTTTCTGCCAGTGCGCCGGCTGTAGATTGTATAGCCTCGCCAACAACGCCATTTCCGTTACTGCAGGCTGCAAGTATAACAATCAACAGTACTGCAAAGGGAACAGCCAAAAGTTTTTCCATTAAATTCACAAACCCTTTCTTTCCAACCCGAAAAAAATATGAGCAAGCCGTACAAAATGAGGATAAAGCTATTTTTTTAGCTTTCCCCTTTTAGGCGAAATCCGCTGTATGCCTTTTGCTGCATAATAGGCGACACAGATGCAAAGCCCAATCATCGCCAAATAGTCCGCAAAATATAATACCGGGTACTGTTCAAATTCAAACGAAATGAACATTGTTTTCAAAAAAAGATATGAAGCAATATCGTGCCGGATAAAGGCATAGACACCGTATGCGGTAATTCCTGCCGCGATGACCCGCAGTATAACCTTACGGGTTCCAGATGGCTTAGCAATTCGGACCGCTTTACGCATCATCATCATAATCATGTTCCAATGTAAGCCGACATGCACGGACATGAAGATAAAACCCCAATAGGAAGCAAGCATATGCAATTCTCTTGCAAAGGACTTCCCCCCGTGAATGGACATAAAAGCAAAGGGATAACGGGACATCATAATGCCGCTGACCATCAGACCGATCATGCATATAAACACCGACAGATTCACCGCGGTTTGAAAGATACGGAATGCCGTATACTTCCCTTTCCGCAAATTTTTGTACCATCTGAAGTTCAGCAGGTTGTGAGTGATGAACATTACAAACATGGCGACGCCGATCCATTCATGCGCCTTCTGCCCGGTCAGGATGAAAGCCATGAGAATGGGCAGCATTATACTCATGACCAGATCAAGGACTATTTTAATCATAGCTTTGTGTTTCATCGTTCCTCCCCTTAGTTGCTTCAGTTAGTCATTCCAAGCTGATCCAGCCACTTGTTCACCTCTTGCTCGGCATCGACGGCATCTCCGCCTCTGACGGCAAGCCCGTCCAATACGGATGCGCCGGTCAACATGTTTTTTATTGTCTGGTCATTGTTTGAAAACCGGCTGCCTTCATGGGTAGTAAAAGGAATCACTGTTTTACCTGAAAAGTCGTATTCCTCCAAAAAGGTATACACGGCCATCGGCAGGTCGTACCACCAGTTCGGGAAACCTATAAAGATGGTGTTGTAATCATCCATGTTTTCCGCATGAGCGCTCAGCTCCGGCCGTGCTTTCTCCTTTTGCTGTTCCTGGCCCAAATCTACAACTGTATCATAATCGGCAGGGAATTTATTTACAGTTTCGATGAGAAACCGCTCGCCACCTACAGCGTTCTGAATCAGATCCGCGATAATCTCCGTATTGCCTGCAAGCACACCATCCTGGAGGTTTAGACTGGCGCTGGTAACGGCATCCACACTTGGATCAAAATCCGTATTGCCGACACGGGAAAAGTACGCAATGAGGATTTTCCTTTCACTTGGAACCGTCTGAGCTGCATTGTTGTTTTCAGTAACATGACCAGCAGAACTATCAGGCGTGTTGATTACGGCCGTACTTTCATCTGATGAACTATTTCCGCATGCTGCTACGGAAAGAATTAACAATACCATAACGAGTAACACAATCGTTTTTTTCATGTATAATCCCCCCTTATAAATTCAAGAATGAATTCTCCTTCGTTCTTATTTATCTTCTGCGAAAACTTTTTTGACAACTTTATAAGCAGACATAGCTCGTAGCCAACCTGCATAAAAAGCAAGCTCGATAATCGTTTCGACGATTTCTTCTTCTGTAAGACCATTTTGTTTGGCACAGTCTATATGAAAGCTTAGGTGCTCTATGTCTACATCCGTAATTAAATTAGCTGTTACATTAATTAGACTGCGATCATGCGGAGACAGTATTCTAAGTCCATAATCATCTTTCAAAAAAAACTTATCGTTTTGTTCATCAAGTTCTGGCATAAAATCGTCAGTTGCTTTCTGTGTACCAAAAGCCCCGTTATGATTTGACATTTCCTTTTCCTTTCCCTATCAAATTTATTAACGAATTTCATAACTTGCTTCAATTTTTCTTGTCCCTATCGCATCGAAAAAATGTATTTATTGCTCAGAGCTACAAATGGAAAATCGATATTGATCGATTAGACGACATGTGTATAATAATATATAGAATCGAGCATCTTACAATCGTTAAATAATCTGTATCTGTCGATTATTTTACAGATTCAACTGAATTGACTATTAACTAAGGGAGTTGGGTGATATCAAATATGTCTAAAATAGATAGAAGAATACTGAGATCACAGGAAGCGATAAAAAAAGCCGTCATTGAATTGATGTCTGAAAAGAATTTTGATGCCATTACTATCCAGGATATTTCCGACAGGGCAAATGTCCACCGGGCAACCATTTACCTACATTACACTGATAAATTTGATCTGCTGGATAAACTGATCGAAGAACATATTAACAACATGAAGGACATCAACCAATATGCATGTGAAATGGAGTGGAGTGAAGCAAATCTGGTCTATTTCGAATATTTTGAGCGACATTATTTATTCTTTTCAACGATGTTAGCGAGTAAAGGAGCTCCTTCGTTTCGTGCACGGTTCCTTGAGTTTCTTATTGAAGAATATAAAGGTGAATTAAATATGAACGAAGAAAGAAATCAGGGATTGGATGAATTGATTGTGGGTTCCTTTATGGGAACAGCTTTCGTAGGAATAGTAGAATGGTGGATTACAAACGGAATGCCACATCCACCTCATGTCATGGCGAACCAAGTTGGGGTATTGCTTGAAAGGGTTGTATAAATCCCGCACATATATCAGGTTTCATAAAAAATCATTATCATTCAAAATAAAGAGAGGAGCCCGCGTATAACTAAAATCCCAAAATGTTTGCCCTTAATACACAATATGTGGACTAGTTGGCCCTTCTACTCTATTTCCTCGATTGATATTAAAGCAAAAAACATCTACCAGAGTTGAATGGCTGATAGATGTCCTTTGATTTTTCACCAATACTGAGATTGCGGACTCAATAGTGTCTTATCCCACAATTACTGATGGCCTACAATTCGATGAGGTACGTAAGGTTCTTCTAACGATGAGATCTCCTCAGATGTTAGCGAGATAGAAATTGCAGATGCAGCAACTTCAAGATGTGAAATTTTAGTAGCTCCAATTATGGGTGCTGTTACCGGTTGTTTTTGTAACAGCCAGGCTAATGCGACCTGTACGCGGGAAATTTCGTGACGTTCTGCAATAACACCAACCTGATCCACGACCAATTGATCTGCCGCTGCTGTAGAATCATATTTTTGTTTCGCAACTTGATCCGTTTCAGATCGATAAGTTAATTCCTTTGGATCTCTTGTTAGTCTTCCTCCTGCGAGTGGACTATAGGGGATTACGCCGATTTGTTCAGCTTTGCAGAGTGGCAACATCTCTCTCTCTTCTTCCCGATATATGAGGTTTAGGTGATTTTGCATGGATACAAACCGAGTCCATCCATGCTTCTCTGCTACAAATAGTGCCTTTTGAAATTGCCAAGCATACATTGCGGAAGCACCAATGTATCTTACTTTTCCAGACTTAACTACGTCATGTAAAGCCTCCATAGTTTCCTCAATCGGCGTATCATAATCCCAACGGTGTATTTGATATAAGTCTACATAATCGGTTCCTAATCGCTTCAGGCTCTTATCTATCTCGGACATGATTGCTTTACGAGAAAGCCCTGCACCATTGGGCCCCTCGTGCATACGCCCATGAAGTTTAGTTGCAATTACAATCTCATCTCGATTTGAATAATCCTTGAGTGCCCGTCCAAGAACTTCTTCGCTTCTCCCTAAGGAATATACGTTCGCGGTATCAAAAAAATTGATCCCCAACTCTAGTGCTTTTTTTATCACGGGTCGACTTTGTTCCTCATTGAGTACCCATTTGTGAACCCAACGCTCCGGATCACCAAAACCCATTGAACCAAGGCAAAGCCGTGATACGTCCAATCCAGTATTTCCAAGCTTCACATATTCCATTTAATTTTCTCCTTTGTTTAAAAAGAATGAACTCACTTCATCTTCCAACATTTGCGATCAGATAATAATTTTTCTCTAAAACCAATGTTATCTCTTTCGCGGATGTATTTCAATTTTTGCGCTATTTATCTACGTCAACTGTTCTATTTCACTTTATTTTCTTCTGGTGTCTTTCATGTCTTTGATTATCATGAGGCTTTTCCGCTTATTAGTCATCATAGACTACTATATTGGTACTGCGAATATTGTTATTCCATTACATAGATTGTTTTGTTGGACGAATTAAAATTTCGTTGATAGCAACACTTTCAGGTGTGTTAATCGCATAAGCTACTGCATCTGCAATATCTTCTGGTCTTAATCCAAAACCTTCTTTACTAGCAGCTTCCTTCAACATTTCTACCATTTGTGGATCATTAATACTGTTAGGTAACTCAGTATCCACTGCCCCTGGAGAGATCATAGTGGTACGGATATTGTTTTCATGTTCCTCTTGTCGCAAACCTTCCATAATGGCACGAACAGCAAATTTCGTTCCGCAATATACGGCAGCGGTAGGCATGACGATATGGCCAGCAACAGAATCAGTCGTAATAATATGACCTGATTGTTGTTT
This sequence comes from Paenibacillus sp. P46E, assembly GCF_001909095.1. Lineage (NCBI taxonomy): Bacteria > Bacillati > Bacillota > Bacilli > Caryophanales > Paenibacillaceae > Paenibacillus > Paenibacillus sp. P46E. Next base: position 95,123 of record NZ_LVYZ01000038.1, read on the forward strand.
TTTCATGACTGGTAATGCAGCAGCAATCCCATTTAGAACACCCATGATGTTGATTTCTAACATTTGTCGCCACTCATCAAAACGGTTTTCTGAAAGTAGAGCTAGTGGCATAACACCAGCGTTATTGTACATTACATCTACACGACCATATTTTTCAATTGCAAAATCAACAACTGCTTGAACTTCCTCTTTTTTTGTTACATCTGCAACTAAATATGATATTTCAACATTTGGCAATGATTCAACAAGTGATTTCAAACGGTCTTCACGGCGAGCGGCAATCACCAGTTTTGCTCCTTCTTGTGCAAGCTTTTTGGTAGTTGCTTCACCAATCCCACTTGATGCACCCATAATAACAACAACTTTATCTTTGATTTTAGACATAATAAATAACACCTCTTCTTAGTTTTTAGATATAATTTCGTTCAAGCAAGCTAATTGTTTAGTGTTCCGGTTCGAGTTCTAACCAATCTATTAAGTACTCATCCATTTCACAATTTCAGGGTCGGAATGAGAAAAGAACAAACTCTTTCCTGTATCTAACGCAGTAATCTTATTCATATCGCCTTGGCTTAATTCGAAATCGAAGATATTGATGTTTTCGATGATTCTTTCCTTATGAACAGATTTTGGAATTACAACAACCCCTCTTTGTATCAACCAACGTAAAACCACCTGGGCGACTGATTTATTGTATTCTTTCGCTATGGATACTAAAACCTCGTTATGGAAGAGGTTATTTCTTCCTTCAGCAAAAGGTCCCCATGCTTCTATATGAACGCCATTCTCTTTCATGAATTCCGCACTTTCAGTTTGCTGATAGAAAGGATGGGCTTCAACCTGATTTACTGCGGGAACGACATCATTATGAATGATCAAATCCACTAGACGGTCAGGATAGAAGTTGCTAACGCCAATTGCCCTGATCTTGCCCTCACGGTACAACTCCTCCATAGCCCGCCAAGAACCATATACATCCCCATATGGCTCATGAATTAAATATAAATCTAAATAATCCAACTGTAGTTTTTCTAGGGATTTTTCGAATGCTTTCTTTGTGTTCTCATACCCAGCATCTTTAACCCAAAGTTTTGTTGTAATAAATAGTTCTTCTCTTGAGACACCGCTTCGTTTGATGGCTCTTCCAACCGCCTCTTCATTTAAATAAATAGCAGCGGTATCAATCAAACGATAGCCCGCCATAATTGCATCAAACACAGCCTGTTCACATTGGCTTGGTTCCTCAATTTGATAAACACCGAAGCCAAGAATAGGCATTTTAATACCGTTGTTCAAAATAACATTTTGCATATCGAGCCCTCCTCTTTATACTCTCGTATGGAATAAACCTCACTTGAGTATTATGATAATAAAGAAAGCATCTCGCAATGGCCAGATACGGAGCCTTTGCGGAATAAGTAACAGAAATAAAGATTATGGGGTATAAGTATGGAAAGGTGGCAGACCGTAAATGTCTAAAGTCGATCGACGTATTTTAAAGTCGCAAGAAGCGATTAAAAAAGCAGTTGTTGAATTAATGAAAGAAAGAGACTTTGATCACATTACAATTCAAGAAATTTCCGACAGAGCAAACTTGAACCGCAAAACAATTTATTTACACTACAAGGATAAGTACGATTTATTGGATAAGCTCATTGAAGAACATATCAATGAACTCCGGGAAATCTGCTATCCCCAATCCCCTTCGGATAAAGTCAATATTACCTGGTTTGAATACTTTGAGAGACATAGTGCATTCTTTTCAGCATTGCTGACGAGTAAAGGAGCTTCCTTCTTCCGCAGCAGATTCCTTGATTTTGTTATTGAGGATATTCGCATGGGGTGGGAAAAAATCGAGGGGAAAAAGAACGGATTAAACGAGGACATCATGATCCATTTTTTTGCACCAGCATACGTAGGACTCGTAGAGTGGTGGTTTACAAATAGCATGCCCTATCCACCAAGCGTTATGCATAAACAAGCGGAGTTTATGTTAGACATGAATTTGTCATAGATTCCAAAATGTATAATTCTCGTAAAATGACATTCGATCACATGACAGTATTAAACTTAGAAAGCGTTGCGACTTGCATCGATACTGATGATATGGTTATTGAACCCAATTCTTGTTCACCCTTTCCTTCCACAGCGAGGAAAGGGTGAAATTTTTTCGTACTTCCACAAGCATGTCCATCACGCCCATTCACACCCTTCTACATATACATTTAGTTTTACAAAATGAGTATTATTCCGAACGGCTGGACTGACCAGCGCTGGACCGAAAACCGCCGCTTAATACGAACATTTGATCTCCTTTGCCGTTGAAGGTCTGAAGTTCCTGACTGCATATTAGAAGTAATAAGAGGTCGGCCAACGAGATGGTCGACTTCTATTTTAGTATTCAGCAATAGTACCGAGTCTTGTCCAATTTCGGCAATTAAACTAAGTTCTTGTCCACTGACACTCTTTGCCGCACCATGCCATTGTTTAACACCATCATGGGTGAGGATTACATCACCGGCTTTCCGGAAAAATAACGCCATCTTTGACTTCCTCATGTTTTGCCACTTTTGTCCCCCCCTGTAAATGCCAATAATATAGGTACCTGTTTACTTTAATTTCCCTCCAAATACGGGGAAGAAGCTATGCTCACCATAATTTTGAATGGGCTCTACGTGTTTCAAAGTCTTCATATCTGTATCGCTGATTACAAAATTAAGCGCTGCATTGTTTCTCATATGCTCTGGCTTTGCCGTCTTAGGAATAACTACAAGACCAAGCTTGATATCATATCGAAGACTAAGCTGGGCAACAGATACTCCATACTTATCTGCTATGACCTTAACCTCTGCATGATCAAGGACTGCTCCATGTGCAAATGGTGAATAAGCCTCTACGAGGATGTCATTCTTCCGGCAGAATTCAATCAGTTCCACAGGCGTATTGCTCACATGTGCCAGGATCTGATTGACCATAGGCTTGATCTCACAGCCAGCGAGAATATTCTCTATGTCATCCTGAAGGAAGTTAGAAGGCCGATTGCTATTACTTTTCCTACCTTATAAACATTTTCCAATGTTTTCCATACTACTTTGTTTTCTTCGAAGTAACGGTTTTCCTCACGGAATTCCTTCCAACGCTGTGGGCTGTGAATGATCAGAAGGTCAATGTAATCGAGTTCTAATTTTTCTAACGATTCATCAATGGACTTCGTAACTTCATCTTCGTTCTTTGCTTCTGCCGCAACCTTTGTCGTAATAAAAAGTTCTTCTCTTGCAACTCCGCAGGAACGGATTTAGGCTTTAACAAACGCACTATCGGTAGATGTCCAATGACATAAAGTTGCCTACATAAATGACACAATGTTACCTACAATCCTATATCTGAATCTGGCTGTGAGTTGAAGCAAATCCAGTTGCATTGGTGAAGCTAATCTAGTTGCATACCCCCTATTTGGACAAAGAACTTATACATATTTAATTCATTTCAGCATTATAGAGTGATATTCGCATCTCTTCGTCGGTCAAATGAGTATATATCATCGTAGTCTTGAAATTCTTAACCTAGGGATATCGTTATTCTCTTTATGATATCGGGTTGCAAATGAGTGTCTTAATGCGTGTCCCGCACGCACGCCGACATTGAAACACAAAAGAAACCCAAGGCCATTAAAAGACCTGGGCTTCTCGACACTCTGAGGACAGGGGCACCCTGTCCTTTCTAATAGATGAGGAAAAACGCGTGATGAGTTTACTGTTCGATCAAGGATTACAGCTCGACTCTCGAGGTGCCCAGCATCTTGGCAGATTTCGGATCGTGGAAGGATAAGAATAAACTCTCCCGAGTATCGAGGGTGGAGATTTGTTCGATATCGTCTGCACTCAATTCGAAATCGAAAATGTTGATGTTTTCGATGATCCGCTCTTTTCTCACCGATTTTGGAATTACAACGACTTCATGCTGAACAAGCCAGCGCAGCACGACCTGGGCGACGGACTTGTTGTGTTTTTCTGCGATCGAGACCAGCACTTCGTTGCCGAACATGTTGCCCAGTCCTTCAGCGAACGGCGCCCACGACTGGTGCTGCACTCTCTGCTCTTTCATAAAAGCGGCGTTCTCAGTCTGCTGGTAGAACGGGTGCGTTTCGATCTGGTTGACTGCGGGCACGATGTCGTTATGCACGATGAGGTCCATCAGACGGTCGGGCAGGAAGTTGCTGACACCGATCGCCTTGATCTTGCCTTCGCGGTACAGGTCTTCCATCGCACGCCAAGCGCCGTAGTAATCGCCGAACGGCAGGTGAATAAGGTATAGATCGAGATAGTCGAGCTGCAGCTTTTTCAAAGATTTAGCAAACGCCAGCTTGGCACTCTCGTAACCGGCATCCTGAACCCAAAGCTTGGTCGTGATGAACAGCTCTTCGCGTGGCACGCCGCTACGCTTGATCGCACGTCCTACCGCTTCCTCGTTAAGGTAACCGGCCGCGGTATCGATCAGGCGATAACCAGCCATCAGAGCTTCATATACGGCGTTCTCGCATTCTTCAGCATCCGGCACTTGAAAGACACCAAAGCCGATGATCGGCATTTTCACACCATTGTTCAATGTTACGGTTTGCATTGTAATTTTCCTTCCAGTGTTCAAATGTATAAAAACAATCGGCACGTATCCCTGAAATCGGGCACTGAAGCAGGGATGTCACTTACGTAAGATTTTCATTATAATAAGCCTACCGCCTCCGTGTTATACGAAGAAAAGCGTCATTACTATTCTGCATATTGACTCTCTACCAACGATATTTTTTATTACTATAGACTTTAAATAAGGCATAGCTTGGTAACAATGAAACCGACAGTCATAGAAGGATGCAATTAATGGTCTGTTGGTGCTTGGGTCGCCATATCGTTAAGTTGGATTACAAAAGCTCCTTCATTTGGGCCTTGATTATCACGAATCATTTTCGCTTGTTCCACTAGAACCTCTTCAGCATCGGTACCGAGTAATCTTATTGTTCCTTCAATGAATGCTTCAAGTGGCATCGCATGCGGATCGTCTTTGAGATCTGTCATGAGTTCCGTTTGAACCCCAGGTGGTATAATTTCTAATACTTTTACTGTTGTATCTTTAAGCAAATAACGTTGTGATAAGGTATAAGAATGGAGCGCTGCTTTTGTCGCCGAATACACCGCAGTCGCTGCGTACGGAATAAACCCAATTGAAGAAGTCGTATTAATGATCACAGCTTCTTCTTTAGACTTCAAATGTTCAATTAATGAAGACGTCATTCGAATTGGTCCAAGCAAATTTGTTGAGACCGTTGAAACCAGAACCTCTTCGTCAATCACACCTGCAGCCTCATCGAAAAGCATGATGCCGGCGTTATTAAATAAGACATTCAAATTAGGGAAGTCCCGAATAAGTTGCTTAGCAGTTTCCTCAATACTGGAAAGATCCTGTATGTCCAGTTCAACTGCAGACATTCCGGGATTAGCACTAAGTACTTCCTCCAGACGCTCTTTTCTTCTACCCGAGATGATTACTTTGTTTCCAAGCTTGTGTAAAGCTTCTGCCAATGCACGTCCAATTCCTGAGCCGCCACCTGTAATGAAGATCGTGTTTCCTGTAAGTTTCATTATAAACCCCTCCAATATTGGTTTTTAATTCTTTTGAAGTTTAATTACACTGTCAGATGAAATCGGGACTTACTATTAACCTTGCCACTTTAAAGTTTCTGAATGGACTAACCACCTTCTTAGCAGTATACTATTACAACAATAGTTGCTTTAGTAGTTCAATTGTATCCGGAACATCATTGAGGAACAACCAACAATGCGAGTCATTTGTTGGTTTAAAAAAAGGAGTTAGATCCATGGGACTTAAAGTAAGAAATATTCGTACAACTCGAACAAGAGAATCCATTTTTGAGTCACTTTTTGAACTGATGGAAGAAAAAGATTTTGATAAAATCACAATACAAAATTTAACGGAACGGGCCCAAATCAATAGGGCAACTTTCTATGCTCATTTCCAAGATAAATATGAATTGTTGGATGAGATTATAAGAAAATCAGCGGAAGAACTTATTCAACAACATACTAATGGTGTGTGTGCATTTACAAAAGATAATATGATGCAATTAGTATTCGCAGCTTTTGAGTATCATCAACAAGTCAAAAAGAAATGTCGCCGAAACTATAACAAAATTATTCCTCTACTCTCTTCAAAATTAGTCATTGCACTAAAGCATTATTTGAATCTTTGTATGCAGGAAATATACTCTGATGAACGTACTTTTTTCGTACAAATCTATGCCAACATGATTAATGAAGCAGTTACTCTGCATACTGCTGAACAAACTAAACTAACAGAACAAAGTATAGCAGAGCATGTTGTTCAAATGATACACCTGGACTAATCGAAAAAGCGAGCCGTATTTAGGTAACAACACCTACGGCTTTTCTATTGTAATTTATAAAATTGGCCTTTAAGATTGCAGCCACTAATGTCGCTTCATTTACTTGTGCATCTCTTACTAATCCTGAAGAGTTCAATAAGAAGAACATCGAACCAGCCGCTGAATCCTTAACAATGCATGGGAATGAAGCAGCGACAATGCTCACTAAATCTCTTAGTGATATTTAGCATACTAAATTTATCACGATAAATTACAATTGTCAGTTTACCTTAGAGATACCGCCTATTGGGGGCAACTCTAAAGTTCAGGAAGTTTGGCTTTGTCGTAAAATTTATTTTTTAGCAAATCCTTGCTTTTCCAAATAGTCCATCACTTGAGGCTGAATACTTCTCTGGAGATGATCCTGAATGTGGTCACTCCATCCTTTTACTTTTTTCACGCTGAAAGGGGCTTTCATCGGTCGATTTTCATAATACTTCAACATCTTCTCATCATAGATAGCTAATTTATCTTGATCTAGAGATTGATACTGATTTTCAAGTAATACCATGGATTCGGCAGCGGTTAACGCATTCTGTGCCATCAGTCTGGCGTCAAATGAACCGATTAACAAAAAATCAATATATTCGAAATCCACTTCCAGAGCAATTTAATGATTGCGGTTGAAATCTGCAAAGAAGATCCAGAACTCTGCCGCTTCTTCAATATATGGTTGATCGACACAGAGATGACTGACTTTTTTCGAAGAACTGGATCTGTGAATCGAATAATGGACACAGCGCAAGCGCCAAACCCAGCCCACCTGTAAACCTAACGCCAGTCGTGAGATCATAGGCATATCTTAAATCAAGGAGATCTGCCAGATGACCAAAGCCGAAAGACGCCAGCACTAATGGACAGAGCGCATCAGGGACTATCGAGCCAGTGGCCTCACCATGTCTGCCTGATGCGAAGCACAGGGATTGACCCTACATCAATTAAAATATTGGCTCCGCAAAATCGATTCCAGCGTGCCTCCCTCTTCCTCGCCTTCCTTTATTCAGGTGACCGTCTCACCGCCATCCACGCCTCCCTTCTTGACCCTTCGCGTCGGTCCAGCCTCTCTTGACGTGCAGGAAGGCTTCTCCCCGAACTGTTGCGTCAAATCGTTCGAGCGCTGCAGACCCTATACTAACGCTACCGGAGAAGGTCTAGAAACGTTAGTATTATGAAGAAGCGACAGAACTAGACCTTACTAGAATTGCCTAGTCTGCCGCTTTTTGAAGGCCAAATTCCTGAATCAGGAATTATATAATTCTCTGTTTAGATTAACAATGTCTTCATGTGAATATCTTCCTTCAGGCGCTGACAGGATTTCTATCGCTTTATCTCGTAACAATGGGGCTTTTTCTTTATTTGCTTTTTTTAATGCATCTGTTAGTTCCTCTTTAGTTAGTTCTGTGCAGTATGCTGGAGTACCTGGCTGCTGTCTCCATGAATCATTTAAAGAACCACTATCTACTGTATCGAAGCCTAGTTCGTTGGCTATATTCATGATTTTTTGCTTCTGCTGTAGATCATTACCGGCGATGGCTATGGCAATACGTCCACTATTACCTTCTGGAGTTCCTTCATGTTCTAAAGTATAGGCTAATAAATTGTTGAAAGCTTTAATAATTGATCTATTTAATTGATTTGAAACCCAAATACTTTCAATCATCCCGTTCTCAACTTCTTCAATTTTACCGCTCATTTGAGGATAATAATTTGAAGTGTCAACAACAACAACTTCCTCCCCAACTTCATCTATAACGTTGCGAATACTTGGCAGTGCATGGAAAGGGATAGATATGATAAGAACATCAATATTTTTAATCACTTCTATTACAGTCACAGGTGTTCCTGTAAGTTTTTTCTCTTCCAAACGTTCAATTCCACGAGCATCTGCAATCTTTACATCATGCCCATTCATAAATAGTTTTCGAGAAATACTTGACCCGATTGGCCCTGCACCTATAATTCCAAATCTCATTTTCATTCCTCCCAAATATTATCCTATTATAATTAATTATCTTTCCTGGTTGAGAATCCTATAGTATTTGCATAACTATATTCCAGTAAGTGATTCTAAATCACCTTTCATCGTTTCCCATTCAATATCAAAGCATAGAAAACTGCGTAACATTAATGGATTGATCTCATCGTCTCACGGTGACTACGACGCGGCGGATGAAGAACGCTATGACCAAGCCAATCAGTGCTATAATCAACGTGAAGATGAACACGTTTTGTGACCGGCCGTTATCGCGTTTGGAACCTCGGCCTGTTTAGCCAAAGCAGCGAAGCCGTGCATTTATTTCTCCATACCACTCGAAAGGATGCTGATTGCGACCGCTGTTCCAATCGCGCCCACAACCTGCTGCAGTGTGTTCATGACTGCCGTGCCGTGCGGGTATAACTCTGGCGGCAATTGATTTAGCCCGTTCGTTTGAGCAGGCATCCATATCATGCCTACCCAACCATGGGTCCGATATGCTGTATCTTTCTTGATCAGTGGACTGATAGATAGATGCCCGACAATTACACCTAGAGGTAATAACCCATCATGTAGATTAAGGATATAGTTCCTCAACCCGGACATGGCAATACCTGAATTTCCAAACATGGAACTTAGAATCATGGCGGATAATTCTGTTGTAAAAAGAAGCGCGCCTTGACCACTTGCAATCATTTCCGGAATGACTTGTCTTTTTGGCCAAAGAGAAACCCAGGCCTTACCCGGCGCCGATTATAGCTATTGTCTTCAAAAGGGTAATCTCTCTTCCTAAGTGATACATCGAAAAATAAATTATTTAGTCTGCTAAATATATTAAAAAAGATGGAGAACTCATAATAAATTTCTCTCCATGATTTTCATTAATCGTCCTAGTATCAAGCGATCTTCCATAGAAATGGAATGTAGTAATTTATCCTGTTGGGCTTTCCATTTGATATCAACCGGAGCCTCTAATTCTTTTCCTTTGTCTGTAAGATAAATTCGCATAACTCTTGCATCTTGCTCATCACGTTTGCGGTATATAAATCCATTTTGCTCTAATGACTTGACCATATTCGTTACCGTAGGCGGTTCGCATTTTAAATGTTCACTTAGTTGCATTTGTGTGATCCCATCGCCTAACCACAAGCGGTACAGTAAATTATCCTGGCCAACATAAAGGTTAAGCTCTCTTAGAGATTCGCTGTAATGCCGACGCATTTGAGAGGAAATCCGATCTAACGAATGCCGAATATCACAATCCAATTGATCTGTCATTAATCCATCATCCCTCGAATATTATTTAACGGGCTAACTATATCATGACGAAATGGATGTGTAAAATTAATTTATGTTGAATTCATCCGATGGATTTAACAATTTCATCAATCACTTCTTGACATGTTAGAACTTGTTGAATGCCGCCGGCTGATTCAGATACGCTTACGGTCCCGTTAACCAGATCGCCATCTAACAATCCGATTTTGAACCCTTCTCCATAATATTTGTATGCTTCTGCTGGCTTTCCTTGATTAATGAGTTCTAGCGCTTTTTTGCCCGCTTCTGTAGGTATGGTTCTCAAATGTCCTGCACCAGATTTAAATTCAATAAACTCTTCACTTTTCGACTTAATGATGGCGTTTTTTGCTTCTATACTCGCCGGATTTTCCTTAGTCACGATGAACCTTGTCCCCATGTAAACACCTTCTGCACCCATAGATAATGCTGCTTTCGCTCCACGGCCATCTATAATGCCTCCGGCAGCAATCACAGGTATTTGTACAAGTGAAGTGATTTGTGGAACAAGCGAAAGCGTACTGATTTTATAATCACTCATATGACCACCAGCTTCATAACCTGTTACGATAAGTGCATCTACTCCTGATTTTTCTGCTTCTACAAGCTTCTCTACGGTAGGGCTTAAGTCTCTGTACACTACTTTAATGTCATGTTCTTTAAGCCGTTTCAGTTCACGATCGACCACATTAAGTCCGATGGCAATCACGTATTTCACCTCTTCTTTTACCAATACATCAAAAACTGCATTCGTAAACGGATCTTCTGTAGCCCCGCCCATCGGGAAAATGTAGTTAACTGCAAAGGGTTTACTCGTTAATGCCTTTACCTTGCGAATTTCTTTGGTTAGGCGGTCTGCCATATCTTCTGCACTCGTTGCCTTTTCGGTTTGGCCTGCATTTGGCCCCAGTACGCCCATCCCACCTGCATTGGATACTGCTGCAACAAATTCTGCAGAGGTTACCCATGTCATTGCTGCTGAAATAATGGGATATTCTATACCCAGTAGTTCAGTAATTCGGTTTTTCATGATTGAGTTCTCCTCTTTTTAAATAAATTTTTTATTATTACTTCGTATACCTATTTTCAGGGGAAGGTAGCCCTAAATTCCCCCGAAGTGTATCCGCCTCATATTCCTTTCGGAATATGCCTTTATCTTGTAATATAGGAACAACCCATTTAATGAAGTCTTCAAACCCTGCTGGATGATCCTGTCTAATCAGCAAGATATCCATGACGTCTGCTCGATACCAATGTTCTATTGTTTCTGCAACCTTTTCCGCAGATCCTATTAATTGAGGTTTTGGCACCCGTGAACCTTTAGGCATCCATGATTCGATTTCCCTTAGCTTGTCCAAGGCTTCTTTTTCCGTCTCACCAACGATTGGATTTTGAGAAGGCATTATCAGTAGGTCGTTTGGTGAACGCCTTTGATTTTGCACTTTACGTTTAAGCTCAGCAGTGAATGCCTTGAGGTATTCAAAATCATGTCCAGGTGCCATGATGACTTCGGCATGCTGTGCGGCAATATCCATGAGGTCCGGGGAGGTACCGGCTTGAGAGATGACCGGTCTGCCTTGCCGGGATCGACTAACATTTAAGGGTCCCTCCACCGAAAAGTAATTCCCGGTATAGTGTAGCGGATGCATCTTACCAGGGTCATAGAACACCCCACTTTTCTTGTCACGTATAAAGGCATCGTCTTCATATGAATCCCAGAGACCTTCAACAATCTCTAAGAACTCTTTCTTCATGGGATAAAGATCTGCTTTCCTTAAATGAGATCGGCTGTAATTGGCCAACCCCCCGGGATTCGAGGTGATGGCATTCCATCCGGCGCGGCCCTTGCTAATCTTGTCGAGTGAGGCGATCTGTCTGGCAACCGTAAATGGATCAGCATATGATGTCGCTATGGTTGCGGCCAAGCCAATGGAGTGAGTGACCATACTCAAAGCAGACAGAATAGACACTCCCTCAAACATGCTTAGATAGTGTGGGATCATACCAGGTCCAATATGGCTTACGTCCGCTAAAAAGATGAGATCGAACCTTGCCTGTTCAAGTTGAATGGCTTTTTGAACGTAATAATCAATATTTTCGCTGGCATCTGCTGGAATATCAGGATGTCTCCACCCCGTGTAGTTCCAACCCACGCCATCAATAATCCCTCCTAATTTAAGCTTTCTTTCCATGGTTTAATGACCTCCTTTTCACTGATCTCCCTGCGATAAACCTAATTCCTTTGCCAATAATTCATGCCCTTTCTTTCGGCTTTCTTGATTAGGATAGAAGTCTGCAATCATGATTTCATTCACTAAACTTGCTCTCGCCAATTGATGGAGTTGTTCAGCAACCTGTTTAGCACTTCCAATAACAAAGCGTTCATTGTTTCGTTCCTTGGCCAGCTCTTCTTGAGGAGTGTATGTGTGATTTTTGGCTTCCTCAGGTGTAGGAAAAGTAAGAATTCTCGTCCCTGTGCTCATTTGTGCCCACAATAACTCCGCCGGTCCTGCAATATATTTAGCCTCTTCTTCCGTCTCAGCTGTAATCACGATCGTCGCTAACATACTTTGGGGTTCACTTAAATATACCGAAGGTTTAAAATTCGAACGGTAAGCTCTTAACACAGGAATTGCCAGTTGTGGCGCCAAATGAGCAGCAAATACAAACCCTAATCCTTTATCCAAGGCAAACTTTAATCCTCCCTCGCTAGATCCCAACATAAACATATTTGGAACCATCGATTGATCTCCAGGGGGATTGATATGACTAAACGGGTGAGTCTCTTGAAAGTTACGTCCAAAAAACGAAAGCAGGTTATCTAGTTGCTCTGGAAAATCATTTGTCTTCAATAATTCTCGGGATCTTAGCAATGCCCACATGGTCCGGCCATCAGCTCCAGAAGCCCTACCGATCCCCAGGTCAACACGCCCTGGATATAATCCCTCGAGAAGAGTAAAGTTCTCCATTACTTTCAAAGGGCTGTGGTTAGGCAACATAATGCCACCGGAACCTACTCGAATGCTTTTGGTGTGAGCGGCTGCATGCAAGCTCAGCAAGTCTGGTGAGGTACTCATCAAGGTTGTTGTGTTATGGTGTTCAGTGAACCAATACCTGTAGAACCCCCACTCTTCTGCTAATTGAACCATTTCCGTTATATTTTGAAGACTTTGCCTAGCGTCAGATTCTTTATAGATATGAACAAAGTCCAAAATCGAAAGCTGTAATCTATTTACGGTATTCACTTATCAGTCACTCCTTTCTGTGTTATATTTATTTAGCTTGCTAACTGTTTGTTTTTGTTTGTTGAAATAATCATAATGTCATTATGATTATTTGCAAAGAGGGCAATATAAATAGACATAGTACAACTATTTGTACCATTTGATTAGGAGTGATCTTAGTGAGGGTTTGTAATGAAGGATTTGATAAAGAATTTATGGATGAAAAAAGGGATATGTACGCGATAGCCTTCACCCAAAACGTTCTTTCAGGACGTTGGAAATATTTCATATTATGGTTCCTAAAAGGAGATACACGCCGTTATTCAGATATAAAAAAATTTCTTGGAGGGTTATCACAAGGCTCGCTCACAAATCACCTCAGAGAACTTGAGAACGATGGGGTCATTAAACGTGAAGTATATCCGGAAGTTCCTCCGCGGGTAGAGTATTCGTTAACGGACAAAGGTATCAAATTACTTCCCATCCTTGAAAAGATGGAGGACTTCGGCAAAGAATACGGCGATAAACACGAATTCGAATAAGGGCAGAAGCAAGACACCTCATGCGCTAAAGCTGGGACTGTCCGCGCTACAGCAAAGATCGCCAGCAAGCATGAGACACCGCTCCGCCATGCTGGCATAAAAAATGCCCCTTAGAATTCATTGTATAAACCAAGGGTTTATTCCAATGTCTATTCTAAGGGGCATTCCAAATCGAACGAGGGCTAAATCTCTAATACACATTTAGTTCAACGGTGATATTTGCTATAATAGGATTAATTTATTATTGGAATTCACTGGTTACTTAATACCAGCTGCCAACTCATCAACCACTTCTTGTACAGTTTGGATCTTCTTGATTGGCGTAATTCCAGTACCAACAGAGATAATACCACCTTCGCCGTTACCTTCAAGCATCCCGATACGGAGTGCACCAGAACCACCCTCAAGCTTAGCAATTTCTTCACGGGATGCGCCCTGTTTGTCCAGAGCTACCAATTTTTCAGCAAATGGTGTAGGCAATGAACGGTAGTAAGCTGGCAAAGTACGGTACAACAACAAATCAGCTGCAGATGAATCTACAATCATTTGTTTTACGGTTTGTGCTGCAGGGCATTCGACAGTTGGAATAAAACGGCTTCCTAAAAAGACACCTTCTGCCCCCAATTCAAAGGCACTTGCAACACCGCGAGCATCGCCAATCCCGCCAGCTGCAATAACTGGAATATCAATCACGTCTACGATCATTGGCGTGATTGTAAACGTGCCGATAGCACTCGACGGCAATGTTCCCCCCTCATCAAATCCAGTAACAACATAAACATCAACCCCCATAGCTTGGGCTGCCTTTGCATCTTCAAACGTGGGATTCAACGGACGGTAAACAATCTTAATGCCCGATTCCTTCAACGGGGTAATAATCTTTTCAGTTAGCGTTCCTTCAACGCCATTTAGAAGAACAACTTGCACACCTTCTGCAATGACAATTTCCAAAATGGGCCAAGTGTATTTCAAATCTCCACCAACAATCAAAGTTGAACCAAATGGTTTATCTGTCAGTTCCTTTGTTTTACGGATCTCACGGCGCATACGTTCTGCGGTTTCCTCTGGAGAAGCTGTAACTGTCGTTTGACCGGCATTAGGACCAAGAATCCCTAAACCGCCCGCATTACTAACGGCTGCAACAAATTCAGCATTCGTAATCCAATTCATAGGTCCTTGCAAAATGGGCTTTTCAATGCCAAGAATATCTGTGACACGATTTTTCATAATTATTATCCTCTCTTTAGTACCATAAAGTCGCAATACTATAAAGCTTAATTGGTCTCCTGCGGTTTATGTACAATAAACATTGGCTTGCAAACTATAGAGAAATGTTTGTATTAGTTAGCAACCTTGGCACCATCATAAGTCCGTACGTTTCATTTGCAAAGAAGGCAATCTAAATGAACATAGTACATGTTTTTGTACTCTTAAAATGGGAGCGATATCATGAGGGTATGTCATGAAGGATTTGGAAAAGGGTTTATTAATGTAAAAAGGAATTGTACGCAATTTCCTTTACAGACAAGACCGCATCCGATAAGCTTTGAGAATCATGACTGCCATATCTTCCAGGCTCAAGGTTTCATCAGGCGCAAATGCATCCTTGCTTCTTCCCGTTACGATTCCCACTTCGAATGTGGTGGCTATCCTTTTTATTCCATCATGAGACAATATGAGGCTACCGGTTAAGTGTAATAATGCAAATTAGAAGGCATTGTCTTTAGTTCTTCCATGCACTTATCCTCTTTATGTCCCATGTTTTTAAGGATCTTATACTCTGCGATTGTACGAAGTTCACCCACATAACTACACAATGCCATTTCCTGACGAGAGGACACACTGATATTTAGTAGCGCTCTTTTATGATTCTAAGCTTAGTACCTCATCATCATTTATACTGCCCAGACAAACCATGTTGCACTTGTGATATTACTATCTCTAAATGCTTTTTTATATGGTTTATTTCTATACCTCTCGTCTTTATCTAGGATGTTAGGCAGTTCTTTCAGCTAAAATTGACTCCTCAATCAACATCGTTCTATTTAGTTAATTATAAAATCGGTAATAGTACCATGTTCTTGTCCATTTTCGGCAAAGGGACCAAGTTCTTGTCCTGAGATTAGGACAAGAACTTGGTCCCATAAACCAGAAAATCCGCGCGGGGCGCGGACTTTAATGAGACTATGTTTTTGTCCACCGACAAATTGTGTGTGTGTTGGTCTGCAAACCTGGTCGATGTCAGGTATATAAAGTTTCAACGAGTTGCTGACCACTCGGCCTGATTTCCTTCCCCGACAAACCGATTTAGTTAATGACATCTGAGAAGTTCTGCTCATCTTCTTTCACAAGTCGACCGATCTAATCCATAACCTTGAGCAAGCTCCCTGCTATAAACCATATCTATATACCCAGGTAAATATACACCTTCAATTCCCGCATCAATATAAATTAAGTCTTCACTTTGCTCAAAATATTCGTTCATTACTTTCCGTGAATAATCATTATCTACCGCTCCAATTAGTACCTTCTGGATAAAACGGCCCTGTGAATGCAAATAGTCTGTGTGGGAGAATAGGTTATTTAATTCTTCCACAGACTAAATGTTACGCTTCTTTGCTTGGAATGACGTCGTCACCTGTTTCAATTGGATGTGTCCCTATCTTTATATGAGGTGCATACCGTGTGCCGAGTGAGGAAAAGTTTTATTCTTTTACTTTCGTAAGTACACTATTTTTATTTTCATATGTTTTTTATTTTTCCCCATTTTACGAACTATCTCTTCTTCCAAGTTAATTCCTAGAAGTAGTTTCAAGTGATCCCCCCCTAAAAATCGTATCAAAAAGTATAGTTCTTGCTTGATACGTTTCTAAATTCATTTTAGTATTTTTGAGACGCAAGAATAGGGTGGGGTTATAGAGTCTCGAAAAGATTGCTTTTTAAACGGTTTTCTACATCGAAGATGTCGTAACAAATAAAAGAAGGGGCTGTCCCAAACTAACATGGCCTGACGGCCACCATCATGAATGAAAATGTCTTGGCTTGTGAATCTGTGTCTTCCATAATGGAAGTGCAGGTCACAGGCCGAGGCTTTTTTGGTAGGACATACTCTGAGTCCCAAACCGGCCGATTGTATCCCACGAGTACCGCCAATTGTTGCTATGAGCACGTGTATAAAAATCCTTTTACTTGAGGGTACATGACCTGCGTCAAACTGATTCCAGGGGTGATGTGGATGGAGGCGATTTTAGAAAGATGCGCGGGGCTAGACGTTCACC
>NZ_LVYZ01000039.1:0-110104 GCF_001909095.1 Paenibacillus sp. P46E
CGCCCGGCCCGCCCCATCCAGAAACGCATGACTGATTTCCCAAGGAAATCCTCCATCCCTCTGTCTCTCTGCATGGACCACAGGAGCAGCAGATGCAATCAGAATGCACACCAGTTCAGCATCTTCATCAAGCTGCAGCACATCCCTGGAGAGCTGGCGCAGTTCTTCGCTGTCCTCACCCTGAATGAAACGGCCGAGCAGATGGCTGGTTAAACAGGCCTGTTCCTTCCAGCGTCCTTGTTCGGAAGCGATTTCATCTCGGATCATCCTGCCTAGCTTATCTAAGAGAATCCCTATCTCCTCATCGTCGATCGGCTTCAGCAAATATTGATCGACCCGCTCACGCAGGGCTGTCCTGGCATAATTGAAGTCGTCATAACCGCTCAAAATTACAAACCGCGGCGCCTTAGCCATCCTTTCATTCACCCTCGTGATCAGCTCCAGTCCACTCATTACAGGAATATTAATATCCGTGAGCACCAAATCCGGCCGAAGCTCTTGAATCATCCTGAACGCATCCGGGCCGTTCAGAGCCTCCCCGCGCACTTCAAATCCATATCTCTTCCAGTCCACCATAGTCCTTAATCCTTCGAGCACCCATGGCTCATCATCCACCAGCATTACTTTCAGCAATCGTCCTGCTCCCTTCTCATATCCACAAGAGTAAAGTTATACCAGCAAAATAAATATTAATTAGCCTAGCACAATTGGATTATGTTGTGTACATTTACTTTATCAAGAAATCAAAATGCGCGGTAAGTAGCTTTTGTACATAAATATTAGATTTGTTCACTCCCCTGAACTACAGCCTGTGCAATATTCTCATCTTGCTCCACTGTTCTGTTCACGGTGTGAAGCTTATACTGATACTGTGAACAATAGAGAGAAGGCGTGATCATCACACCCATACACAGTGAATCAGGGGGATGCTTATGAGACTGAACAAGATCGGCAACAAAAGAGCGCTGTACAGCAAAATATTGGTCAGTATGACGTTATGTGTGTCCTTAACCTTCCTTGTCTCCACCATCATCTATTACAACTATTATATTGGCGTGGAAAAAACGCAGGCTTTCCGCTCCGACCTTGGCAACCTCACGCAAACGAGCAAAGAGGTGGTCAACATGACCGATGCCGCGCAATCGCTTTCATTTCAGATCTACCGCAACAGCACTGTTTCCAAAATTGTATTTTACGACAAACCGGATATCTATGATGTTACGGCGGCCATGTCCGAACTGGGGAATTACCTCAGCTCCATGCCTTATATCGAGTCCATCTATGTCTACAATCCCAAAAGCGCAAAGCTGTACATCGCCTCTTCACACGGCCAGAACGGTGTATTTACCGAGCAGGAATTAGTAGATACAAGCATTCTGGATATTCTGAATCATTATCAGGAATACAAGCCGTTCACCCCTATTCCACGCGTATATTCCAACGGCGCCGCGGAGAATGACCGGGTCCGGGCCTATACCTTCCTGTGCTTCGACGCCATTGGCTGGGACCGGGCCATCAATTCTGCCGTTATTGTCAACATTTCCGCGCCATGGATTAACAAAGAAATCACCAGTCCCGTGGACTCCAGGAGCACTACCTTTATTCTCGCTGATCAAGGAAGATTTCTGTCCGTAGGCAGTCTTGAGCCGAAAGAATTGTCTCCGCTGGAAGCAAATTGGGTTCAACACCGGATTCTGGGCCAGGCCTCCGGCTCTTTTATCGGGAAATTCGGCGGGGTCAGCTCGCTGATCTCATATACTTCGCAGGATGCTTTAGGCTGGCAGTATGTCCGCATCACACCTTACGATATCATCACCAAGCAGACCAACAGCATCCGCAACGCCACCCTGCTGATTGCTGCGCTGATTTTTGTGGCAGGTATTGCCTTCTCCTGGCTCATGTCGCGCAGGCTGTATCTGCCCATCGACCGGATCGTCCGGGAGATGAATATTCTGGAATCTGAAAAACGCGACAGCATGTTCACCATCCGGCAAAATACGCTGCGCGATTTGATTCTCGGCCTCAAGCCCCTGCAATCCATCCAGCAGGTCGAGAAGCTGCGCCAGCTCGGTATCCATTTCACCTTCAATGATGATTACCGCTTGATTCTGCTGCGGATTGACAATTACCAGGAATTCCGGGAATCCCGTTCATCTTATTTACTGGCCTACAAGTTCGCCATTATGAATATCGCTTCAGAAATTTGTGGTCAGACCTATCGTGTGGAGACTGTAGACATGAACGATGACGGCATCCTGGTGCTTTTGAACATTGTAGATCCCAAGGAATACACGGACACCGAACTGATTGAGACGCTGCTCCGCCAGATTCAGCAGGCCTGCTCTGACTATCTGAAGGTGAGTCTTACCCTTACCTATAGTCATATTGACCGCAATCCCCTGCAGCTGCACCAGCTCTATAAGCAGGTTAGGGAAGCGTCCAACCATCGGCTGTTCTACGGGCATGGCTGCATGATCAGCGCCCAGTCTATCCATGCCCTTCATGCCAACCTTTATCACTATCCAACAGAAAAAGAAAAAAAACTCGTCGATGCGCTGATGAGCGGCAAAATGGAAGAAGCCCGTGAGCATTTCAGCAGCATTATCCGCGAGACCTCAGCCTATCCATTCTCGTCGGTACAGCTGACTGTATCCAGACTTAGCGTGACCATCAAGGAGATTATCATTAACGTCCAAAAACGTAACCGTTTGCAAAATGAGGGGGCTGTCGAAATGCCTACGTTGGATTTGGTCGAAACGGTCCCGGAGCTGGAGCAGGCCTTCTTCGCTCTTTTCAATGAAATGCATGAACAGCTGGCGGAGAAAAAAAGCTCCAAGCAGCACGAACTGATCCGCCTGATCAATCAAAAAATAAATGACACCTACATGGAACCCAGCCTAAGCCTCAATCAGATTGCTGACGAGCTGGATATGTCGCCGATCTATATCAGCCGCCTATACAAGCAGCAAACAATGGCCAGCATCGTGGACGTCATCCTGGAGGTGCGGATGCGCGAAGTCTGCAGCCTGCTGGAGAATACCGATCTGCCTGTGACCACCATCGCCGAACGCTGCGGGTTCACCAGCAGCTCCTACCTGCACCGGATGTTCAAGCGCAGCTTTGGCACCACACCTACCGATTACCGCCGCTCCAAGCATGCATAATATCCTCTTAAGACACCTTTAGGGTTGTCTTTGTATTATTAGGTCAGCCAGAACTACTGGTTGGCCTATTCTTGTATATGTTTTAATTTAGTAAATTAATCAATCGTTTTTCCGGTCAACTCCGTCTTACTTGTGAAAACATATTTCGGGGCGACTTCTTCCATAGACCGACACAAACAAGGAAGAGGGGATGGTGAATGGTGGAGAAGATAACGAACAAGGCCAAAACAGCCGAGGATACGCTGATGAATGATGAGGTGTTCTTTCAACGGCTTGCGGGCGAGCACCGTAAACTGTATGCGATCGCGTACAGCTATCTGCGTTCTGAAGCAGATGCCCTGGAAGCGGTGCAGGAAGCCTCGTGCCGGGCCTGGATGAAGCACAAAAAGCTCAATAACGAACAGGCCTTCACACCATGGCTGATCCGGATTACCATCAACTGTTGTATGGATGAGCTGCGGCGTAAAAAACGCGTCATTCCGGCGGAGAAGCTGAAGGAGAAGGAAGCCCAGGAGATGAGGAGCAGCGATCGTCTCGATCTGGAGCGGGCGATGAACCGGATGAAGCCGAAATACCGGCATGCCGTAATGCTCAAGTATTACCAGGATATGACGATCGCCGAAATTGCCAAGGTACTGAATAAGCCCGAAGGCACGATCAAAACCTGGCTGCGTGAAGGACTGGGGCAGTTGCGGAATTATTTGTGAGCATATGGGAGGTGGCTGAGATGTTGGAAAAAGAAGAAGATATCCTGAAACAGGATGCCCGAGAGGTCAATCAAAACGCGGAGACGATCCGGGAAATGAAAATTTATAATGCAATGCGCAGCGGAGTAGCGCAAGGCAAAAAACGCAGCCAACGCCGTCTCTATTCCTATGGAGCCGGGGCCGTATTCGCCACGGCCGCAGCCATTTTTCTGATTTTCTTCTCTATCGGCCTTCCAGCCGGAGATACAGGCGATTCTGACCCCGGCGGTTCAGTACAGGTGGCCAACACCAAAAGCTGGGATCATTTTGCGGCCTATCGCAACCAGCCCTTACACAATCGGCTGGTTGCTGACATTCTGGAACGGGATCTGATCCAGCCGGTCCGTCAAAGCGCAACAAACAAAGGTTACCGCATGAATGTGGATGGCGCCGTCACGGATGGCCGTAAAGTGTATATCCTGTTCAGCGTGCAAAACGATACGGATAAAGAAGTTACTCCTGCGGATACAAAGATTCAATTCGGGAATTTCGAGGTTCCATATCCGCATCGAGGCGCAGCCCTGGAAATGGCGTACGATAGTGACTCCCGGATTCCGCCCGGCCAAAGCAAGGATTTTATTTATTCCACCAACTATCCGGCCTCCATCGCCTATTCCAAGGATGTGAAGTTCACTCTGATTCTCACCGGAACGTCCGATCAGGCGCTCACTTCCAGCAGCAACAAGTATCGGACCGCCCTGGAGGTATCGTTCGAGCTTGACCCGGCAAGGTTTAAAGACCAGGAGCGTACACTGTCTGTGAATCGTACGCTGACGGTGGACGGTCAAAAGATCAAAGTGCGCCAAGTGCAATATACTCCGCTGAATACCTATGTTGATCTGGAGTATGACAAGGCGAACACCAAACAGATGTTCAGCCTGCTTAACCCCGTTCTGATCGCAGCAACCGGGAGTCAAACCGACAAACTGGTTTATCCGGGTAGAATCACGGCCGATAATTCCGAGGTGTACAAAGACTACTCGCAGGTAACGCTGGTGTTCAGGTATACCGGGCTTAACCACCCGGACTCCACCACGCTGACGGTTGCCGGTATCTCGGCTCTAGAGCCCGACCGCATGAAATTTGTGGTCGATCTGAACAAGCAGCAAGTTATTGAAGCGCCGACAGACGATTTTGAAATGGTCACATCCAAGCAAGAGCATAATGCCACAGAGGATGAGATTCTGCTGCGGCGCAAAGTAGCCAACCTGTCTTATTATACAGATTCGCAAGGGGCGGTTCAGGCAGAGTACACCGGCGCAAGACTGTCCGACAAATTCACGGATGCGAACGGCCAGGTGCATGAAAGAACGAATCGAGAAACTGCACTACACAATTTCGGCGGCAGCACGATCTCTAGAGATGGTACGGGAATAGATGAGCTGAGTTTATTTTTTGACAGTCAAGCTGCAGACTACCCGCAGCCGCTTACCATACCGGTTGAACGCATCTGGAATCCAATTTTGGAGAAGCAGAGTATCGAGCTGTTCTCCAAGAAATAGCCCCGCCTTCTCCTCCCCCTTTGTCCCGGAAGCGGCAAAGGGGTTCCCGCTCTGGTTAGATGAACTTGGCGGAACCATTAAGGTTAGAGTAACGGAGGGGAAGTTTGGAACTGGAGGAGCGATAGCGTCCGCCTTTGTCTCCGGATGTTATCCGCTATAAGCGGTACATTCCAAAACATCTGGAGACAACAGCGGCCGGAAGTCCAAACATTCCCCGCAGTTACGTCTAGTACCGATGATGTTTTCCTCCATTTCCTCTAACCTCCAGCAAAAAAGCCCCGGCAACCGCTGCCGGGGCACTTCTCTATTATTTGATCCCTTTTTCAGCAGTATAAGCATTCCACTGCTTCGTCCATTCCGCCTGAATCTTTTCCAGACCAGCCTGCTTGGCCTTCTGCATAAAGGTTTCGAGCCCTTTATCCACATCATCTACCAGCCCGGCTTCCAGCGGGAACAGGTACTGCTTCTCAACTTGCTCCAGAGCCGCTTTTTCAGCCTGATACGAACTGTAATCCTCCGCAAAGCCCAGGAACAGATCTGGTTTCTGAATCTTGTCGAGCTCGTCGAAGATCGCCTTTACTCCGTCAAATCCCTTGTCGAACAACATGAATTCCGGATTTCTCCAAGCCCAGCCGTTCATTCCCTCACGGGAGAAGCCATTAGATTGGCTAGTGCCTACAAGCTTGTAGTAACCGCCCTCTACAGTGTAGTTCTTGCCTTCGATACCGTATTGCGTCAGCTGGTTATACCGTTTGTCCAGGACCAGCTTCTGATAGAAAGCAAGTGCTCTCTCAGGATTTTTGCTGCTCTTCGGAATGGCAAAGCCATTGTGTATCGGATGTACCGGCGTAGCATAACCTGTGGTTCTACCGAATGGGGAATAGGCCAGCTCCCACTCAGGATGTGTTGTGCTGATCTTCATCTTCATATCGTTAAAGCGGTTAGGATTATCTCCGAACATGCTGGCCGCTTTACCCGAAGTAATCGGGTCTTGCATCGTATCCTTGATGTTCAGCACGTTCTTGGGAATAAACCCTTTGTCCGCCCAGCGCTTCATGGTCTTCAGCTCTTCTTTTTGCTCATCAGAGCCCCAATAGGAGTAGACTGTTGTAGGTGTTTCATATTTCACGCCCATACCATAAGGCAGAGCACCGACCATTTTATTCAGCTCTGTATAAATGTAATGCAGATTATTGCCGATGTCGCTGTTGAGGGATATAGGCATCATATCCGGCTCATTGGCCTTGATTCCGTCCATGTAGGCCTCATAGGTAGCCAGATCTTTTGGAGCCGGCAGATTATATTTCTTGCGCAGATCCTCGCGATATACGAAACCGTTAGTTACATATTCTTTAAAGGTCGCAGGAACCGTATAGATCTTACCGTCTACCTTCACATCCTCCCACATCGATTCAGGGACGAATTTCTGCAGCTCCGGTGCAGCCTTGGGCAGGAGATCATCGATAGCCAGGAACGCGCCGCGTTTGGCATAGGATTGATATTGGGTCCAGTCCGCTGTGAATATCAGGTCAATGGCCTGGCCGGAGGACAGCAGCAGCTTGTATTTCTGATCCCAGTCCGTCCAGCTTGTATAGTTGAACTTCACGGTAGCATTCAGATCTTCCTGAGCCATCTTATTGATTTCATCTTGAATGATCGGCAGATCCTTCGGAGCGTCTCCAAGCATGTAGAACTGAAGCTCAACCTTCTTTGAGGTGTCGATTCCAGTTTCAGCTGCGGGGGCTGCGCTACCCTCTGTTGTGGCGGCAGTATTGGTCTTGCCTTCTGTTCCAGCGCTGTTTTTGTTAGCATTACTGTTACTGTTGTTGTTACCACCGCATCCTGCAAGAAGCGATAGGGCCAGCGCAGTTGTTGTAAGCGTTACCAGAGTTTTTCTGCCTGCTTTCTTTTTCATATGAACCCTCCTAAAAGTTTTGTGAGCACAGCTTCCTTGTTCAGCTTCGTACAAAACTGACTTCGAAAGCATACGCTAAGTTTTGTGAGCACAGCTCCCTTGTTCAGGCTTCGTACAAAACTGACTTTGGAAGCATACGCTACGTTTGGTGAGCTACCCTTATCTTGTATGACTCTATGTTAGCCGAATATCAGAGGCACGGTAATGGTGCTTTCTGCCATTTGGTTCTAACCTTTTACAGCCCCGATGGTCAAGCCCTTTACAAAATAGCGCTGGATGAACGGGTACAGAAACAGAATGGGTCCGGTAACGACGATGGCCATCGCCATCTTGGTGGACTCGGTAGGCAAATCACTGCCCAGGCTGACACCGGTACCCGCGCCCATGTTGGCGATGAAGGCTGCCGAATTGATTACATTGTACAGATGGAACTGCAGCTGATATTTATGCGGATCATTGATGAACAGCGAAGACGAGAACCAGTCGTTCCAGTAGGCCAAGGCGAGAAACAGGCCGACCGTAGCGATGCCGGGCATCGACAGCTGGAGGACAATCCTCCAATAGATTTTGAAATCACCGGCTCCGTCGATCTTGGCGGATTCGAACAGCTCCTCAGGAACGGCTGAACGGATGAAGTTCTTCATCAGAATAATCAGGAATGGTGTCATCAGCCCCGGAAAAATCAGCGCCCCATACGAATCGGTAAGATGCAGATATTTGGTCATCATAATGTACCAGGGTACCAGCCCCCCACCGAACAGGGTGGTGAAGTAAATGTAGAATGAGAAGGTATTACGGTACTTGAAATCCTTGCGGGCCAGTACATATCCGGCCATAGTCATAAAAAACAGTCCCAGTATCGTGCCCGTCACCGTAGTGAACAGTGTAACGCCATATGCACGCAGCACCTCGTCCGGGAAGGTAAACACCGTTTTGTAGCCCTCCAGCGAGAATACCGCCGGAATCAGATGATAACCATCCTTAATGATCGAATCATTGGCAGTCAAGGATGCCGAAATAATCAGCAGGAACGGAATCAGGCAGGCCAGAGAGCCCAGAATGATAACCGTGTAGGCAAGACCCTGCAGCAGCCTTGTATAATGATCGTCTTTGATATGCATGCTCTATTTCTCCTTCCGTATCGTGTTCAGCACATCCTAGAACAAAGCGTAATCATCGTTTATTTTGCGGATAATGTAGTTCACTGTCATGATCAGAATGAAACCGAACAGCGATTGGTACAGCCCCGCCGCCGTTGCCATTCCGACATCAAAGGTAACCTTCAGTGAACGGAACACATACGTATCCAGAATGTCTGTGGTATTGTAGAGGACCCCGTTGTTGCCGATCAGCTGGTAAAAGAGGTCAAACTGCCCTTTCATAATGCTTCCCAGCGAGAACAGCAGCAGCACTATAAAGGTCGATTTCAGCATCGGCACGGTGATATACCAGATCCGCTGGAAGATATGGGCACCGTCGATTTTGGCCGCTTCATAATACTCTTCACTGATTCCAGTAATGGAAGCGAGGTAAATGACCATGCTGTAGCCAAGATTCTTCCAGAGATAAAATAGAATGATCAGGAAAATCCAGGCCGACGGTTTATTGTAGACATCGACAGGTCCCGCCCCGAACTGGGCCAGCAGCGTATTTAAGAAACCGTTATCATAATTGAACACGTTGTATACGATAACACTCAGAATAACGAAGGAGACGAAATACGGCAGGAACATGATGGATTGGGTCAGTTTTTTGAACCATCTGATACGCAGTTCGCTGAGCAGAATCGCACAGACAATCGCGAGCACGTTCCCCAGCAGGATAAACGCCAGGTTGTAGCCAATCGTGTTCAGAGTAAGCTTCACCAGCGTGCCCGACTTCCAGAGAAATTCAAAGTTTTTGAGACCCACAAAGGGTGCATCGAACAAACCGGAATTGAAATCAAACTGGGTAAACGCGTAATACACGCCGACCATCGGGAAATACGAATTGACCAGAAAGAACAGCAGTGTAGGCAGCAGCATCAGAAAAAGAATCCGGTTATGGACCAGCTCATGCAGGAAACCTTTCTTTTTCTTCTTCTGTGTCCAGGCCCCCGTCTCGGACGGCAGCCCCGCCCCCTTAATAGGAAGCTCAATGGCGAGTGGTATTCCACTCTTGCGTTTGCGGTATCTCAAAGCCTTCACCCTCCTATACCCCTATAAAATAATTTGCGGCAGCATATGCCTGCTCCCCCGCTTGGACGCCTGAAGCTGTGTTCAGCGGCACCGTCCAATGTATGTTTTGAGTATAGAAGACACCTTCCAGGGTGAATAGTGCAGCTTAAGGGTATTCCTGTATATTGTGGACTATCGACTAGTGAACATTTCTGACTTCTGTGGAGTAAACAAAGGTTGAACGGCAAAAAGCCCCGTAAACTCTCCTGTATCAGGACAGCCCCGGAGCATTATATAGAAGACCATATGCATCACTAATCTAAGATTCCACGAAAAGAGCCCTGCCCCGTTTCGCCGCCAGCCCCGGTATTTCCTCATCCATTCGCCGTTCTGCCTCACTCAGCACCTTCCGCTTCCGCCAGCGCCGCAGCACCAGCAGCCCTCTTGTCGCCTCATCGGCAATCATACAGCAGTAAATGCCTGTCAGACCCCAGCCGGCACTGATCCCGAGGAAGTAAGAGCAGCCCACGCCGATGAGCGACATAGAGCAGATGGAGACATACATAGTATAGCGGGTATCTCCAATCGCATTGAGCGCATTACCCATGGCCATGTTCAGCATTTTGCAGGGCTGCAGCAGCAGATTCAGGGCCAGCAGCGAGACCCCTATCGAGATAATCACCTCATCGTCTGTAAAAAATCCCAGCAGCGTTCTCCCGAACACAAACAGCAGCAGCACGTTGGCACCGACAATAACCAACCCGATATAGAGCGTGCGGTAAGCCCCTTTATAGACCTCTTGCATCTGCCGGGCTCCGAAGAGATGAGCAAGCTGAATCTGTCCAGCCATCGCGACGGCATAACCCAACGTGAAGCAGAAGGATTCCAGCGTATTCAGATAGGTGCGGGCTGCCAGTTCTTTTGCCCCGAGTATTGCCATAAACGAATAGATCACCAGCTGTGACAGTACCCATGATGAAGAATTGAGGCCCAGCGGCCAGCTGATACGGACGATCTCCCCGAACAGCCTCCGGTTGAAGATCCGGAAATCCCGCAGCCGGACCGTACGTTCGAACGACCGGCTGAACAGATACAGCAGAATGAAGACACCCAGCAGCCGGCTGATCATATTGGACACCGCGATTCCGGCGAGGCCCAGCTCCGGCAGCCCGGACACTCCAAAGATCAGCAGATAGTTCAGGGCAATATGAATGATATTCACCGCCACTCCCGTATACATCGGACCACGGGTATTTCCGGTATTGCGGATCGCTGAACCCAGCGCAACGGTCATCCCGACCATGAACAATCCGCCCCCGACATAGGTGAGATAGATATGCGCCAGCGGCAGCAGCTCTTCGGAGATATGCAGCAGCCGGGCCGTGGGGTCCGAGTACAGGAACATCAGCAGGCTAACTCCGAAGCCCAGGATACTGCTGGACGTTACTCCCATAATAGCAATCGTACGCGCTTCCCCTGACCGCCCCGACCCTAGACGCTGGGCAATCAGAATTCCCGCCCCTCCGGCCAAGGTGGTGAAGAGCGTGGTCAACGCACCGAACAGCTGATTGGAAATTCCTACAACCGCAACCGCGTCATCCGAAATCCGGCTGACCATAATCGTGTCCACCGTTCCCAGCAGCGTCTGCAGAAATATTTCGATGAAGATCGGCCAGGCCAGCATCCACAGACCGGATTTTCCGGTTATAGCTTTCACGAAATCAACCCTCCTCCGGTGGACGCCCTTACTCGAATCCTGCGCCCACTTCGATACAATTCATCTTGTCAGAACTAAATTATAGGTGATATACTCTGAAAAATGTACCACATACGAAACCTAAACTTTCAATATCCAAACCTTCAATAGAGAGGAAAACGCCATGGATATCTTACAATTTTCCGTCCCGCCTTTGCCTCATTACATTATCAGCGGGCTGAATCAATTCCAGACTGGCTATCTTCATCCAAACCGCCAGCACATTCAGGTGTTCGATCTGCTGATCGTCCGCCAGGGCTGTCTCTATATCGGCGAGGAAGACCGAAGCTTTACAGTGAACGCAGGCGAAGCGCTAATCCTGCGGCCGGATTGCCATCACTATGGAAGTGAGGGCTGCCGTGAAGATACAGCCTATTATTGGCTGCATTTCCAAACATCCGGCAGCTGGAGTGTGGACAGTGCATCCTCCTCTGTTTGGAGTGAAGCCGATGAAGCCAGGATGAAGCCAGCTGTTGAAGCCAGTGTATCTGCTGAGCCGCTCCCCGCAGCCTACTTCGGGATCGGTCCGTTCAGCCTGCGCCTCTCCCAGCTCATCACCTTGCTCCAGCCTGCCAGAATAGAGGAGCTGCTGCTCCAGCTGGAGATGCTCAAAAGCAATGCCCATCTGACCTCTGTCCGCTTCAGGCAGCAAATCCTCTTTCAGGAAATCCTCCAGCAGCTCGCGGCTTCCATAGAGCAGGGCCGTTCCGGTTCCCAGTCCACCGCCTGTGCTGAACAGGCCGCCTCCTTCCTGCGGGCCCACTACCGCGAGGAAATCACGACTGCAAGGCTCGGGGAGAGTCTTAACTTCCATCCGGTCTACATTGCCCGCTGCATGAACAGGGAGTACGGTTGCTCCCCCATAGAGTATCTGCTCCGCTACCGCATTGAACAGAGCAAGCTGCTGCTGATGCAGACCAGCTTCCCCATTGCGCGGATTGCCGAAGAGGTCGGCTTCAACCAGGCTCCTTATTTCAGCTCCAGCTTCATGAAGCTGGAGGGCATATCCCCGCGCCAATACCGTCAGCGCTTCTCTTGACTGCTGTATCCTGTGATATAATAACGGGCAAGTAAGGAATACGAAACGGACTAACAGGCGGGGATATTTATGAAATTGGAGCGGTTGATCTCTATAATCTATAAGCTGCTGAATCACGAGGTTTTGTCTGCCTCCATGCTGGCCGATGAGTTCCAGGTCTCCCAAAGAACCATCTACCGGGATATCGATGTGATCTGTGCTGCCGGCTTTCCGGTCGTATCTTATCAGGGGACTAAAGGCGGATATGGCATGATGAACGGGTACAAAATGGATAAAAGCCTGCTGGGTTCTTATGATGTCAATTCCCTGATTACCGTGCTCAAAAGCCTTTCCTCCGTATTTGAAGATGAGCGTGCGCAGGGGACCATCGAACGGCTTCAGACGATCGGACCGGAGCACTTGACCACAAGCCTGGCAGTGGACCTTGAAACTCTCCGGATGGAGCCCGATGTGCTTCCTCATTTACGTACGGCCATTGCGAAGCGTAATATCGTCCGCTTTGAATATATCAATGCGGAGAATGAGCGTACTACCCGCGATATGGAGCCGCTGCGGCTTCATTTTAAATTCCGCAATTGGTACGTTTATGGATTTTGCCGAACCCGGGGGGATTACAGGGAGTTCCGGCTGTCCCGGTTGATGAATTTGCGCCTGACACAGGAGTCATTTGAACCGCATCACGGCGTGCCGGAGGTGGCTGCTTGTTCTAACAAGGATAAGCAAGATGAGCTGGAGGAAGTAGTGGTCCGGATAGGACCGGAGGCGTTGGCGGAAGCGATGGATCAGTTTCATCTGGTCCATAAGCAATTCCATGCCGATGGGAGTATGACGATGCGAATTCCAGTTTACAAACCATTGAGCGCACGATGGCTTTGGACCCTTCTGCTGAGTTTTGGCAGCGGTGCCGAAGTCCTAGAACCCCCTCTACTACGAGCCATTATAAAAGAGCAGCTGCAAAATACACTCAAACATTATGAAGAAGTATGACACTCTGTTGTCAAACTTCTTTTTTTATGATTACAACAGAAACCAAATCAAATTCATGATAAGCCCAAAGGAGACGATCGCGAATGAATCATCTGCTACAAATGTTGAATTACCACACCTGGGCCAACCAGACGATCCTGGGGAGGATCAAGGAACTCCCATCCTCTGTGCTGAGTCAGGAAGTGAACAGCTCGTTCCCCACCCTTGCTCATGCTCTCAGTCACATTTATGCGGTAGATACAATGTGGTATCTGGTTGTTACTGGTACGGGTATGCCAGAGGCGCTGCAGGCAACCCTACCGCTTAATAAGAAACTCCTGCATTCTGTAGATGAATACTCCCAGCTATTTACCCAGCTATCAGAACAATACAGAGAATGGTTCCGAAACCAAACGGATTTGGAGCAAACCATTCTGCTTGACAATCCGTTCGCAAGAATCCGCCAGACTCGCCTGTCCGAAATCGTGCTGCATCTGGTTAATCACGGAACCTATCACAGAGGCAATATTTCTACAATGCTGCGTCAACTGGGGCACGCATCCACGATGAACGACTATGCCCTTTTTTGGTATCAGGAACCCCATGATGATTCCGTCCTGGCGGAGAGACGCCTGGAATCCTCAGACTGACACTCTGCCAGAAAGGAGTTTAACTTTTTATGGAAATTGAAAATTTACTCACAGCCGTATCGAGAGAGGAGCTGAGGATTTGGCTGAAGGAAAATTCCAAGACTGAGAAATCCTGCTGGGTCGTAGTAGGTATGACACCACACCCGGATGCGCTGCTCTATTTGGATGCGGTCGAAGAATCCTTGTGTTTTGGCTGGATTGACGGGGTCAAAAAGAAAATATCTGAATCAGAGCTGGCGCAGAGACTGTCTCCCAGAAGCAAACGAAGCGGATGGACTGAATTGAACAAAGAACGTGTCCGCCGCCTCGAAAAGTTGGGGTTCATGACAGACGAAGGAAGAAAGGTGCTTCCTGATATGGATTACAAATCTTTCACAATAGATAGGGTCATAGAACAAAGGTTACAAGAGGAAAGACAAGTATATGAGCATTTCTTGGCATTTCCGGCTCTTTACCAAAGAGTTCGGATCGACACGATACAAAGCCATAAAAATCAGCCGGATGTATTCAAGAGCAGATTAGACAAATTGATATCAAACACTAGAGAAAATAAAATGTACGGTTACTGGCATGATAATGGACGCCTTCTGGATTATTAAGAGGCCAGATCCAATAGCGGTCATCTGACTCTATACAACAACAGGCTATTATCTGGTTGTACCGGGTAATAGCCTGTTGTTTTCTCTTTTATCCTTTCCTTTGTTCAGCTGTTATTGTCTCAATTCATAAATGATCACATAGTTGAAGAATTTCAGATGATTCCCGTTATTCTGAATCTATGTTATTCAGGGCTCATAAGTCGCCGCCGGAGTTCTTTAAGACAGAAGGTTCTAGCTAAAACTAGCCGCCGATCAACTTTCCCTTGTGTTTCTTCAAGCCTCATCCATTCTAAATATAAGCTCTCTAAAAAAAATGCTTCTTTGATCAAAGCATCACCGGATAATTCACGAAAGAAATTTTCTGAACGCTCTTTTACTGGACAATATTGAAGCTGTTTCTCTGAACGGTATTGTGCTTCAACTATTGAGATCGGATGACCGCATACAGAACATAGCGTCTGAATGAAATGATTACCATTTTCGTCTTTTTGGGACGTTTTTGCAACGTATTCATCCACAGCTCCGCATACGCTACATACTGGAAAATATTCATAAGGCAAGGTGCGCACCTCCAAGTGCTGTAGTCATAATAATTAGGTAATTACACTATAACATGCGAACATACATTCGCAATACAGGGAATTACTATACAATTTTTCGTATTTGCTGTAAAAGATCCAAATTTGCATTAAGCATTTTTTTCGTTTTTCCCGCTCCTTTATTTGCATAAATTATAACGGGGAGATTCATAGGCATATATGGCCACAAAAAAAGAGCTGTCCGCTCAACTTTCCAGGACAAGCCCATTATTCTTATAATTTTAAACTTGCTACCATTACTTTTGTATGAATTAAAATTATAATATATACATATATAATCTTGCCTTGTAATGCTTCAGTTAATCACCTCTCCTTCCCTCCCCGCCTTCTTATATAAATATACTACTATGAGTATTTTCCGGATTTCGTAATAATCTTTCAATCAAACCCCGAGAGCCAATAATTTCAATAATTAACCAGTAAGACAAGAGTAAAATTTAGAGAAGATGTATGATACTATGTTGGAAGGAGACGATTTCATTACGGAAGATCCTTGTCACTTGAATATTATTTCATCGGAGGTGGATATTAATCCATCTGAAAAGCCGAGCCTACAAGAAGTTATAAATAGCGAGGGGATTTGCTAAAATGGACAATTTGATGAGTGAAACCCAGGTAACAGCCATCGCTAATGAACTACAACGCCGGGTCCATTCTGGTGAAGCTGAGGGTGACATTGTTGTCGTCACTTTAATTTCCATGGCCAAAGCGGGTAGATTAAGTTCGGAGCATATCAATAAAATTCTGCTTACGATCTATGGCGACAAGGTGAAAATTTTAGCAGTCTTAATTGAAGCACAGAAAGTCATGAACGAGGATTTGGTCAATTCTATCATAAGCGAAGTCAGGGCCACCTAATCGTGGCCTTTTGATTTGCCCTATTGTTTACTTGCCAAATGACCATTATGCAGATATACTGAGATGCCCAAATTGATCCGCTCCTAAATTCAACGCGTTACATTAAAGGAGGAGAATGAATGAAACCAGCAAGACGAGCTCTTTTACTCATGGCTACAATTCAAGAGATGATCGAAACCGCACAGACTTTGACAAGTGAATCAGATCTTGACGAAGTGCTGGAAGCACTGCAGGCTGCAGGGTTAAATGCCGAAGACCTTCTGCAAAACTATACATTTTTCGAGGCAATCCAAAGGGTTTGCAGTGAATTTGCAGCCATTCATGTTACACAGGCAGAAATGAATGAAATAATTGATGAAGAGAACAGTATCCCCTTAAGCTAACCCCCAATTCCAACACTACTTCCCCTCAAATGCTTCAACTTGGCTTCATTCTTCCACATACAGCTCAACTTTTTCTAATCCAAATCATCCCTCCCCTAAATTCCGTCCAGTACCTCGCGTATAAAACAACAGGAAGCGGTACAAATGATAACCCGCGAATCAGGAGGAATTACTCAGTGACCTCAAATCCAGAATACATGACTACGCAAGGAACACCAGAACAGCTTAACTTCATTGGAGGTGGGATATGAGCCTTCAGACATACCGGGTAACCTACACAATTGACGGAACGGAGATTATCGTTTTTGAATTTACAAGTCCCCCAAGCCCAATAGCGCATATTATTGACGAAGCTATGAACAGAATCAGGAGCGAACAGTTCGACTACAAACAGGTGGAGGATATGGTTGGTTTCAGCATTTTCCGACTCCCTTCCTTGCAATAAGATGTATGGATTATGAATAATGCTCAATCTTATAAAAATACATCATTTTACGACAGCTATCGACATTTAGCAAGTGGTATATTTAGTTAATCAAGGGCAAAAAAGCATGACTATAGTTTCATATACGAACACTAGTTCGTATAATATAATAGGTATACGAACAGATTTATTGCTACGTTATACCTAATTTCAATAGATATTGATATTGAATTAACAAGTGATCAACTTGGGAGGAAGTAGATATACATGGGGACTGAAACACTGGACGAGCTTTACGCGCTGGGGGAAATGGATGTTTTTTTTCAAAAAAGCAAGGAGAAAGTGGAAAAGCGAGTACATGGAATGCGCCTTGCGGGGACTGATGGTGAGGATGTTGTGCAGGAAGCGCTGATTAAAGTCTACCGGTATCTCCCTAAATATGATAGCAGCAAGTCAAAAGTATCGACTTATCTTGACCGCATCGTAACGAGTGCTATCCGGGATTGTCTGAAAAAGGCTGGAGCAAAGTCCAACTTACAGGTCGTCAATGCTATTCCCTTGGCTATATTTGAAGGAGTCGACGATACACAAGTAACCTACGAGGCAGGAGCAAAGGATCTCGGCTACGAGAATGCAGAGCTAATGATGGATATTATGGATCATCTGGGACTGACAGAACGCGAGAAAGAGATGTTCCGTCTTCGTATATCCGGATATGAATTCAAAGAAATTGCACAGGTGTTCGACATTAGCCGTGGACGGATGTCTCAAATCTGGAGCGGCATCACAGCAAAGTGTGCTGTAGTCATTTAATTCATTTGCTTAATTGCGCCCTATCCGGGGCCTTTTTTTTTATTTTCCCCGGAACTTGTAATTACTTTATATTCTCCCTAAATTCACATCCCTTCCTCACGTATATAGTGATTGGAAGGGATTTTTTATTTGATAGGAGGTTATTATGAGAACCATTAAAGAAAACGTCAAGCTGCTTGTATCGCTCATGCCTTCACTCGTCGAAAGAGAGAATGAGCTTCTGCATGCTTACTGGGTAATGTTCGATGAATTGAAGCAGCCAAGGGATTTGATTCAAGCCACTCCAGCCGGCTCGATCACCCGAAGACTGCGGGAACTGCAAAATGAGCACCATCCAGATGAAAGGAATGAACTTGTATGAGCAGACAAATTTACAATCAGACCATAACGGAAGAAGAGGTAATCCCCCTAGTTGGTAAGTATATTTCTGTGCCTCAGAATACGCACACAGGCCCGGACGGAGAATCTGTAAATGCCTGGTTTACAGGTCAGATCGCCGGTTACGAGAAGGCTGTCATCTCATTTGACTACTTGAACGGAGAATTTATGAGTGATCCTCTTGTATATATCAATCTGCTTATGACAGACGGTGCAGGATGGGTACTCTCCAAAGAGGAGTTGGAAATTCAAATCATCACTAAAGAAGAATTCGACAATATTCTTGCAGAGCACCTGGCGAATCAAGTCATTGATAAATGAAGGACTTCTCTATAGAACGAAGCTTAGAATAATCCCCCCTCCAATACCGCCTTCCAGGAAATTATTCATATTATATGAGGTGTCCCCACTTGAGCAGCTACCCCGAACATATACGCAATAACTTAGAATATGATAAGAACTTTTACTCCTTAACTAGTATGTCCAATATTGAACTTGCCAAAAGAGATTCAGACTTTTTGGGTGATCTTTTAATTCTTCATGAAACCTTAATCTGGCACAGCGTACACAAATACATCGGGAAGCCCCAAAAGCTTGTTCAGAACTACTGCGTGGAAAAAGATGATATTGTTCAACTAGGCCGTCTGGGTTTTATTAAGGCAATCCTGGCTTTTGACACCGGACGGGGAGTGAAATTCTCCTCTTACGCAGTACCCTCTATCGTTCGCGAAGTCCGCTGCTACCTCCGGGACAACGCCCCGATTATCCGTCCTACCCGAACGGCCCATGAATTAATGAATCAGATTAACATCCGGACTGGTAACGGTTCCGAAGAGGAATCTGTGGAGCTTCTGGCCAAAAATCTGAAGAAACCCGAAGAACAGATCAAAAAAGCGATGCTTATTGGATCAAGAGTGAAGTATCTGCAGGAGAAGGTAACCGATGGCTCCAGCATAGACTCAGATCCTACTTATATGGACTTTCTCACCAGCAGCGACAATACAGAAGAAGAGGCTACCGACAGCAGTTATGTCAGAGATATAGTCAACTCCATTCAAAAACATCTTTCCGAGTTGGAGCTGCGGGTGCTTCAGCATCGCATCGCTGGTTTAAATCAGACCCAGACAGCAGAAAAGGAAAACATCTCACAAATGCGGGCCGGGAGAATTATGAAAAAAGTAGCGGAGCTGCTGCTGGATTCTAAATTAAGCGTAACTCTTCTCGACCTGGATTCCCAAGAAGTGTTGAACAACTACATTGACCGCTCCTCTTCGGGCAGTAGACAATAACATAAGAAATAACTGAGTATACTGTGGTCCAAAGCAAAAAAACCGAGAGAACTTCTGCTCGGTTTTTCGCTTTTATCGGCAGCAACCCTATGACCTGCCTGTGATAATCCCTATTTGTTTTAATAATCCGTTGATATAGTTGGAGCCTCGTGAGGCAAGAATACCGCACAGAACGATAGATACATAGTGCCCGGGCCCGGTAAGATTGAATAAATCCGCCTCGAAAACAATGGCCAGAATCACACCGATAACAATGGACAGCAGATAGGTTTGTTTGTCTTGAATCGGAAACGCCTGTTTCAGTATCTCTGTTAAGGCTTCGGACAAAAAGGCCACTAGCGCCATTAAAGTGATTACGTTCATGTCTTATCCCTCCTTTTATAGAAGCTTCTTACTTGATACCCCGGTTTAGAATAGCGGTATTGATGAATAACAGCTCGGAAACCGTAAGTTTCTTTACAGCTGCCTTGTCGATCCAGGTTGAATCCGTGATGAGTTTTTTATCATAAAGCTCTTTGAGCTGAGAAGTGAGTATCGTCCATTGGTTCGCTGACAAGTTCAAATCTTCTTCCTCCTCTTGTGATTTCAGCTGGTTGCGTACTTCCTGCTTAAAGCGTTCAAGTTCACTCGGGTTCCTGACCCACGGGAGCGGACAGTCCTTCCAGCCGACAATCTCTTTATGGGTAAAAATCACTTCAGGGAACCCCTCATGCTGAATGAGGTACACTACCATGTCCACGGCATTGTTGAAGGTATCTTCATGGATCAATCCGTCTGCTTCTATACACATCTCAATACCTACTGTGGAATTATTCGGGTAC
Organism: Paenibacillus sp. P46E; assembly: GCF_001909095.1. NCBI lineage: Bacteria > Bacillati > Bacillota > Bacilli > Caryophanales > Paenibacillaceae > Paenibacillus > Paenibacillus sp. P46E. The sequence goes on from NZ_LVYZ01000039.1 coordinate 20,059, forward strand.
GAGCCAAGCTTGGAAAGGGCTTCTGGAAGATAAGGCTGCTTGCTGCCACAATGGTAGCCCATCTCATCAAAGGGCAGGGACTGGACAATCGATGCCCGGTCGATCTGAATATGCGCACTGGCGTAACGGTCAACTGTTCCGTCATCCGGATTCTGATCCTTCAGACTGGTAAAATATTTGCCGATAGCCTGCGCTGAGGCACCAGGATCAGCCGTGTAATGCATGACGATGCCCCGCTTGGCCACAAGCTTTTTACCTGGCCGTGAGAACGGATTGACCGGTATTCGCTGCTGCTGGATCGTTAACAAATTAATCACCTCCTTCGCGTTGGTTCAGACGTTTCTCCAGTTCTTCAATTCTGGCAGTCGCCTTGATATAATCGAGTTCCAGCGTGGTATATTTCTCTTTCCAGTTCCGCAGCTCGTCCTCCAGATGCAGACTGCGGTCACGCCAAATTTTCATCTCATCACGCAGAGACTTAATCTCTTCTCTCAGCTCGTCCCGAATCTGCTTCTGCTCCTGGGAGAGCTGCTGGCGGTCGCTGAGCGTGAGGTCCTTACGGTTATTAAACTTAGTCACAGCGACACTGCCGAGCGCTGTAACAAGCACGCCCGCCAGGGCTACTAGCGCATTAACGTCCATGCCTTTGCTCCCCCACTTTCACGTAAGCCCATGAAGATAATAATGCATAATTCAAGTAAGCACCCCACCCGGTAGATGCTTGATTCCCTGCAAACAGCAGAGAGCTGATGAAGAACCATATAAAAGTTGACGCCAAGAGCGCAGCTCTCCTGATGTGGTAATACCGACCGAGCATACCCGCCACGGTTGCCAGGGAGAGGATCACCATGATCCATCCCCATGTATTTTCGGGCAGAGTTTTTAAGAATTTGGTGTAGTCAGCACCGGCACCAAAAGTGTCTAGCGGGGTGAGTAACAGTAGCCCCCAAAAGCCCGCTATGAACGCCAGAGATGACTCTACAGGCTTACACCGGTGAATGAACTTCCTGAGCTGCTTATGCAACGGCTCCACTCCTTTGATCTTCTAGTATGATTAGGATAGGCCGATTGGGCGGATTGCTCTCATATTCAATACCAGAATGATTCCTGTTGTTACATGAAGAAAGCAGCCCATTCTTATACAAGAAAGGACTGCCAGGTTTATTTCAACTCTATGGCCTCAATGATGATGCGAAAGTCTACGGCTGTGCCTGTGCTCAGCGTATTTTTTAGGGCGACATGGATATTTCTTGTTCCGTCTGCATCTACATATGGAATATCTACAAGATCATAAATACCGTCTGCCGTATTGCCTGTACTGTATTCCGTTGTATTCGCATAGACGACTTCTTTCATATCACTGATTTCTGCCGTCGCACTTCGTATGATTGTCAGCTCACAGCTGGAAGATCCACCTATCGGAATCACTTTGACTGTCTTGAGCAGCAGTTTGCCCTTTCCAGTGTAGAAGGATTTCCGGGCTGTACTCCCAGGATCAACTGCATTGATTCTGAAATCAAGGTCTACCAGCTTCATCCCGCCACCTGCTGTCTTCTGATATTGCAATAAGAAAAAATCTCCGTTCACTGCATTCAGCTCCTTTTTGGCAGGAACTCCAGAGGATACTTTCGGGGCCGTTTGGTATTTGCGCTCCCCGTTCCGCTGAGCGAGATCCCCTTTAGCTCCTTTGCGTCCTGCTGGTGTGAATCCATGATGATATATTGCGGGATAAACTGCGCGTACGTTCTGGGACCGTTTTTATATTCACTGGTCGATCCTTTTGCATCAAGCATGGCACGAAAGTTATCGTTGAAAATCAGGTTTTGTGCGGGGACGATCGGGTTTGGAATACTCCCAACATAGAAAGTGGTGTACACCCCGCCGAGGGTTGCAGATGGCCGTGATGAGCGATTAAAAATCAGATCCTGCGGAACTGCAACATCATATGAAAGTGTGAGTGGCAGTGGTTTGCTCAGACTTCCAGCCAGATCCCGGCGCACCTGAACTTGTCCTACCTGCAAAGCATCCATCAGGCCAGACAAACAGCAACTGTTGTACTTGGGAGGAAGCTGCTGCCGTTTGTGGTGAGCTGTAGAACCTTATATTCTTTACCATTCATCTTTATTTGGTCTCCCGCAGTTACACCTGAGTAATGCAGCGCCAAAATATCCAGCAGTTCGCCTCTTGCACCTTCGTACATGTTCGCAAGAATAACAGGATTGCCATTGTATAATGTACCCCAGCCAGGATTTAACGGGACAATGACACTTCTTCCCTGATACACGTTATAGTATTGCTGCGCGGTAATGTCCTGTAGACAATAGAATCCATTATCCCCCTGGTAAGATACGCCGATGCCTTGAGCCATCGAATTCATCTCAGAACTATAGCGTTTAAAAAGACCCGCGTAAGCAATCATACTGACATTGTTGTTGGCGTAAGGATCCCCCTTTACACAGAGGATAATTCTGTCTTTGGTAACGGATAAATCATACTCGCAAAGGAGATTGGTATCCACAGCAGCCGAAAAAACAACGACATTCCGGTCGCATCTCGTAGCACTGACCATACCATCCTCGCTAATCAGGTCCGTTACCGTCAGTACCAGTTGATTCCCTGTTGCTGATTTGGAGTTACCCGCATCTAATTTAACAAAAAGATTATCCGTGCCGCTTATGCCTGTAGAGGTCAGCGAGAGGGCCGTCTCCGCCTCGTTAACCGGAGTCCATAGCACTGCAGCAGCAGAGCTTTTCAAGTGACTGGCAAGGGCATCGTAAAGCTGGTTGATTCTAACTTTTCCAGAGAATGCAGGCATAGTTCGCCTCCTTAATTAATTTTGAACAGCAAAATACGCTGGCCGTTGTTGGGAAGAACCGGAGAATCGAAGAATTTGGGAAAGGCATTCATTCCAGAACTAGAACCGCTATACCAAGTACCGTAGGATGCTTTATTGATGTTCGCAGCAGTGCTAACATGAACTACGTAATACTCATCGTCTCCAACATTCATTATGGAGCCGTCCGGATAAGAGGATAGCGAGGATGACTTTAACACAGCGGTACGCATGCCATAAAATTCGCCACGAACACCTTCGTTGTAGTTGTAAACATAGAATGGAGACACAAAGATAGCCCCTCCTACACCCGGAGATAATTGCTGGGACTGCGGCATGAAGCTGTAATACTGGTACGCTTCTTTTGCACGAGAATACTTGACTACACCCCGTCCAAAATTTAGGTAGTTCGGAATATTTGTCTGATAAGTGCTATTCACCCCTACAGGAATTTGAGGGAAATATCCGTAGAAATCCTTCGCTACAGCCGGATCTTCTATCTCGAAGGCCTTGCAGCGGCCAAGGTACAAACGGATAGGGTAATGCACGTTGGGATAGGTAATAGGCTCTGAGAGAATCATGACATATTCCTTGTGTGATACTACCACTATCTTTTGAGTTCCAGAAATACTCGACTGCCCCGCCGAGTTGTAACAACCAAGTCCGGCATCCAGATACTGTCCCCCCCATCCCCCAAAATAAGGAGCATTGGGTGAGGCAACCGCTGTAGTATTAGTAAAGCAATCAGGCTTTGGTGTTGCGTTCTTAAACAAACCAAACCGCAGAGACGAAGGATAGTTCGTGTTAGGTGTACACACTCCTACTGTAATCACCATACTGGGATCATTTTTGTTAGTAAAAACGATGCCTCCATGGGTAACTCCGTTTCCCAATCCATTCCCTGCCAAGAATTGAATAGACCAAAAAGGATCATCGGCAAATGCGGTACTAACTCCTTGCAAGAGGCCTGAAAGGGCTATTGAAGGAATGTCATACCTCCGAATACTTGACATTGGCATTGTGGTTCACCTCCTAGATTTTAAATAACATCACTCTTGTCCCGAACGGAACGGCTACGGAGTCAAAGAAGTTATATCCGTACTGAACGACAGTGTGAGTAGCTATAGCACTTTGGGGCCACCAGCTGCCCGCTTCAATATTGCAGTGCAGCACATAATACCGGGCACCATCAATGTCAATGACAGAGCCATCCGGGAAGAATTGTGTACTTCGCAGCACAGCGGTATTCACGTCCCAGAAAGTGCCGCGAACACCCTCTTGTGCATTACCCAGTAAAAAGGGAGACATGATCATCCGTCCACCCGGCCCGGGAGATAGTGCCTGTGAGCTTCCCACAAAGTCATACTCACCATAAAGCTGATTTGACCGATTTTTCTTGACTACGCCACGGCTAACCACATATCCGGTTGCATTAGAAAATTCCAACGAGGCAGCATCAGCCACTCCCAGGGGAACATGCCCAAACACGCCATAGAACTCTCTCCCGTAGCTGTTGTCCTCCACCTCGAAGGCTTTGCAACGCCCCAGATAGAGACGAACAGGAACATCTGTATCGTTGTAGGTTATTGGCGTAGTCATTACAAAAATACATTCTTTCTGTGTGATTACATCCATTCGGGATAACGCACCAGCAGCCATATGTTTAGCGGGGGTACCAGGATTTTGGAGCTGCAAAGCCATATCGTACTGGCTGCTCTTTCCACTCTCTGTATAACAGTCAAGAGATGGCGTTGCACCTTGTTTTTTAAGACCGAACCGCAAAGCAGCCCCATAGTTTACACTCCAGTCCAGCCCTACTAAAAACTCCATATTGGTATCTGCTTTATTGGTTAGCTTAATGACTCCATGCGTTGCACCTGTAACACCATTAGTCGTTGTCAGGCTAATCACTGTCCAGAATGGATCGTTAGCAAGCAGAATCCCCAGTTGATTCACAAATTGCGCCCTGGCATAACTGGCAAGCGTGTAACGCCGGATAGCATTTAAATCGTAGGACACTTTTCCCCTCCTCCTAGACGCCAAAGCGCATCTGCATTTGATAGGCTGTCTCTTCCTCAACCAAGGTTCCAAACGTAAAAGCTATAGCCTCTGCATTTGCTTCAAGATCATCAGCCAAATAACCGAAGGAAGCAGCAAACATCGCTCCTGTATTGGGAAACAGAATTTGGCTGTTCAGTCCAAATAATAAAATCTCGAACTCCTGACGGGTTAACACTTTGTTTACAGTGGATTCTGAGGTTGCTCCCTCTTTACCCGGGGCATCATAGTCAAATGACAAACCCATTAGCTTTTTAAAAATACGCCGGTAATTACTCTTCAAGGTGTAAATATTAAGCTCATCTTGTGCCACAGACACGGCTGTTGTATCGGACAGATCCACGATCATCCCTCCATTTTGGTGATATCTACGCTAGTTAAGTTACCGTCCAGATTATAGAAAAAGGCCTTTATCACTGTGATTCCAGCCTTGTTAACCGTTTCCGTCTCCAGAAGGCCTTCTTGGTTATACGTGTATGCAGTAGTTTTCAGGATGCTGCGAGGTGTTAGCTTATCGTAGACAGTTTCTTTGGAGATGTTTTCACCGGCGTACTCATACTCCACGCTAACATCTATCATTTCAGAGAGGTAAGCCAGTCCTGCCTGAAGAGTGCTAAGTGTCCCGCCGTTTAATAAGGCAATCAATTAGGCACCTCCGATCGGACTGTTAAGGCCATTATTTTAGTTTTGAAAGTGGTTGTTAGTGCACCGGTATTCTTGATCCGGCAGTGCAGCTTCGAGGTGCCATCCCCGTCGATGTACAGCATATCAATGTTGTCGTAAATTCCCTCTTCAGGGTCACCTGTGCTAAAGGTCGTATCATTTTGGTAGAGTTCTTCAGCCTGAGCCTCTGAGCTGCTGCTTAGGATCGTTAGCTCAACGTCACAGGCATTTACTTGAGGGACCACCCTCACAGTCTTTATATTGAGGTTTCGGGCATCAAAGGGAGCGGAGATGATTTGTACCTCACCACTCTCCAGCCTTGATTCAAACTCAATAGTAAGGGGCTTGTTATCATGCGTCAGCATCATCCATACCTCATTCAATTACTTCACTCCCTTCGTAAGAGGGATATGGGGATTCGGAAACCGGCGGTACTTTTTCTGTTTTGAGCTGCCACCCAGAACAACTCCCGGCAGTCCCGGCCTTTGAATGGCATTATAGATCAGGAGGGGTTGATAGAGGGGAATGGCACGTTGGTGAATGTCGGCAGCCCGCTCTGTCAATCCCCTGAGAATGGCGGAAGTACCAATAGGTACTTGGGCAAGCATTGATTCTTGTAGGGGTTGATATACAAAGAAATTACATTTGAGGATGTTCACTGTATGCTCTGTCAGTCCTACAAGGGCACTGGAAGTGCTAAGGGAGAATTTATTGCGAATTAGCGGAGGTAAACATACCTTAGTTTCTTTCGAGTAGGTCCGGGTTCCGATCCGGCCTTGTATTGCTTTACCGTCAAATGAAGGCAATGTCCGTCACCACCTATCCCATGTATACCGCAACTTTTGGGCCAGCGAAGTTACTATAACCACTCCCAGCAGGCTGAGGGCTGAGCGCATACACCGTGTAGGCTTTACCCCCTACATTCACGATGTCCCCCTGACCGACTCCGATCGGTGGAATATGGTAAATATCAGGAAGCTCTCCACGTGCCCCATCTACCGCATTAGCCAGCACTTGAGGAAATACATTATAATCCCCTCCAGGGCCTGGGTTTGCAGGAACCAGTGTGGAATACGACTTGTAAAGAGAACTCGCTGTGCCTCCTGAAGAATCTTTTATCGCCCGGAAGCCATCTTCTGGAGACTTATAACTTGTGCCAATTGAAAAGCCGTTGGTTACCGAAGTTTCCGGTTTGTAGGGAGAAATACGTCCGGCGAAAGCCATTACAGATAGACCCGTTGTAGAATTGGCATCCCCTGCCACCCAAAGAAAAATCCGGTCTGCCAGTACAGACATATGATAGTCAATCAGTCCGTTAGTATCCACAGCAGCGGTGTGAAACTGAACTAACCTACTTACTGCTATAGAGGGGGAAGGAACACTGCCATCCGTAGAAGACATGTTATCTGATATCGTCATTTTCACAGTATTTCCCGTGGCACTCTTACTGGTATCCGGTTCGATTTTCAAGTACATCTTTTCATTTCCGGAAGAGCCGACAGATTTCACGACAAGCATAGTAGCACTCTCAAATACTACAGTCCATGAGCCATCGCTAATGCTTTTAAAATTCGCCACCAAAAAGCTGAACAGTAGATTGATTTTGATCTTTTTGCTGAAAAAAGCCATATTATCACCGCCTCCCTTTATATTTTGACGAGGATCGCCCGCTGGGGTTTATCGCTACTGGTATGAAGAACCGCAGTATCAAAGAAATACCATCTACCTTGAGTAGTTGCACCATTTGACTGCGCTCCAGAAGTTTGGAAATTCGAAGGAGGTATCTGATCCACAACATGAAATATATAGTACTTATCATTTCCAACTGAAAGCACTGAACCATCCGGATAGGCAGTTCCATCCCTAAAGCAGACGGTGTACATATCGAAAAACTCACCACGGACACCCTCGGCATTATCGTAAATATAAAAAGGAGAGATGAAAAAACGCCCTCCTACTCCTGGGGATACAAGCTGGCTGTTAGTTGTAAAATTGTAGATGTGGTTCTTTGTCCCGTTCCTTGATCTTCTTACAAATCCCCGACCTACATTTTTGGATCCATTGGCATAGGCTGTGTAATCAGAACTATTATTTCCAACAGGGAAGTGAGTGAACAGCCCTACAAAATCATTTGCAATCAGGGGGTCTTCTGATTCATAGGGCTTTAATCTGCCCGCGTATAGCCGTAATGGATACTGGTCGGCTGTTCCGTCCCCCTCTCCGTTTAAATATATAAAGTTATTCGTTGTAAGAACTGTAAGCTGAAAATAAGATATATTACTTACATTTGATGCTGTTATAGGCGTAGACGCATAAACACCTGGATACTGGGCATCTCTGACTATATCGGCAACAATAGTTCCTGCTTCGGATTCATAAAAACCGGGCTGAATAAAATGATTGTTGAAAGAGTTGACGTTAAGCATAAAGTACAAGGAAGGATCCATCTTATTTTTAAATATCATACTTCCACGGTTTATACTACTAAAAGGCTTTGGCACAATATCAGAGTACGAAACTGACCAGTAAGGATCGTCTGCCATAGCGGTTACAACTGTGCTAGCCAGGTTGTAAATATATACCCTGCCTAAATTATATCTATTAGGTGCTGCCATTTTTTCACTCCTTACAATTTTCTTGATATTACACGTACAACGTTGAAGGAAGCATCGTACTGAAATGTTCTTCGGATAGTGACATTCCCCTGGGTCACACTTTCTGTCAGAACCCGGCCGCTTACATAAGTGTAAGCTACTTCTCTCAACAGGGACGGTTCACTGCCAGCACTGTATGTCCGCTCCGTTTTTATGGATTGGTCTTCGTTATATTCATACTTAATATCTACATCCACTGATTCTGATGGAGACTCCGCATCCCCATCCCCGACACCAAGACAGATAAAGGTTATCCGCTGATCCATAGGAATACTTTCGTTAAACTTAATCTTGGTCGTGCTTATTTCGTGATAATCCTCCTGCGAGGACATTAGAATACCTTCCGCGAACACAAGCAATGAGTGATTTCCAACGGTGTACGCGGGGACTGTAAAATCTGTCTGTGGAGAGGTTCGGGTTCCTGGAGCTGACTCATAGCGGTATTTCAGGCCTCCGTAGCCTCCGGTCCCCCCTCCTCCAGAGCCGCCAGTTGAGTTCTCCTGAATATAAATTAATCGGGCATCCAAGCTGTTGAAATCTTTTCGTGCGGCATCAAGCTCCGAAAGGGCGGCATCAATCTCAGCATGTGTATGAGTGCCTTTATTCAGCAACTGGTTATGGTCTGTAACTTTGCTATTCATTCCGGTACGCGTAAAGCGAACGGCCAACTTATTCACCCCCACCCGCCTGTTGTTTTATATACGAGCTACTGCTTAGTTAATATAGGTCGAGATCATACTTATCCCAAAATTAACATCAGAGATTCCCTTCGAGGCCATGGAGTCGGTAATCCGGCGCACTCGTAGCCAGAATGGAGTAACTGTACCTGCAGCAATTGAAGGATAATCAAGAACAGCATATTTCACAGCGGGTTCCCCGTTAATATCCCGGTACAGATCCGCCAGCTTCATATCCGCCGGGGTCCCGTCCGGCCAAGTAATGTTGATTTTCACGCTCTTGATTGTACCGCTGGCCATATTGTTGCGGATCAATATTCGAAAATCCTTATAGTCCTGCGTCGTAGACTGCACGTACCCTAAGAATTTCTCCATATTTTCGATTAAGGGCAGTTCATTGCCACTCCCGTCAATCAGGTACAGATCAGCGTTAGGTTCAAAATTATATTCGTCACCTGCCCAGATCTGCTGCACTTCAGTACTGGTAAAGGTGTTATTCTCAGGCAGCCTGACAACGAACTTCCCGGTAAAGGGTAGCTGCACCCCCGATACGTCCAGTTCCGCCTCAGACATTCCAGTGCGGCAAATGGCGGAGGAGATAACTTTTCCCGCCTGAACCAGCTCGACATGACTGCCCTCTATGAGTCCAGACACCTTTATTTTAGTTGAATGAAATATCCGAACTTCTTCCACATCCATACTCTCTTCGCCCATCAAATAAAGGCCAACCTTAGGCGCTGCCACATCAAACTGATCTGTACCTTCAACATTCCAGTTTACTCCATCCTCAGACCAATACGCACTATATGCGTTATACCTGCGAACCAGCCGCATCCACGGGTAGGACCGAGCTGTGCCTTCAACTTCATCGTAGTACTCTTCCATATCGAGCCGGTCCTCGGCAGTTCCGAACACCGTAAGCCCACCCAGATTATTTTTGGCGGATGGATTGTATAGATTTTTCAGATCAATCACAAACTCTTCAGTCGCAGTAAGCGGAGAAAAGAATGCGAACAGAGGATCAACACCAGACTTTAACCGCAGTGCATTCCCAAGCAGCTCATAACGTGATGTGTCGTTCGGGGATACCTCCCATCTTTCATCTAAGGACACCGCCTCGAACGTATCCCGGTAAATCAATCCGCTCTTCTTGAGCGCCACGACACCCATAACAGAGTCCTCCTTACGTAAACAGCCATATTTTTCTACCAATCGAGCAAGCCTTTGGTCTGTCCTGCCACAATTTCAGCAGGCATTTTATGAGCTCCTCAACACATTTGTCCCCTCCTCCTTTTTCGCAGTACGGTGTAACGCGTACCCTATCACAAATCCAGTTCGTTAGTTGCAGGAGATCAATATCACAATAGTCCCAGCTATACCCGCTGCCAAGCTCTGTGAACTCCCACTTAAACTCATGGGCCCCTTTAGAGACTGGATACGAGACCTCATAAAAACCGCCTTGATTTGTGTACGTGTCTACTAGTGTGCTGTCTATAAAAAACTCCAGCTTCCCCTTGAACGGATCAGGGACAAAAACCCAATTTTCGTAGGCTGTAAAGTCAAGTAGTTTGAAAGTAGTCATATAATGCTTCCCAGTCACAGTACTGATCTGTCCACCCTGCTCTGTCTCAACTTCAACTCTATACTTAGAGTAGGGTGAAAAGGGTAGTTTACTAACAAGGAATGAATCCAGTCCTCCACCAATGAAGTCAGTACTGTACACCATAGTTCCTGCCTCGTTGTATACCCTGACGTGTATCTTGCTTGTATAACACCCTCCCATCCAGATCGGTTTATGGTTAATAGCCTGAAAGTCTGTAATTTGTGCATAGGATGGCATAATAATACTTTTATCCACTAGTTTGTACTTTCCTTTGTACAGAGAAGCACTATCCCCGCTGCATCCGGCCAAGAAACGCATTGAGATTTCATAGGTCCTAACTGTTTCGGTGCTATTACCTAATTTCACAGCCACTTGCTGCTGCACTGGTGAACTGTAGACCTGCTGGGAAATAAGACTGCCTCCACTTGTAACCACCACATCAAGCCCAGTACCTGGGCAGACGGTGCGGTTAGACTGATAGAGTTTGATGACATCAATCCAGCAATACGAACCATCAGTTGCGGGTAGTGGAACAGGGGGGATGCTAGGGGAAGGCGGGTACGGGCTGTTGCCTGGGGAGTAAAAGCTCCCGTTCTTATCCCGGCAATAGGGGAACCAGGTTTCGGAGAACCAGCCGGAGCTGAGCTGCATGCTCCCTCCCTTGCCGTTCAATCCTCCAGTTGTCCCTTCTCCCTTGAGCAGAGTATATCTCACTTGATAGGCACGCCCCGGCTGCAAGCTGCCAAAGGACACTATTATATCCCGGCTTGCTGCACCTTCTGTTCCGTATGTGTGTGATTCCACCAAAGATCCATTTGAGATATCAAGGAGATCAACTCTTACGCTTGTATCGTCTACACGATTAGGTATTGTTGAGGGGGCTGTTGAACCTGTAAGATTAAAATTTTTAAATGCTGCATAGTATGGAAAATCATTAATGTCCTTGTCGTAGTCTGCGATGGCATCATACATCTTGAAATAGACATAGTAGTAACCTGGAGGAACACTTTTCTTAATGAGGGGAACGGACAATGCTTTATTCCAGACCGTAATATCTTTATAGGAATCCTTTGGTCCTATATTTTCCAATAGTTGATAGACTTGGTTACTCTTTGTAGCCTCTCCCCCGACAGGGACAATGTGTACACTGAATTCTCCCCGATGATCTGTATCACGCCCCGATTTATTTCTGTTATCCGATGAGAGATGGCCCCCTGTCGCGTCAACCAGATACGCCAGTAAATCAAAGGTGATATTGATCCACCCGTGGGTATAAAAGGAAGCAGTGGCCCAGCCTGAACCCTCTCCGGGGTCTACCCCTGTAATATTTAAGCAGTAATACCCATTACCTTCGAACAAATTTCCGTTCGGGTCGTTTTTACGGGAAATACCAACAGATAGTTGCTTAATCCGGCTTGCCTGAGGTATATCCTTCCCAGCCTGAATGGTCAGCTTTTCGTAGAAACTCACGTCCGCATAGCTGTTAAAAGAGAAGTTTCGCGTTATGGTTGCTCCGTTGGTGCTTGATGCCTGCTCCTGCTGTGATAAAGGAGTGTTGAAATGTGTGCCTCCGCTGCGCATCCGTGAGTGACGATCTGTTAGTAAAGTCCAGTCGCTTTGACCATATACAATAGGCTGTTTAAAGGAGCCTGCAAGGTAGCTCACCTCTCCTGAATCGGGAGCTCCGGTTCCTTCGGCTTCGGGATCAATGAATGTTGTTCCTCCAAGGTATTGATATATCCACTGGTACGTGTGGTTACCCGCTTTGACCGGAACTTTTACGGTGTTTCCTGTGGTACTGGTTTCAGTCTTGGCATCAGCCCAGACTACATTCCCATCGATGGTAAGAACTAGACTTTCTTTTAGCCCGAATTTCCCTCCATACTCAAATTCAAGGACTCCATCGTTCGTTAAAGGAACACCGGAAAGCGTGATAGTGTTGGGAGAGTTGTCCTTTCCTACAACCTTGTACACCCCGTCCCCTTTATCTGGGTCAGCATAATCGAGGATGTCTTTCCACTTCCAATGGGGAGTCATGCTGATTCTTGGATCATACTTGCCATCACTTTTGTTAAAATCCTCTTCGAAAATAGATGCGTCCGGATTCTCATTCACGGGAGCGGTGAGCTGAAGCATCTCTTCCATCTCGAAAGAAGCCCCTGGATTCAGGGTGACCGTGTAATTGATTTGGTTCCCATCCTGGCTTGTGAAGGTTCCAGCATTGCTCATCTCCCAGTTTCGTGTAATCGCGAACTCACTTCCAAACGGGCCCCTTTTGGTATATGATTTCCCCTGCGTTGCTGAACCATAGCTGTAATCAAGATTTGTAGTGGCAGTGATCCCTTCTTCAGTGTAGGTATCTGTAATCCGAAAAGAAATAAAGCGCTGACCCTGATTTAACGGGATATAAATGTTTTGTCCAGAGTTCGTGTTCCCGGATTCAAACACAACTTTCTGGTCAACCAGAACCTCAAGCCGTTCTGTAGGTCGTAGTGAGTGATCAAAACTAAACTCAAACCAGCCGTCATCTTCCAGGTAGAGAACCGTCTGGAGAGCACCACTTCCTTCAGTAGGATTGTCAATGCGGTAAGTACTGTTTATTTCCTGCCAGTGAAGATTACCACTCTGACTCCAGTTTGCGGTTTCGATCGTCTGAAGTACGGAGTCCTCATAGTGGTCAATTTCAAGAGGGGGGCAGACCATTTCAATTGTGCCGCGGGCATCTACTGTACACCCTTCCCCAACCACTAGAGAATAAGCGATCTTCGCTTGATTCGCCTGCGTAATGGAGCTGGTTCCATTCAAAGTCCACGACGGGTCGTGTGCTGCCGAAACTGAACTGCCCCGCTTCCCCTGACTGTACTGAAAGTGATCTTTTAGGTTGTCGGAAAACATCCAGTAATGCTCGCTGGCCACCTCAGGCTGTGCAGTGCCCATTCTGTAAGCAAAACGAACAGTACCGTCACATTCATTGTCCAGGTGGTAAAGGAGGGTCCGGGCTCTGTTTTCGTCTGTAACCACTCCGTTAAAATGGGTTTTCACCACACTGCTCTTTGAGCGGGTGATCCATTCGAAGCCCGGTATACCGTAAGCCTCAGAACCCATGGTGTCAAAGTCAGGCGGGGTATCTCCGCCCAGGCTGCGGATCACTTCAATGCATTTCACATCTTTGATATAGACAGCATCCTGTCCGAACCGATCCCCGACCTGCTTACGTACTAGCCAGTCGAACTTATACGTTTGTCCAGGAGCCACATTAAATTTCACTTCCTGCCACCCGGTCCCGTCAGACCATTCCCCGCCCACCTGGTTATTATTTATAAAAAAGTTAAGTCCGTTACCGTTCGCTGCGCTAGCCCAGTATTTAAACGAGATATATCCCATACGCTTCCAGCGCCAGTTGAAAGTAACTTTAGAAGAATTGCCAGGGAGCAACTGCTTGAGGGCTATTTTCATTATATTTTCATTTCCCTTAGTCTCGTTCGAACCCACAGAATGGACAATTTCCCACTCCTGATCCTCGACAGATGAAACATAGCGAAAAAGTCCATGGAAATCGTCAGACTTAGGCAGTGCTGTCATATCAAACAGTGTGCGCTCCACGTCATTCCCGTCAAAGTGATTAAAATAATCTGCGTTGAATGGGAAATAAAACGGGGCCGGGCATGTAGGGAGAGTCGTATTGTGGGCAAGTTCAGGGTCCTGCGCTTCCTCCAAAATGTGCCTTATGCAGTCTTTAATTAACAATAAAGCCCGCTGATAATCACTCCGGTTGGGGTCAACCTGCTGCTTCACCCACCACGCAAGCCGTTTGTACATATTCCAAAGAGCTTCACGACAGCGAACGTTAGAGTACCAGGTCTTATCCCGAAGGTACTGTTCAATAATCTGGTCAATAACAGATTCCAGGGAATCCAGATTCACCGTCTGCCAGCGCCCTATTTGTCCTTTTCCCGGATCACCAATAACGGGATTAACCTCCCCCGGTTCTCTCGTGCCTACTCTTGGTCTATTTGGACTTGCTGGGTTGTCCGGGTGATTAGGGTCGTTAATATTGTTCACTAGCGATGCCTTCATCCGCCCGAAGGACACTTGCCCCTGCCCCTTCGTGAAAATACCAAATGTTGATTTCAATACCTGCACCTCTAATCTGTAAAATCATATTGAAGCCGCCCGCTAACGGACAGTTTGATCCTCGAACCTTCGACAGAAACCTGAAATTTATACCACTTGCCTTTCTCCCAGGCAAAAGGGTTCATAGGTGCCCCTATCTGCTGCTGGTTGCCATCCACTACCTTGTAGAGCTGCATAGGGCGACTCATCCCAAGCGTTCCGTCTATATCGCCGCCATGGATTACAAACATATAGTAGTTTTGCGGGTTAATGTACCGGAACAAAATCCCTGCTGCATGATCCCCTTGTTCCGCTCCCACCCTAAAATCCGCCTCAAACATGTAGTCTGTGTGGGAAAAATCGTTTCGGTATAGTCCTGTCAGGGATTCCAGTTGCTGCTCACATATAAACAACCCCTGATTCTTATCCCTGCTCCAAGCTGTGCCACTCTGATTGTCGAATCGAATCCAGTCATCCTGACCGAGTTCCAGCGTATTCAGGTCTTCTACCCAAGGATAATAGGGGTTTGACGGATCATGCGGATCATAGTCTTCTGGCACCCCATAGCCCCCCGTCCACTCTTCCGGGTCCATACCGTTTTCTAATACATCGTTATTGTAGTCGTACACAAGTCCTTGTCCCTCGGTCTGGATAGCCTCCATGAAGGCTTGCTTAATTCTCTCGGTAGCCGTTAGCTCTTGATTAAAAGTACTGTCCTTCAGTTTCTTTACGGCTGCCAGGTAATCCTCAATGATAGATTCAGCAGCCTCTTTCGTACCGGTAATGACGCTTAATAGCTCGGTATAATGTTCCCGTTTGTCAGCGATAAGTACATCGTGATAATAGGACGGCTGGGCTTCAGGCTCTGCGTGCTTGTCTTCCTCAAGCATGGCCGGAAATGGCTCTACTCTCCCTACAATATCCTCAAACAACTCCGCTGCTTCCGAAGGTCTAACTGCAAACATGTGCTCTTCCAAGAAAGCTTGATGAAATGCGAGACGCATATACCCCAGCAGGCCATCTCCAAGCGAACTTCCGTGTTCACTCATTCGGGCTGCTTCGTAGTACATCTCTGCGATAAATCCTGCCCGATCCTGATGTTCTCCGAAAATATACCCAGAAGCCAGATAGCTTAGACGCTCCTGAAGTTCTGCAAGCATGGACTCTTCAGTAGCAGCAGCCCTTGACACCTGACTTCCTGATGCTCCCTCACCTGTTTGTGCTGGACGCTTTTCCTGTTGCCCGAGAGTCCCTCTCTCCAAGTGCTCCGCAGGCCGCTCTTCTTGTTGAGCAAAGATGGATTCTAGGGCATCTAAGGCAGGACGGATATCCGGTCGTACTCCTTCCAGTCCTACAGCCACCTCTGACGGTTTAGTGGAACGATCCATCTCTGCAGTATCCAGCATATCGCCAGAACGAATGGGTTCTGTTCCCTGGATAGCTTCCTCGTAGTGTGATATTCGTTTTTCGAGACGCCCCTGTTTGGAATCATCTCTTTCAGAAGGCCTTCCTTCCTGCTTCCCGGTGTCCCCGGCGCTTAATTCGGATGGCCTCTGGGGTTTACCGGCAATCTTCCCTTCTTCAAAATGGGTGAGGCGGCCGGGCTGCGCCCCTTCGGTGTGAACACCTAGATAAGAAGGGTCAGGTTCAAAATATCCAAAAGGATTTTGGACCTGGATAATAGCGGGGCGCAGCATATCATCCGCCAGCAGTGCCTCAGACAAATCAGCAGAAAGACGTTCCTTATCGAAGTGCTGACCTTCCTCAACGTGACCAGGCTTCTCCATCCCGGATGCCAACTCTTCTACTGGCGCTTCTAAGGCGCTTCTAAGCTTATCCCGATCTGCGAAGCCGACATCAAATACAAGCAGACCGTTATGGGCCTGATCGGTAGCAAACACGACTTTGGATTCCATAAGAGCATCCAGGCGGCCTCTTGCTCCTACCAGAAAATCCGGAGACATTAACTCTGCAGCCCTCTCCTTGTTAGCCCACTGCAATGCATAATCAAACAGAGAGTGGCTGTCATGCAGGCGGTCCGCAAACATCATCGGATCGAAGAAATCAGAGAAGAATCCTTTCCAGGCAAAAATAACATCCAGAATTGTGCTCATGAATTCCCGGTCAATGATGCCTACATCCAGATCCTCCGGCAGTATTCCCCACTTGTCTCCTTCACGAAGTTCACTAAAAAAGCGTTCAAATTCCTCGACCATATCCCCTGCACGTGGAATCGCAATACCATTTGCAAAAGTAGGTGAATCTGTAAGCTCAGCGAGAGGTATACCTCCCTGACGCACCTTCGCTCCAGCAATTCCCCCAGACACGTAGAGGTCTTTTTCTTTTTTGAAGCTATTTAGTGTGTCTGTTAAATGAACAGGTATAGCACTTGACCTATTGCCTTCGATTGCACGGGCGAGGGCTACAAGCTGCTGCGGGTTTTTGCTGCTTATAATGGAGCGAGCGAGTTTTGTTTTCAGTTCAATTGATTTTGATGCCAGTTCATCATGTGAGAGTTGAAGCTTACGGATTTGACCATAACCCGCCTCCAAGTTCTGAGACAGATATAAGTCTGCTGAATTTCGCTGAGCCTGTCCAAACTCACGAATAACCTGAACGACCACTTTACGGTTCAGCTCTGCCTGCTCCAAGGAAGTCAGGTGAAGTGCCAGATCCACTGAACGTTTACCAGAACCTGTCGTATGCCGATAGATCCGGCCATCCCAGTTGCGCGACCCTAAGGCTCCCCCTCCACGGATCGCTGAGCGATTAATATTTTTCATTCCCCCTTGCACGCTTCGCTCCAACGCGAGAAGTGCATCGTGCTTGCGGGTAGCAACCGAGTGAACGAAGAATCCACAATCCTTCAGCACATTCCTCGCAGCCTGCCGGATACGTAGGGTATAGGTTTGAAACGATATGTCTCGTTCGGCTTCTCCACGTTCTCGTATTACATGTGCAGCATGATTGATATTCCGACTGCCCACTATATTATCAATGAAGCGGCGGGTGATAACCTCAGCCTCACGCTGAGCTTGAACTTCTTTTGCTAAATGCGCTTTATATTGTCTTGTTTTGATTTCCGCCCAGTGATAGTCCTTATGGACAATAGCTTCACTAATTGCATCATCTCTATCTGCGGAAAAGACGTTCGGAACTTTTGATGTGGAATGATTATCTCCAATGCGGGCACCTTTAATCCTGTTATAATCGACTATAGTGCGTGGATCATTAACACGCCCAGCCAACATTTGGCGGGTAGTAACCGGAGCTGCATCCCAGGTAAACAGCCGTTTCCCTTCTTCCCGGTCACTTAGTACGTTCCCTATCCAATTAATAATGCGGCTGCTTAACAAGTAGTCACGATTCACAGCGCCATCCCAGTTGAACATCCGGCGCCCCATTAAACGCTCTGTGTTAACCCGCAGGTCGAAAATATTGCTCCGTTTAGCCTCAAATCTCTCACGCATAATTGTTCCTTGGGGCGTATATGGACGGAACGCTGCTTCAATCTGCAGATCAACGAGTAGATCATGATTATCTACGCGAAAGGCCAGATCCTTCATCTGCAGCCGCTCAAGATCGGAGACAGCGACACGATTGGATATAAAAATACTACGAAACACATTAAAGTCCCAATCAATGGGACGCTCAGCCCATAGTTCATTCAATGGTTGCAGGCTTTCAGATATTTTGGGGAGAATGGTTCCAGGCAGACCGTCCTTAAACATAGAACTTCCATAATCGTCGCGATTGCCTATAGCATCCAATAGGATATATCCCTCTCGGTTGTGCTCATTTACACTAGCTTCTGTACTGAACAGATGATCGGCTTTCCGGCTGTTCTCACTCAGCTTAGCAACACTCAGGTCAGTAAGCTCTCCGGCTCGTTCGGGCATTTTTGCCTGCATATTCCTTAGAAAGAAAGCCATTCTTTTATCATGCGTGGCGTGCGCTGCTTGCATCAGTTCAGCAGGCCGATTAGGCTCTTGCCCAAAAATAACTATTCCATTCTCAATCCCAGCCAGATCATCGCGAACAGCCTGTGAAATCTGCTGCTGCAACAGAGCTGGAACTTCTTTTCGTGTAGCCATAAGGAAATCCAGCATTAACACGCTGTTGTATCTTCCGAACGGAACATAGACAAAAAAGTACGGCTGGATGGCTGGCGGCAGAGTGGTTGCCTTTAGGATGTATCCGGTCTTGGATATTGCATAGTCGGATACTTTGAAGCTGTATTGTTGGCTAGGCATAATATCCTCCGTCCTAAGAAAAAAGGGAAATCCAGAGGGCTGTCTGAAATTTCCCTATAAGCACTTATACGATTTGATTGGGTAATCTTTTAATAACGAACTTCCTTCAGAAAAGCGATCCCCATCTGAACATTCGCTGATTTTTTCATAAAATGGTTTTCGGTGTTGTGATCGAAGTAACGATAGACCTCCTGCTTCCAGGCCTTTCCTTCTGTATTTTCAGGGATATCCACAATCAGTTCATCCAGATGAAGAATATTATTCTTCGAAACAGCAATACAGTAGTCCAGGCTGCCGCGGTACCCGTCAAACGGGTGAACAATATAAATCGGAGAAAGATGATATTTCTTAGTCCAAGAAGAGGCGTTGAAACCCTGCGGCTCTAGTTTCAGGCCTGTGTCACCTATTTGAGTATCAACAAATGCTTTTCCCGGTCCCGGAGCTTGAGTAATAAAAGACGCAAAGTGCTGCTGGAATTTGATTCCTGATCTCGTCTTAAACATTTGAAGGGTATTGTTTCCATAGCTGGTATATGCGCCAAAGTTATAAGGTGCCCCCGGAACGGTACTTGGTTCGTTGGTTACTGATCCACCGGTTACCATGATATTGCCATCCACATCATCCTCGTTATATTTAAACGGCTTCAGCGCTCCAATATAAACGAAAGACTTCCGATAATCATCAAAGTTTACCGCCGGATCACCAACGATGACCATCGCCAGCCGATTATTCATCACGTTCATATATAGATACACCGGTTTATCATGGGTACGGTCCGTCGCAGGGCTTGCATCCTGCTTTGCCCATTCAATATTGACAGGCTGTCCTGCCTCTCCGAAGGTAGCTGAACCGCCGGTACCTGTTTTATTAAAAAGAACCTGTACAACCATTGAGCTATGCTTTGCAGAAGCTCCGAATCCACTGTTAGTGAATTTAACATAGAACTCACGGGTCAGCGCATTGATCTTGCTCGTTCCCTTTAGAACTAACTCTTTAATCTTGCCGGTTGCTACGTCTACAACTTCTGATTCGAGGGCCCAAGTGTTAGTAACCGCAGTTTCTCCTGCCGTTGCATTGAAGGGGTATGATGCTCCGATCACCTGTGATTTGATCGTATCCAGTAATTCACGGGAAGTGGTAATCGTTTCAGCGTACTTAAAATTTGCCATGCGGGGAGTCCTCCTTAGAATGGGAAATGTAAAGCGGGGAGAAGAAAGGGTGTTGTTTAGCAGTTTGTTACTTTACTTCTTTCAGAATCGCAATAGAACATTCATCAGGGTTAGCAGAGAATTTCAAAAAATTAATGGGGGAATTCACACTGAAAAACTTATAGACTTCCGTCCAGGTTCCTTTGGAATGGTCCGCCGGGTCTTTCCACTCTTCAGTGTCTACAATCAGCTCATCCTTGTTAATTAAGTTAAAATCATTGATGGCTACAACACCATCCATGTAACCGCGATACCCTTCGTACTGATGTACCAGGTAGACAGGACTGGCATGGTAACGCTTGGTCCAAACCGATGCCTGGAAGAAGTTTTTAGTCTTATCAAGGATTAGTTTAGACAGATCGGAAGGGATACTACCAACTCCACTGTAGGAGGGAAGCTGTGTGATAAATGCGGGGTAGTAGGATTGGTACATAACATTTGAGGCCGTTCTGAACATAGAGAAGGAATACATTCCGTTCGAGGTATTTCGCCCAAATCCGGCATAGGCAGGGTTCTGGTCTACACGAATGTCAGCAATGGTAAAGCCGGACTTTTCCACAGTCATGTCACCCATGCCTACAGTCACCCCGAAGTTACCCGCATAGTCTGTATCATTGAACGGAATAATCCGTCCGATGTATCCAAAACTACGGTAATAGCCTTCAATATCGGGAGCCGGATCTCCTTCGAGGACCAGAGCCACCCGGTTGTTATTGACAGACAGCCAATAGTTCACTCCATAGTCCGGGCGTCGCTTCTTATTGGCAAGCCAGCTTACAGTACTATTTGCCCCAAAGAAAAAATGAGCCGGTGGACTGGTAACTTGGGTTGTTCCGTCGTAGTCATACAGCCACTCTATATACGCAGGGGTATATTTACCCTCAGATGTATTAGGGTCATTCCACTTCAGATAAGCTAAATGAGCTTCTACCTGACTCGTAACTGTAGCTACTTGGTTTATCTTTACTGTGGCTATATCACAAGCCAAATTATATGTGCTGAGCGAACTCCCCGCAGCTTCGACCACTTTAAAGTTCCCACCGTAGTACACATCAAAATAGTTAAATTGCTGCGCAGGCATTTTCAGCATCACATAGAAGTCTTTTGCCGCCTGTTCCTCTGGAGGCTTTTTGACCGACTTTAGCACCACTGTCGTATCTGAATAATGTGTTAGATCAGCCTTATATGTGAGTTGGTCGAACCTGTAGGGTGAAGCAAAGGATGGGTTTACAGAACCAAAATTATAATTGATGTACAGATAGATATTAAGCTGACCATTTGCCAAAAAGGAATCATAATCCGAGGGCATCGGAGCTACGATCTTAAAGTCCTGCCACCGGGCATGGTCGGTAAAATTAGAACCCTTACTATATCCCTGTTTTACAATGTAACACGCTTTTTTAGATGCTCTAGTCGCATCATCTACGTTAACTACAAGTAAATCAGCGACAGGCCGCACTACAGGCAAGTTTGTATCAGGGTCCGTATATGCAACCTTTGTCACAAGCAATTTCCTGCCTGTTGGAGTATTGCTATAGTTAATAGTGTTGACCTCTTTTACGTATCCGTCGGAATCTACAAGTGAAGCTTCCGAAGCCGGATTCTTCACTCCCGTCAAGTCACTCAACTTATACACCGGATACTTTTTTCCATCCGTGTGCAGATACATTCCCGCCGTAGACGGTGTGCTTACAGGTGTATAAGTTACCCATTTGTCTTGAACAGAACGATAGGCTTCAGACCAACCGTTTTCTTCGTCATTCGGCAGTTTAGCATTTACAATTTGATTTGAAAGCTCAAAGACAATCTTGTCTGCATTTGCGCTGCCCTCAACCCAAGCAACTCTATTACTTGGCATCTTACACACCCCTCCTTATTTACGCAAAAACTTCACGTTGTACCAGACTTGCTTCGCGGAGCCGCTGAGATTGTGGTACTCGAACTTGATCTCGGCGTTGTCCGGGAGTGGATAAACGATCCCGAAGGAATTGCCCATGGACACACTCTCCGGCAGCTCCTTGGTGTACACTGTCTCGCATATCTTATCTCCATTGACAGTCAGCTCCCAGAAATCTCCGATGCAATATTCGCTAGCCGCAAAGGCCACGGACAGAAACTCTGTTGCATAAGGAAGACTGTACGTGTCCTCATAGATCTTCGCCACACCCGTCACATCAATCATTCTCCCGCGTATAAAGGGCCGGGTGAATTTACTAAAGTGCGGATAAGGCAGCTCGCGGACTTTATCAATCGTGCCTCCTGCCGGGTGTGTGATTTGAAAAGACATTCTGCTTCACCCCCTCCTATATACGCGTTAAGGTTGTCCCTTTTAAGTGTCCGCTTTCCTCATCATAGTTTAGACCGATAATTAAATTCTCTAGCGTTGCCCCCGCCGGATTCTTGCGGACCACGTTCACTGCTCCCAGCCGCCAGACCGTGTAGTATTCCCAGTCTGCATGCTCCGAGTCCACGTTAACAGGAACCCCTGCCATATCATCACCGCACCCAAACGTCATATAAATATCAGTAACATACCCTGATTCATAGAGCATGTGGGCCCCGGTAACCTTCTCTGCGTCAAGAGGGTGTTCTCGGATCAGCAGGACAGAAGGAGTGCCTGCAAACGGATCGGCAGCCGTTGTATTCGTAGCAGCCTTCTTTGTCTCCGCCTTGATCAGATCCATAATCGGGTAAATTAAATAGTCGTTGGCTACACCGGCCATTAGAGAATAGCCCCCTCTCCGCTCGACCAGGTTAGGTCGATGATTTGCAGATAGCCATTCTCGACGGAGAACGATGATCTGATCCCTTTAATAGTGTAGACACTTCTTGTCGTTGTATTGCGGTCGGAGATGTATACTCTATCCATTACTTCCAGCGCAGGATTTCCCGGAACAGAGATTTGGAGGGTACGACATATACATTTATTGTCAAAGAAAAATCTTTCAGCAATCTTACGCTTCTCCACCTCACTTTTGGCATACGGAACATTAAGGACGGCTGTCCGGACCTCACCCTTGAGTTCCAGCAGGATCTCCGTATCTACAAAGTGCATATATTTCCCTTCATCATCAAACACAGCAAGATGGCTGCGGCCCCGGCTCCAGTCGGTAGACTTCTCCAAGGAAACCAGGTTGTCATATTCGGTGAACTGTCCGGCGATGGGTTTGTTCATATTAATCATTTCCAGGCGATATGTCCCGTAACGGTCACAGTAAGAACGGTAGTTGGTATCCTTGGTAATTTCCGAAATGGCATCCCCAGCTTTACTCTCGAAGGCCTCGAACTCCTTGCCATACTCCTCTATATAAGGGTTAAGCCAGCCATTCGGTGTCAAGACAGCATTAATGTCCACCTCTTCAAACTCGCCTTCCTTATTCGGGACAGCACGAATAACTTTACCAGAAGCTTGGCTAGTACTGATGAAATACGATTCCTCAATCACATAGTCAGGATAGTGGATATCGTTTGGAGCTTGACGCCAGCCGGTCATTCCAGCAGAAACAATCAGATCTGTCACGACTGCGGATTTCAGCCATGCGGCCTTTAGATCATCTGGTCCCGTACCTGTTGCTGCAGTTGTGGAAGACGTAGTCTGCGGATATGCCGGTATATCAGCAAAGGGTGAAGGGTCAGCCACATAACTCTGATAAATACTCCATACCGGATTTGGCCAGTTCGTGTCTTTAGACCATTGATAGCTTCCCTTGTCTCCTCCCCGCCAGAAGTATTTCACGTCTTCAAGCGAGTTGATCCTCCAACCGCGGCTTTTTAACGCCTCTGCATAGCGTTTGGCTCCAAAATACAGTTGCTTGTTAATCCCCGCATATTCCGGTTGCTTGGCTGAGCCACTGGGTACACCATATCCCAGAATATAGCTTCCGCCGGACTCCCGGCCCGCTCCTGCCGTACCCATATTCGTTTCATGCTTTGCAATAGCCAGCAAGAAGAGGTAATCTACAGCAGCCCCCTTGAAGTTGGGGTGTTTGGCATTGTACTTAGCCCTCGCCACAATTTCTTCAAAGCGGGAACCACTGTATCCGTCGGTCACACTGCCTGCGTCCGTTACTTTCGTTTCCGTTTTTTTAGTGTCCAGCACACTCACCTTAGGATAGGCTTTATCCTCCAGCAGCACATGATTCAGTACTTTTTTATACATATCCCTGCATGTAATGGTCAGCTGATGGTCTTCTGCCACGCCATCCACTTTGTCAATTAGCCCTGTAAAGACACGAATAAAATTCTGACCATACCCGTAATAAATACGCACTGGCGTATTCTCAGAAAGAACGCCTACATGATAACCATTTATATAGTAGCTCCAAGGGGACTCCTGATACATTTCAGGGAAATAGAAAGGGTTATAGTCGGGGGAATAGTATCCATCGGGGTTCGAAATGACAATTCGGGCTTCATGCGACTCCATCTCAAGCTGATCATCTATATCAACCGAAATAATATTATCCAGAACCAGTGTATCCATATACACGAACTGGCCCACCTGCAAGGAGTTCTCTTTCTTCACTTCATTGAAGACAATAGACTCGATTTCAGCGGTCTCATAGTATCCGTTTTTCTGCGCAGGATCCGCAGCGGACAGCTTGTCCGTGTTCACGCCGCCTTTCACTTCATTAATCCTTATATCATTCAGGCCCAGCTTGCAGCTGACCCCGCCATACCATAGAACCTCGACTTTGATGGTGTAAGTTCCGGCTGGAAAGGGGACATCTTCAACAGATTCTATAGAACTCCCGGCATCGAATTTCTTAACCTTCACCTGCAGCTGTGTATTGAAATAAATATTGAGCTCCAGACCTTCCGTCACATTGCTGAAATACCCGACTTTTAGAAGACAATCCTTCGCCGATTCAAACTCGATGTCGAACGAACACGAACGCGGGGCATTCACCTTCTTGGCTACAAAATCGTAAACCAGGTAACTGTCATAACTTGGCCTTTGCATATACTGTATAGAGCTTAGGTTAACCGCATCGGGGCTTATATTTTTGATACCCGGGACATTAATCCATTGTTTATCCTTAAATTGCTGATTGAACACCTGCGCCCCTACGGTTCCTTTAATCGTTGCTCCGTTGGTGAGACCTCCACCTGTATTCGTCGAGGAAATGAACATTTTGGAGGTGCCTTCCAGGTACGGCTGCGGATTCTTAGGATCATTATTTACTCTGATTTCAAAATGGAGATGAGCCCCCTTGCCTTTCGACCGGTCAGAGCTAGGGTCGTCATAATTCCCTTGAACATCCTTTCCTCCAGACATCACATGTCCCGTATTCCCGGAAAGCCCAATCGTATCGCCCTGCTGGACTACGCTGCCTACCCGGACAAGGATCTCACTAAGGTGGGCGTACCGGGTCATTACGCCATTGTCATGCTGCACATCAACATAATAGCCATATCCGGTATAGGGTTTGTTATGATTGGTTGCTGACACACGTCCAGACCATACTGCGACAACCGTCTCTCCCACGGATGCACCTATATCAATACCGGTATGCATTTTCCCATTTCTCATGCCGAATTTACTGGTGATATCGTCCGGGGAGAAAGACCCCCGGGCTGGAACTGGCGGCACGATAGCCTGATAGTTCACCAGCGTTTGTCCCGCTGATCCCTCTTCAATGAACGTCTGCTGAAGACTCACTTCTTTTGACGCCTCTCCGGTCACAAAGGAAATCTCTTCTGTTCGTCCAGGAATAAAGGCCATGCGGTCTACTTCAACCCGGCACACGGGTTTCGCATATTCTCCGAGCTTTAAACGATCAGCCAGAAGCCTTTGCATTTCTTCGGTCACATACTGCATCTTTATCCCCCTTACTCATTTAAAACGTTCAATGCACCATTTTCTGAACCGGTTAAGAAATGTTACAGCCTGGGCCCGGTTTAAGAGTGTGGATGGCAGAAAATAAGGCTTCTTCTGTCCTTCCGAAACCGCATCCATCGGTGTGTACATGTTATCCACTACAGGATTTCCATTCACAAACCGGGAGAGCTCATAGCCTTCAATTAAATACCGGCCATCCTGAAAGGTTTCACCTTCCATAGAAAGCACCGGCTCCGCCCACCAGGACCCATTTGGTACCCGTCCATCTACGGTGATCGTCTCTTTAGTTTCATTGTTATATAGTGCGGTAAGTGTACCCACATCCAGAAATCTAGTAGATACCTTTTTTTCGTAGTAAAAATATATAGTAGTTCCTGCTGGCTGCGGGTTCACAAAAGTAATGGTATGGTTGTCCGTCTCTTGATAGTTCACATCTTTAGTGAGCAGTACACCATTGCGTTTGACCTTCAGCAGCCCCTGGCCTGCCGGGTATGTGCCATTCAACCGGAAGCGCCGCTGCCCCTCCTCGGCATACATGTATTGATCCAGCTTGGCAGTTGGGGCATCAATATCACTAAATCGGCTATACAGCGTCTTGCGCACTCTATCGATTAAGGTGAAGGCCTCTCCCCGGGTGATGTATGCGTTGGGGAAAAAACGGTCATTACGCCAAGTCATTCCGGCTGTCGCCTTGAACTCTCCACCCTTCAGCTGGTAGTACCCGTCTTTAAAAACAATATAGTCAAATTTGCAGGTCACACCATTCAGATTATAGGGGAGATAGATACAGGCATTGGGGGCGGGGGATACCATATAGGAATCCGTTTTGTTTCCAAGATATTTAGCGACAAGCGCGCTGGGTACACTTACTCCCCACAGCTCTTCATCAATTACAATTCGCTTCAAGGGTCGTCCGAACGCATAACAATATTCCTGATAGCTTCTGTTGAACGGGTCCCAGACGTAATCCTCCCCATTATCCAGCACATGCTTCGGATGCCCGAATCCTGACCAGCTTGTCGGGTCCTGCGGACGGCCAAAACGGTCTGTAAGAACTTTTCCCTGGCTGACAAATGACACGATAGACCCTTTGCGCGGGGCACTATAGAATTCAATCAGAGTCGCTGTTGCCGAAGGATTGCTTACCTTTTTATATACGGTCTGCACACCATCTACATATACAAATAGTGGATTTGCCGGAGTGGGAACGATTTTCTTCGAGAGCGTAAATAGCTTTTTCCCCTCTGAACCGCTCTGTTCTTCGTACAAATAGGGGGCATCAGCCATAAACATTCCATACTCAATCCCGGAAATCATAGGATTCCCATCTTCCAGATCAATCCCGGACGCTTCCATAACCTCGTTGTAGAACCAATCATTTGGGGTAACATCTACCCAAGTCGCCATCTCAGCTCACCTCACTTATAGTATAGAACGGAAAAGAGAATAGCCTGCAGGCTACTCTCTCAACATCCGTTCGACGAACCGCCGGGTCCGGTTTAAAAAGGAAACAAATTCTGCCCGGGTAATATAGCCGTTCGGCCTGAAGTAAAGGACCGGAGTGCCGTCTGCTTGTACCACCGTAACCAGCCCTGCGTCAGCCATTTCTTCTATATCCGTTTCGGCCCAGTGACCCTCAGTATCCTGATATTCAAAACGGTGCTTCTTGTCATACCCGTCCTTCTTGATCAGCACTAGCTCAATCACGCACTTATATCCCCTGTTGCGGTCTTGATTACTGTCCAAACCGTTATTGAGCCATACTGGCGAGGGGTTGATGCTTTCCAGCGATCCCAAATACAGAACTCCGCGTTCATCATAAAACTTGTGGGTCCAGCCGCAGTAGGTAAGATAATTATTGTAAGCCTCTTTATCTTTGAAGAGCAGGCTCAATTGAACCTTGTAGCTAGAAATGCCCATCTGGTGAAAATGGCTCGGAGCATTTATGATCTTGATCTCTTTAAGCGATAATTGCGGACTTGGCGGGGCATAGGGTTCTACGATCTTAGCGTCTACTTCTGTGAAATTCAGTCCTGATTCTACGAACAACCGCTTCCTATAGCGATCATTTGCTGTTCCAAAAGGATACTGTGCAGGCATTGTCTCTCCCCCTATCTATGATTGTATTGCATCCCTGTCTTTACCTGCTGCGAGAGCTCGCGAGAGACATTGACGTTGGCATTCTTAACGATGCCTGCCACCTGATTGCCTACAGCCGTCCAATCCTGCTGTCCGTTAACATTCGCCTGAATGGTGACATTCACATCTCCAGAACCAAAGGATACCTGCTTGGCTGTCCCTTCACTCACCTTCATTTCGTAATAACTCATGGCCTGTACGCCATCTGGAAGATTGAATGTGGATTTCCCTTGCAGCAGGCTATTTTTAATGTCTACCAGATTATTCTTCTGCTGAACCTCCAGCTCCTTAATTTGCTCCAGTATTTTATTACGCTGAGTTTCGTTATCCTTATTTTTATCCAGCAGGCTATGCAAATCGCCCAGGGTGATGCCAATCCGAGAGTTAGTATCCTGAGCCATCGCGTTCTGAATCTGTTTGACTCCATTTGAGTCTTCTCTGGCGCCTGAAAGAATAGCATCACTTCTCTTCATGCTCCAGTCCGCATTTGAAATCTTCAAGTCATGATTAAGCTGCCCCATGATGTCATTGAACTCACCATCAGCGCTCATCTGGTAGTCTTGAAGTTTCAGTGAAGAGATTTGTCCCTGTATATTAGCAATCTGAGCGTCTATTTCGTTATAGGAGTCTGAACCCGCTGGCTGCCGGTCGCGTTTGGCGATTAAGCCCTCATCAATGATTTTCCCGTCCGCATTTTTCGTTCCATTTAGGATACCGTCCAGCATTTCAATATTCTTTTTAAAGTACGTTTCGAAGAGCGCACGCATTTCTGCGGAATCCTCCCGAACGCCGGACATGACAAGCTTGGCGTAGCTTTCATCATGGGTTGCCTGAATTTTTGCGGTTTCGTTTTGCTGGAGACTCATCGTTCTGGACATCATCGATTGTGCGTCCTCATACCTGACAGCCTGATTACGATCAGAATACTCTGTATCGTCCTTCTTACTATCTACATTCGAATCAAGCGGATCATCCGCCTTCTTTGGTTTTTCCTCAACCTTTTTGGTTACTTTCTCAGAGTCTGCATTCCCTTTAAACTTTTGCTCCAGCGCTTTAGTAAGATCTTTTCCCTTTTTTCCGCTAAACGAAATTTTCAGAGCGTCCGCATATTCCGTCCATTTAACCCCGGTGCCACCGAAGATTTGATTAATCCCGCCTCGGATACCGCCATCCAGAATCATTTCACCAATACCAAAAGCTTTCGTCAAAAAATTACCGTCGCCGATTGTTTGGGCCTTCTTCTGCAGATCAACCCGCCCGCTTGCATCTTGCTTTGCCCTTTCTTCTTTAGTCATGCTGAGCGGAGCAACAACATCACTATAAAAGTCCATTGCGGTTTCAACTGCCGAGATCAATGGAACCTTCTTCAGCCCGATCTTCAGCCCCTTACCCACCGTTGAAGCAAGCTTTCCAAACTTCCCGGCTTTAGAGAATAGCTTCCCGGCTCCTTTGGTCAGGCCTGCCAGCTTTCCTACAATTCCCCTCCTGCCCCCGCCAGATCCGCCTCTTCTACCTCCTCTTCTACCTCTATTAGAGCCACTCGAGCCACTTCTTCTCCCCCCGCTATGATCCTCATCCGTGCTGCCCGAACCGCTTCTTCTGCCACCGTTATCTTCCTCATCCGAGCCGCCAGAGCCGCTTCTTCTGCCACCGTTATCTTCCTCATCCTCATCCTCATACCAGTCATCGTTGAAAAATTCCTGGACTTCCTTTGCTACATCATAGGCGGACTTTTCATCCTCATCCTCATCCTTGTCCTTGTCCTTGTCCTTGTCCTTGTCCTTGTCTTTGCCTTTGCCTTTGCCTTTGTCTCCGGAGGCTGACTTACTTTCAGTTTCAGTCGCCTGCCCTGGGGCAGTCCCTGAATTTTGCAGTCTACCCGTACGCTCTAAGCGGGCTAAAGCGTCTATATAATTTTGAATATCACCTGTATCTTGGAACTCTTTATTAAGCTGTACCATGTCATTAATGAACTGCTTGATACGTTGATCTGAATGGCCTGCACTGGAACTAACCCGCCTCAGCTCTTCTTCAAATTTCCGGGCATTCATGGTCCCGCTGATTAATTCCCCGGATATCCTTGCTATGCTGTTAACCAGCAAATCTCCATCCTGCCTGTCAACCCTCATGGCGGTGTCCAGCAGTTCCATCCGGGTGTTTACGGAGTCGGCCTGATGATCCATCTCTTTCATTTGGCGGATAAGCATTGTCAGTGTGCGTTCCAAATGCTGTGCTTCTAAGTCCAGCCTTGGATCAACCGATTGAGCCCACACGAGACTCCGCCGGGTCTGATCGATATCCCATTGCTTCTTGTTCATCCGGCGGTTAACATCTATATGCTCTTCAGAACCATATTTACCACTTCGTTCGATCTCAGCCCGCTGCAGTTTATGCTGTTCATACTCCTCACGCTGGGTGCCAAGCTTGTCGTTTAAGTGGCCGACACTCAGAACGCTGCGCTTACTGTTTACGAGATCGAGCCGTTTTTGTACAGCCGTAATGTGATTTTGCAGATCGGCCTTCGGAGCCTGCTGAGCAGCAGATCCCTGCCCACCTTTCCCGGAACTCGAAATCTCCTCAGTAGAAAATCCGGCATGGCTGCGGATTACATCTAAAAAGGCAATAATCCTCGAGCTTACGGCTTGGAACTCTTCCTTCAGATGATCAAATATCCCTTGTGTTGAAACCTCCCACATCGTCTTTAGCTTCTGATCCTGGAATTCATAGGTCAGCATACTCTCTGCAAGCATCTGATTGGATTGATCCGCAGTCCATTGCTTGTCCTGCAATTTCTCTGCAACCTTTGCAGCGCCACCCACTGCCTGGACACTTGGAGCTTTATTGACCCGCGTCATGTCTTCTAATAGAGCCGTAGCTGCACCGGAGTCATTCCCTAATTTGCTGGCATAGTTCTGTTGAACATAATCAAGGTCATTCGCATCGAGTCTATCCATGACATCTGTAATCCCCAACAGCATGTCCATTTCAGATTTTTGCGATTTCCCTATTTCCCCATTCACATTCTGGCTTCCGCTCCAGGGATCGAGAGTCTTAAATCCCGTCCGCTGAGACATCTCTTCAAATTTTTTGGAGGAAGAATCATCCAGAGGGTCCAGCATATTCATAAAGAACGCCTTACCTGGATCTCCTGTCCTGCTTAGAATTGAGGGATACATCGAAGACACAGCAATAGAGTCGGCCATCGTCTGCCGCTTGTCTTCATTAGATCCATTGAATGCAGGGGCGGTATTTGCAGATTTTTGCATTTCGAGCAGATCACTTATTTGAGTAAAAGCTAATTTTGAACCTGCCACCATCATATTGGCGGCATCCTCAACACCTGCTGCGTCAAGTTCCCACTTTGCAGCTATAGAAGCAAGACCACTTGCGGCCTGTTGGATATCCATGCCTCCAATATTTTTCAGCTTGGCAGCCTGTGCTGCAATCTGCTGTGCTTCAAGCGGATCAGTTGCAGCCGTAGTCGCATACCGGTAGGCCACAGCGGCATCTTCCACAGGCAGTCCATAGGCAAGTGCCATATTTTGAACCGGCTTCTCTGGTGAATTCGGAAGCCCCCCGCCCTTCGTCTTAAGGTTTATAGCTGCCTGTGCCATTTGATATTCAAACGCTTTATTGGCTTCATATCCCATAGAGAGCAGCAGAGATGCACCATTGTCATAAGAATCCCCCAGGATATTTTGCATAGCGTTCATAACAGCGGACATTAATTTTTGACTTTGGTCAGCCAGAATCTTCACGGCAGTGTTCAGCTCACCGCTCATGTATTCAGGCTTCCGCTGTGGTCCCAAGGAATCCCGCCCGGACTGAGGGTACCCGCCTAGCTGAATGTCAGCAGCAGCGTTACCGAAGCTCACCGGCACAGCTT
Organism: Paenibacillus sp. P46E; assembly: GCF_001909095.1. Lineage (NCBI taxonomy): Bacteria > Bacillati > Bacillota > Bacilli > Caryophanales > Paenibacillaceae > Paenibacillus > Paenibacillus sp. P46E. The sequence goes on from NZ_LVYZ01000039.1 coordinate 51,988, forward strand.
GCAGCTCGTTCAATGCTTTGGCAAGCTCGGTAAATTGAATATCCAGCAGCGTTCTGACCTTATCTGTGAGGGTTTGTTGCAGAGCTTCCATCCTCTGGGTCAAAAAAATAGCCGGGGAGTCATCTGGTGCAGCCTCAACACCGTCTATGCTGCTACTCATCCCCTTTATCTTATCAACCATTGCTTCCAGTCTTCGGCCAACGGTATCTACTGCTCCCGCTTCCTTGGAGATATCGCCCAAAGAAGCAACGAGTGCATCCACCTGCTCAGCATATGAGGCGGTCTGTCTTGCAAGAGAACCCATTTTGAGCAGAATTTCCGCTTCTAACGAATTACTTTGCTCCTGATTATGATCAGATGCCATAGTTCATCCCTCCCCTTATCAAATAAAAAAAAGCCCACCCTAAGTAGAATAGGCAGGACTTCACTTTTACCCTCCGCCAAACATACGCGCCAGCGCCATAACCCCGTTTTCATCAATTTCATGGTAGTTCTCATCGTTGTAGCCTTCGGGTTGCTTCTCCTCTCCGCTGCCTCCGCCAAACATTGCCCGGAGAGGCGCGGTTACAATCTCTACCTCAAAACGAATATATTTATGCACCTGCTTCAGGAGCTCCTGAATCTGCGGGTAAGTGTATCTCCTGATTGCCCACTTATCGAGGTTACAATGCTTATGAAGATAGAAAAAAACTTCGCTCCATGTGACAGGTCCTCCTGTCTCTGTATCGCGGACTTCTACCCCTGTCGGCTCTTCTCCCTCAGCCCGTTCTACTTTTTTAGTCCATTAAGATCCATCATGACATCCAGAATACGCTTAGCCGTGCGAAGATCCACATTACGGTCAATAAATGAATGATCCACTACCAGATTCCCCGCTTTATCACGGTAAGCAATTTCCGGATAGATTTGAAAAGCCAGCCCCAAAATATCATGAAGTGTTTTTTCCTTGGCTTCCTGGCCCGGTGCAAAGTTAAGAATGATTTCGCCTACATTGACCGTTTTCAGGTATTGCATGAACTCTCGCGTATCCCCAAATGTCATTGGTGGAATCCGGTACAGTTCTCCATTACGCAACATGATCTCTTCATCCTCTTCAAACCACACACGTTCTGATAAACGAATTTCCTTGTCTTCTGGTAATTCCTCTTCTGTGCTCTCTGCTTGAATCCGTCTTAGTGCAGCCTCATTCATTTCTTTCGCATGCAGTAGTTCCTGGACTGACTTGCTCATAATCCCTCTCCTTTGTGTTTTATTGAAAAAACAAAGACCCGGGTGGGGACCCGGGCCTCGTTCATCCGCAGCAAGCTTCAGAAGTTACACGTTCGAGGCTGCCGAATAACGCTTGATACTCCCTAGCTTGCGGTCCGCACGTTCCGGATCAAGCACTTGCAGGGTGATCTGAGAAGTAGATGCAGTAGCCCGGGCAGCATCGATAGAGAACGTACCTTTTGCCCGGCATTGGTATAACTCTGTTTCAATGCCTTGGAACGTGCCATCTTTTTGCAAAAATGATCCATGATGAATGATATGAACCGGGAAAGGAACCTCGTCAACCAGAATATCTACCACATCGATGATCTCTGTACGCTGGTAGCTCAGTACAACATCCTTATTGGTATGTGATGTATTTAGAATCACATAGGTTTTTCCTGCATCGGAAGTCACCATGAACTGTTTGTCTGTTGGCGCAACAGTTGAGCTGTACGCCACTTTCTCAAGGAGCGAGTTGGCATCCTTCAGCTTCACAGTGAAATTGCCGTCGCCATAAAGGGTGCTGCCGAATGTGACTTCTGCTAGAGCAACATCCGGTCCGGAAGATGCACTGTGGTCAAGCTCTCCTTTAATCAGTTCATGCTGTTCATTGAGTACCCAGAGAGAACCATTTACATCTTCTTTCACTGTAGATCCCATCATTAGGGATAGCTGAGCCAAGTCGAATTTTGCGTCTGTAGCTGTAATTTCAATCGATTTTGACTTCACAAGATTATCGATCGCGAATAGGCCGTCCGAACCGAACACATCTTCCAGCTCTACGTTAAGATCAATTTTCAGATTTTGAAGCGTACCGAGCGATACCACCTCAACACCTTTACCATCGGCTGCATATTTCTTTGCAAGAAATTGTCCAACACCCTTAATAATCATCTTTTTAGCCATTCGTAAATTCACTCCTTTAATGGATACATCAAGCTTGTCTAATCTGTGAGCTGATCAGCAAGCCCGAGGCTCTTATTTATTCTTCCTGAATAGAGTAGGCGGGCTGCAGTAATCCCTAACACTCCCCGTCCAAAGATAGAGAAAAGTGAAGTACCGTAGTGAAACAATACACATCTGACATAAGGGTTGGCGTTTCATGTTCCTTATACAGCGTTGTTTCGAAGTTCTCCACATTCTCAAACGGACTTATGACATTCCGAAATAATTCACCAATCCGTTTAGAGATCTTCAACGCCAAATCCACATTATTAGCCGTGTAAGTATTGAATTTGATGAACGAATGATATACCAGATCATTCTCTCGGCTGATTTTGCCCTTCCGGCTCGCATAAAAGCTAATTAAAGGCAGGTTGCCTTCAATAAGATTTAAGGGCTGCGATCGCTTTTGAATCCGCTGCTCTACCCTTAATACATCTGCCGGATTAATGTGCATTAACTCTAAGAGCTGTGAATCTGTACGAAGTATCCGATGAATCTCAGCATAAAGGTCAGTGACCATAGTAACCTCCCTAATTTGGATTTTCCCTGCTCAAATAGATTAGGCCAAAACCCAGATATGCCCGCGCACAGAAACAAATCATGGATGTCACCAGCCCGCCCTCCGTCCACTGCAAAAGCTCAACGCTTTTCCTCCTCATCACAGATAACTAAAAACCCAGCACCGTAACGGTACTGGGTTTAAGTCTTCAACCGAGCTGCAAAGACGATTATTGACGTGGCGGCTTTCTGCTGGGTGTATTTTGTATGATTCTAATCACTTTTCCTGCACCTGCTGCATTAGCCGGAATATAGTTATCTGCTTGGTCCACATCATACCTTAAGACAATATCGGCTAAATCGTACATATCTTCCTCCTGACGATCCTCTCTATCGTCATACACAATTAAATTAGGGTGAGCAGATCTAAGTGTGTCAGCATACCTTGATGAATCAGTCCACATAATGATACGTCCTTGAAATAAAGAACGAACATCTAAACCTATTTTGGCAACCGTAAAATTATTGAATGGTTTCACACGCGCTGCTGCCCCGCTTTCGCCCCCCTGGTGCAAACAAATAATTACAACCTGATCTCCCCCCATACGCGCCAAGTTCTCCATTAATGTGTAGGTTCGATTGTTCGCAGGAGCCTTATAATCTCCTTCTAATAGAGCAACTATCGTCATTGGATGCTTAATCTCCACAGTTATTTGCCTGCTGAGAAACTCTTTGAATTTATCAAGCATTCGCATTCACCTCTTGGTTGTAGAATATACCGAATCGGTACTAAACAATCAGAGAGTGGCTGCGTATGTGATAGTGAGGCAGTAAAAGCCTCGTCCCCTTTCCACAGTCCTCCCAAGACTGTTTCACTATAAGCGGCCTCCCGGCCGCCCACACCAGGCGGGACCTCTTCCCGCCTTCTTTTTCAGTCTATTTTATGAAGGAGTTATACACTATGGAATTGATATTTAAAACAGCAGACGGACGTGGACTAGGTGTAAAAAACACGGCCCTATTGGATATATGCCCCTTCTTCGTGAAAACCTTGGCTTACAATCGTATTTTTGATGTGTATATAGAGACCGATAGCTATCAGCTGCAAAGCTCCCGATCACAATATCTAAATAGTTTTACTCATACAGCACATAACCTGGAGTATAAACCCAATGTGTATGTCCGTAAGCCAGATTGGGCTAATCCATTGCGACTTTGGCTCATTGGGGATCTTATCCATCACATTATCCAGTTTAACCATAACCATAACGACAGTGAATTTACCGGGGTCCTGTTCGACATCCAGCCCTGTGATCTGCCAGCTAGCAAGGATGACGATCTGTACTTTAAAAATTGCTTAGTTCAGTATATGGATATTTTGGAAAAGGAGAAATTCAAGATCGATACTTACAATACAAGTCATGATAAAAATTTCAGCCTGAAAATTGTGATGCCCAAACAGCTCACCCGTTTTTTTGTGGAGGATGCTGCTTTGATCTATGAGCGCCTTAATAAAGTTGTTCACCAAGTAATAGTAGTAGAGTATTTAGACAGGGAGGCTGAACATGAATAGACCATTGATGGGAGACTCTTCATATCCGGTATATTATGCACTAAAAGCAGGCCTATCCCATAGTAGTGGAAATTTCAATCAAATTCTCGCTGCTCTTAAATGTAACAATATGGGCATAAAAACATCGGAAATCAATGAGAATCTTCAAAATCTCATTTTGCGTGGTTTTGTAGAAGAGTACACTGGTAAAAATCCCCACACCGGGTTAGAAAATGACACACTGTACCGTATCGCTGAGCGCGCAGATATTATTTCCTGATTTTCGCTTCCGCTTCCCTCTCTAGCGAGGCAAAATAAGCAATCTTATGCTCAATCTTTTGCGCAAAGCTCTGAAAAAATTTAATTTTCTCATCGATCTGCAGCTTATGCGCCTGAAGCAGCTTCCGCTGGTCGGGCAGTGCTCCTGTCCCTTCTTGGGATAATGCGATGAACTGCTTAATTTCGGCTATCGGCATTCCCGTGTCCTTCAAGCAGCAGATCAGCGAGATCAACTCCAAATCCTCGTCCTGAAAACAGCGGTTTCCGTGTTCATCCCGTGCTACAACAGGCAGGACGCCCTCCCTTTCATAATAACGCAGTGTATATTGGCTTAGTCCGCTTTTTTGTGCTATTGTTTTGATGCTGTACCCCATATTTCTGCTCCATTCCGCCGCTTCAGCTCCGGCAAGTTGATCTACATCTAAATTACCACCAATACGAATCTATGAAAAGAGCGCTAACAAAACTGTTGACTTACACCTAGCTCTAAGGTCTACACTTTACACTGTACCTTACATTTAAGGAGTGAATGATTCATGGTAAAAACAATTAACGTGGGTAACGGTACGCTGGAGGTTGCCCAAATTTCATTAGGATGTATGCGGATTGCCGAATTGTCGGCCAAAGAAGCGGACGTTCATATTCACAGTGCCCTGGATGCAGGCATTGACTTTTTTGACCATGCAGACATTTATGCCGCCGGCAAAGCCGAAGAAGTATTTGGCGAAGTCGTAGCGAGCAGCCCGGGCATGCGCGATAAGTTGATGATTCAGACCAAATGCGGGATTCGGCAAGGTTTCTTCGACTTCTCCAAAGAACATATTGTGTCATCCGTAGAGAACAGCCTGAAACGTCTCAAAACCGACTATGTGGATGTACTTCTGCTGCACCGTCCCGACACCCTGATGGAGCCTGAGGAAGTGGCTGAAGCCTTCGATGTTCTGGAGCAAAAAGGCATGGTTAAACACTTCGGTGTCAGCAACCTGAACCCGCTGCAGATTGAGCTGCTCAAAAAAAATGTCAAACAGCCACTGCTCTTCAATCAGCTGCAGCTTAGCATTATGGTTTCCGGCATGATTGATTCCGGCTTCAACGTCAATATGACCAACTCCGCTTCCGTGGTACATGATGGAGGCATCCTGGAGTACAGCCGGCTGCACGACATGACCATTCAGCCTTGGTCTCCGTTCCAATACGGATTCTTTGAAGGCGTATTCCTGGGCAATGACAAGTTCCCTGAACTGAACAAGGTCATAGACCGTTTGGCTGACGAAAAAGGCGTTGCCGACACCGCCATCGCTATCGCCTGGCTCCTCAGACACCCTGCCAAGATGCAGCCAATTGTAGGTACTACCAATACCAAGCGCCTGCTGGACATCGCCAAGGCTTCGGACATTACCCTATCCAGAGAAGAATGGTATGAAATTTACCGTGCTGCAGGCAATATACTTCCGTAAATAAGCTACAGAAAATACTAAACCCGTAAAGACCTTTATGAACAAAGGTTTTTACGGGTTTTAACTATGAATGAGGTTGCCTGATTCTCTTCATGGCTGCTGGTCACCGTACCTGTAGCCCACCTGCTACAGGTATCAGGTTTAAATCCGGCTCCAGAGGATCGAATTGACTGTGATAGAGGTCAAAATACGCCCCTCTTGCTCTCAAAAGCTCAAGATGGCTGCCCTGTTCAATTATCGCCCCCTGATCGATTACCAGGATAATGTCTGCATTGCGGATAGTGGATAACCTGTGGGCGATAACAAAGCTGGTTTTACCCTTCATCAAAGTGTTCATAGCCTTCTGTATATAAATCTCCGTACGCGTATCCACATTACTGGTAGCTTCATCCAGAATTAGAATCGGCGGGTGGGTAAGAAAGGCCCGGGCGATGGTCAGTAATTGTTTTTGCCCCTGGGAGAGGTTCGAGGCTTCTTCGTTGATTACAGTATCATAACCATCCGGCAAAGTGCGGATAAAATGATCAGCGTGAGCCAGTTCCGCAGCATGGATAATCTCCGCAAACGTGCAATTTTTGCAGCCATAAGCTAGATTGTCCTTGATCGTCCCATGAAACAGCCAGGTATCTTGAAGGACCACACCGAACATTCTCCGTAAATCAGCCCGCTTCATATCCCTGATGTTCACTCCATCAATCCGGATCTCTCCTTGATTAATTTCATAAAACCGCATTAACACATTAACCAGAGTAGTTTTTCCGGCCCCCGTGGGTCCTACAATCGCCACAGTGTCCCCCGGTTCCACATGAAAATTAACATTCCGAAGCAGGGCCGTCCCCTCTTCATACGCAAAGCTGACATTGTGATAGTCAACCCGTCCCTGAGGATTCGTTATAGCAAAGGCTTCTGCATCTTCTATATCTTTCAGTTCCTCCATCTCATCCAGTACTTCAAAAATCCGTTCAGCGGATGCTATAGTCGACTGAAAGCTGTTCATAATATTTGAGATTTGATTAATCGGCCGTGAAAACTGCTTGGAATATTGAATGAAGGCTTGGATATCACCTATCTTTATGCTGCCATTTATTACAAAAATACCACCGACTACACACACTACGATATAACCAATGTTGTTGATGAAATCCATTAAGGGCATCATAAAACCGGTAATAAATTGGGACTTGAACCCCGCTTCACAGAGTCTACCGTTGATCTCCCTAAACTTCTCCTCTGATTCCTTTTCGTGCCCGTAAGCCTCTACAACCGTCAGACCTGTGTACATTTCTTCCACATGTCCGTTAAGCTCACCCGCTGCTCTGCGCTGTGCGATAAAATAAGGTTGCGACCGTCCCGCCAAGAACTTGATCGATAAGACACTTAAGGGAATGGTCACTACCGTGACCAAAGTTAATAAAGGGCTGATCATCAGCATCATAACCAACACTCCAACAATGAGAATTACGGCTGAAATCATCTGCGTAAGGTTTTGCTGCAAGGTAACTCCAATCGTATCCACATCATTGGTTATACGGTTTAATAGTTCACCATGGGAGTGCGAATCCAAAAATTTCAAAGGCAGACGTGCCATCTTCCGGTTCAGATCTTCTCGGATTTGAAAAACGATTTTTTGTGAGATATTCACCATGAAATGCTGCTGTAAATAGGAGAAGACGGCACTAATCAAATAGATGCTGAACAGAATGAATATGATATTTCTAATCGCAGCAAAATCAATATGGGCCCCAGCGGTATTCTTCAGTTTACCGGAAATCCCGTCTGCTAAAATATTGGTGGCATTCCCCATAATTTTAGGACTGAAAATACTGAATAATGTACTGGCCACAGTCATCAGACATACCATTATAACCTGTAGCTTATATTTATCCAGATATCCCAGAATTCTTTTGACCGTACCTTTATAGTTTTTGACCTTTTCTTTGGGATGGCCAATGGAGCCTACCGGATTGAGGCCTCTCATGGATTTGTTCATTAACGAGGTTTTATCCTCCTTGCTCATGCCGACGCCTCCCCTGAAAGTTGTGAGGAGACGATTTCCTTATAAGTCTCACAGGTATGGAGCAGCTCCTTATGTGTCCCCATTCCGACTATGCTGCCTTGATCCATGACAATAATGGTATCTGCATCCATAACCGTGCTTACTCTTTGCGCCACAATAATTACGGTAGCTGCCAATGTTTCTTTCTTAAGCGCTGTCCTTAAATGAAGGTCTGTAGTGAAATCAAGAGCTGAGAAGCTGTCGTCAAAAATATAGATTTCCGGTTTTCGGACCAGCGCACGCGCTATTGCAAGCCGTTGTTTCTGTCCACCGGAAATATTAGTTCCGCCTTGCGTTATTTTCGCGTCAAATCCACCTTCCATGTGAAGGATGAACTCATGAGCCTGGGCCATTTCAGCAGCCTTCCTGATATCGTCTGGTGCTGCACTCTTGCTCCCAAACCTGATATTATCAGCAACCGTACCCCCGAAGAGAAATGTTTGCTGCGGGACCACTCCCATTCTGGCTCTGAGGCATTGCAGTGAGATTTCCTTGATATCCACACCATCCAATAGAATACTCCCCTCCTGTGTATCATAAAAGCGGGGGAGGAGGTTGATTAAAGTAGATTTTCCAGAGCCGGTGCCGCCAATAATGGCAAGGGTCTTACCCGGACTGGCCAGAAAAGAAACATTTTGCAACGCTGGGCGCTCCGCTCCCGGATAACTAAAGGTTACATCCCGGAATTCGATGCAGCCTTTGCCAGATTCAATACTCCGGACCTGACTCTTATCCTGAATTTCCGGAGTAAGCGCAAGAACTTCATGAATCCGTTCCGCTGAGGCTTTGGCCCGTGGCATAACCGAAAACATCATCGAAACAAATACAATGCATATGATGATCTGCATCATATATTGGATATACGCCATCAAATCCCCAATTTGCATAGTTCCGCTGCCTATAAACAAACCGCCGTACCATAAAACCGCCAAAGTAGCCACATTCATGATCAACATCATTAGGGGCATGACCAGCGCGATGGTCAGGTTTGCTTTTACAGCAATAGCAGTCAGGTCTTTGCTCGCTTCTTGAAATTTTTGGGTCTCGCCCTCCATTTGATGAAAAGCGCGGATGACCCTGATCCCCTTCAGGTTCTCACGGGAAACCAGGTTTATTAGATCCAGTTTTTCCTGCATGGTCTTAAAAAAGCGCATGCTTTTCTTCCCTATAACAGCAGTACATAGTCCGAGTACCGGTAGAACTACCAGAAAAACCAGAGAAAGCTGTGCGTTTTTTGAAACAGCCATAATGATGCTTCCAATCAGGATCATCGGAACAATAATCACGCGCAGCATCGTCGTGAATATCTGCTGGAATTGTGTAATATCATTCGTTGTGCGGGTAACAAGGGAAGCCGTACCGATATGATCCAATTCCCGTAGTGAAAAACTCTGTACTTTGGCAAACACAGCACTGCGCAGCGAACCCCCAAACCCTACAGTGACCTTCGCAGATATATAGCTGGTCAATGTAATGACCACTGCATTAAGTAGAGCCACCAGAATCATATACTCCCCGATTTCCAGAATATAATGGGTATCTTTTCTTAGAATCCCCTTGTTCACTATGTCCGACATTAATGTAGGCAGATAGACTTCTGCCATTGCCTGACAAAAAGCTAATATGAATATCAAGCCGATATGAACTTTATAGGGCTTTAAAAATCTCAACAATTTTGTCAAGTTCCCGACCTCCCACTATACAAACTACGGCTTATCGGACTGCACATTCGATTATGGAAAATTTGCTTGGTGTTTGTTTGACGGTCAAGATATCCAATCCTGCTTGATCAACCAGCTTGCCCAGCTCTGCTTGATTGCGCACACTTCCGCCCTCGGAACAAACCAGGAACAATAAATCACGGAAGGCCTCTTCCGGGGACAGCCCCTCTTTGGCAGGGAGGTTCTCGATAATAATCAGCTTGGCGTCCCTTGTCATGACCTTGCGGATATTGCTGAGAATACTGACCACATGCTCATCATCCCAGTCATTCAGTACCTTGCTTATCATGTATAGACTGCCGCCAGCAGGGATCTGCTCAAACATACTGCCAGGGACCAGCTCGCAACGTTCCCCTAGCTCCGACTTTCCGATATTTACTCTGGCTCTTTCTATCGTTTCGGGAAGATCGAACAAGATTCCCTTAACCCCGGGAACCGAGTTGAGTACTCCTGTAATCAATTGCCCCAATCCTCCGGCAACATCAACGATGACATCATATTGATCGAATGGGTAGGACGTTAGCAATGCCGGCAGACTCATCCTGGAGTAAATCTCCATAGCTTTATCCATTGTTTGCAGATAATCATCTTTCATCTCATGATTTCCATACCATTGCTCGCCAAAAACCTTCTCAAATGCAGGTTTGCCAGTTTGAATGCTATATTTCATCTCAACCATGGACTGCACCACGGTCTCATGCAGCAGGTATTTCACCAGCGGCTCCAGAGATCTGGGTGATTTCCCGGTGAGAAGCGTGGCTCCATACTCCGTAACATCATAGTCCCCCTCTTCGTCTTGAATCACCAGACTTATAGATTGCAGTGCCATTAACAACCTGGACAGAGCCGGGGCATTCAAATCCAGCGACTCTGCCAATGCAGATACAGAAGATTTGCCGTTGTTAAATGCATCGAACACACCTAACTCCACTGCGGTTTTGACCGCAAGAGAAAATCCCAAACCAGATACAATCTGCATCACTACAGCCTGGGGAAATATTTTGGGCATGGACTGTTCACTTTTAGTTGCATTAGTCATTGTATTAGCCTCCATTTGTTGGGTTTTGGGGATTGATATTATACTTTAATCGCTTCTGAGATTTCTGCTGCTTTTCTTAAGTATTCCATGTATTGATGTAGCAGAGCATTCACTGTTTCCTCGGCATATTGCTGCTGGTTATATTCAATACCAATATTCAGTTGGTTCATTCTTATGAAGCTGATGAACTTCAGTTTATAGTTCCAGATCTCTTCGCCGCTTCTATCCTCACCACCTGACAATGGGGAGATCTTGAAGATCGTTGTATTGAACTCGGCATCAAATTGCCCCATATAGTTAAATGACAGCTCGGGGTTCAACCGGAAGCGCATCCCCTCCTGATGACTGCTCAAATACTTCAAGATTCCGTGCCCTCCCCCTTGCTTGGGGATATTGCTCAGGTACTCCTGGACATACGCCAGGCTTAAATCAATATTTCTGCTCTCCGGTAATTGCAAGGCCACAGGATAGAGAGTTGAGAATCTGCCTACTGTCCTAAAAATATCAATACCCTTAATATTCATATCACGGCCATGACTGCCTAAGTTAACCACAACCTCTGCTTTCCCCGTCCATGCTTGGATCGTTAATGCCAGAGCCGTCAACATTATGCTTTCCGTTGTGAACTGCGGGTTGCTTCGAATGGATGACATGACTTGTTCCGTCTCCATGCGGTCGAATGCTTGGTACAGGGTTTGATTGTCTCTCACTCTGACTTCGTCCGCATGATAGTCAGTAGGCAGTGGTGAAACATTTATGCTCTCTACCTGATCCCAATACGGCTGCTCACAGAGCAGTTCTGTACTGTCCGCATATTCATACAGATGGTTGGACCACTGCAGAAATGATGCTGTCTTGGGAGGCAGACCGAAATTCTCATGATTGAGTAATTGGGTATAGGCTGTGTTGAAATCCTCCAGTATAATTCTCCAAGACACGTGATCTATGATCATCTGATGGATGACGATTAACAGATGTTCACCCTCTCGGGCCTTAATCAAGGCTAGCTTGACCAGTGGACCTTTTTCCAGATCCATACTGGCCTGTACTTGATTCATTGCAGCTTTTGCATCCTCGGTAAAAGAGGGGGAATCCACCAAATCTATCAGGCAGAAGTCAAACAACTCCCCTTCCAGTCCCCGGTTCAGCTGTATCTTGTGCCGGCCTTGATCTCTGAATACCATACGGAGAGCATCATGATGCTGAATAATTTCAGTAAAGATCTTCCGGACATGTTCTTCACCAAAGCCAGTCTCCCTATAAAGCACAAAGGACAGATTTCTATGCTGCAGGGTGTCTTGGCAATGTTCCACCATCCAGCTTTGGATTGGCACAAGCCCCGCTTCGCCTGTCACTACCCCGTAATCGGCCTGACCTGCCCGGTCCTGTACCTTTTTGGAAACCTCTCCGATGGTTTGGTACTGGAATAGATGCTTCACCTCCAGCCTTAAGTTGTACTTTTCCATCCTTGTTGCCGCTTGAATCGCCTTGATGGAATCTCCGCCGGACGCAAAAAAATTATCGTGGATTCCTATTCGCCGAAGTTCCAGCACCTCGGACCAAATCGTGCTTAATATCTCTTCGATACGGTTTCTGGGAGTACTGTCACCCGTGGAATGATTACTCGTCTCCCGAGGGTCCGGCAATCGTAAGGTATCGACCTTGCCGTTGACAGTCATAGGAATCTGATCCACCGGCATGATTACCGGGGGAATCATATAATCAGGCAGGTATTCCCCAAGATATTCGCTAAGGCCGGGAAGGACCTGTTCATCCCTGCACACAACATACGCACAAAGATAAGGCTCTTGCCGATGATCCTTTTTAACAAGAACGACAGCCTCTTGCACTCCATCACAGGAAAGCAGTCTGTGCTTGATTTCATCCAGTTCAATTCGGAAGCCTCTAATTTTCACTTGATGGTCAGCTCTTCCTGCAAAATGAATCAGGCCGTCCTCCGTCCATTTCCCCATATCTCCGGTTTTGTACATATACTTTCCCGGATTATAAATATCCTTAACAAATCTGCTGTTAGTTAATGCCTTATTGTTGCAGTATCCTCTTCCGACTCCTTGTCCGCCGATATACAGCTCACCAAGAACTCCCCGGGGTAACATTTGTCTTTGCTCATCAAGAATATATACCGAACAGTTTTTTATAGGTGCCCCAATCGATATTTCCTGAATCTGCGCGATCTCCTCCGGCTTAATGGTGAAGGCTGTAGCATCCACACAACATTCCGTAGGCCCATAAACATTAGTTATATAGGGCGGCTTATGATCGGCAAAATGGGTATAGAACCGCTTCACTTCTTTAATGGAAAGCGCCTCTCCGCCGATAATGAAATGCGAAACACCGGTCCGGGCACACTGGGACGTCTCTGCCAACAACCGGAGGTACGCCGGTGTCCCATCCGATATATCAATCATATTCTGTTTGTAATACTCAGCTAGCTGAATTACATCCAGACGTACATCCCCAGGCACAATATTCAAGTGATGTCCAAGCAGAAATGCAGAGAATATCTGCTTCACAGATGCATCGAACACAAATGGCGCGAGCAGTGCCACATTCAGGTACGGACCATGCATGCTGTAGATTTTTTCGTGGAGCGCTTCTGTAAGGTTCGTAACGCTTCGGTGCTCAATCATTACTCCCTTGGGATTTCCGGTCGAGCCCGAAGTATAGATTACATAAGCCAGACTATCCGCCGATGCTCTAACCTCAAGATCTCCCTGCTCCTCGGAACTGCCCTCCACCTCCTCAAGACAGATTTCCCTGATTCCATGCTGTAGACCCTCGCGATGAACCGCGTCGGTAAGGACAATGCTGGCTCCACTGTCTTCCAGCATAAACCGTTTTCTTTCCGGGGGATAAGCAGGATCAATAGGCAAGTAGGCTGCGCCGGACTTCAGAACGCCCATAATGCCCACCGCAAAATTTGTACTGCGTTCAGCGATGATACTTACAACTGTGTCTTTGCAGGCACCATTTCTGATAAGCACTCTGGCCAGCTGATTGGCCCGTTCATTCAATTCACGGTACGTTAAGGAGCGGTCGAACGCGGTTACTGCCAAATGATCCGGAATTCGTCTGGCCTGCGCCTCGAACATTTCTACTATCGTCTTGGGGATATGCGCATCCGGCAGCCCCGCCTGACTGTAATTTTTTATTTCCTGCAGCTCATCCCTATCCATTACATCCATCTTTCCAATAAGTACATGCTCCTCGGCAACAACGCGGTCGAGTATCCGCAGGAAACGTTTGGCAAAGCTTTCTATCGTGCTTCGTTTGAATAGTTTGGTTGCATAAGTGAATTCAAATTTGATCTCATCCTGACCCGGAAATACCTGCAGCACAAGATCAAATTTTGCTGTTTTATTATGATAAGGATAAGGAGCATAGTGCATGCCGTTGACTTCAAAGGTCGGATTATCCATCAATTGAAGAACAAACATAACACTGAACAGAGCTGTTCTGCTTAAATTCCGGTCCATGTTCAAGTGATCCACGAGCTCTTCAAACGGGTAGTCCTGATGCTCATATGCTTGCAGCGCATTCTCCTTCACCTCGGCAAGGAACTCCTTGAACGTCATTTGAGCCAGAGGGCGGTTTCTGAGAGCAAGCGTATTGACGAACATTCCTATCATCTGTTCCAGTTCCTTGTGTTTCCGGCCGGCAATAGGCGAGCCCACAATGATATCCTCTTGTCCCGTATGTTTGAACAGAAATACATTGAAAACAGCCAGTAAGGTCATGAACAGGGTAGTCTTTTCTTTGGAGCCATATTCACTTAATCGTTGCGTTAGCTCCTGGCCGGCATAGAAAGAAAACCGCTCTCCTTGATCCCCTTGATCACTGTCCCTCGGATAATCAATCGGCAAATTGAGAGTGGGCAGTTCTCCGGAAAAGGCATCCAACCAATATTTCTTTTGTTTATTCATGAAGTCCGTTTTAAATAAATCATTTTGCCATTTTGCAAAATCTTTAAACTGGATGTGCAATTCCGGCAGCGGGTTATTCTCATATAAATAGATGAATTCTTTCTGTAACAAAGGGATAGAAGACCCGTCAGCGATAATATGTTGCACATCAAGCATCAAAAGATGCTTGTTGCTGTGAACCTCAACCAGTCCAACCCGTATCAGCGGAGCTTTACTCAGGTCAAACGGCCGGATAAACCGCTGAGTGATTTTCTCCAGATCCGTTTCATCGTCTGCACGGTATTTTTCAATAGCCAGATGAACATGATCATCAACGGTTTGCACAAGTTCCTTATTCACAAAGCTAAAGGACGTTCTCAGCACCTCATGTCGTTGAATCAGCGCTTCGAATGAACGTTTGAGACGTTCCTCATCCAGCTGGCCTTCCATCATTACAAAGAACGGAATATTATAGGATGTACTCCGGGTGTTTAACTGGTTGAGGATATAAATCCTCTTTTGCGAAGAAGACACTTCATAGTGTTCCGCAGCTGTAATTTGAGGTATGGCCGAATTCCCGCGCGTATCCTTATTCGTGTCAACCTGGCCTTCGATATAAGCAGCCAGCCTTTCGATATTTGAATGCTCGAATAAATCCGGCACCTGCAAGCCAAGGTCCATGATGGTATTAAGGGTATTCACAATTTCGATGGCAATGATTGAATCTCCGCCGATTTCATAAAAGTCTGCCGTTATATGCATCGGGTTCATACCCAGGACTGCTCCCCACACCTGCCCGACACTAATCTCCACTTCTGAATATGTGTTGCCGTCTCTGCCTTCAAGCTGAACCCCTGCAGCTGCAGCCTCAAGGCTATTTTGCCATGCATTTTCTTGTACCCCTTCGTTCGGACCTGCCGCTTCTCTTTTTGGAGTGTTCACCCAGTGCCTTTCCTTTAGAAACGGGTAGACCGGGATACTGATCCTTCTCCTCTTTTCCCCTTCGTATAAGCTCTCCCAGTCGACCTCAGCCCCTTTTTCATACAGGCTGCAAATTTCATTTAAGATGTCTGTATCTGTTTTGCCGCTTCTCTTGTAGTCCTCTACTTTTTGACGGGCACTGTTTTTCAGTTCACGGTCTTCGGTGTACGAAAGTTTTTTTAGGTTTCCAAGGTTGATCTGAGTATGGTGGAGCTTGTTGATTTCCCGCTTCAGCTCTGCCTTGCCCTTAACCTTCAGGCATATTCTATACTCACAGTGCTTTCTGCCGGTATTTGCTGTGTAACAAAGGCTGGGTAAATCGAAGCTGCCGTCCTCATCCATAAACTGTACATAGCGTGCGACTAACTCCTGAAGCGCCTTTTTATTCTTCGCAGACAGTGTCAACACTTCGGTAGGCTGTGTAGAATCTGCTTGCTCCGTCCTAGCCGGCGCTTCTTCCAAAACAAGATGGCAATTAGTTCCGCTGAAGCCAAATGAACTAACACCTGCTCTTCTGGGCTGAGTACCGCGATCCCAGGCTCTTGCCCGGTCACTCACATAGACAGGAGAATTGCTGAAATTAATCAGCGGACTAGGCTCATGGAAATTTATACTTGGGGGAATCACCCCTTCCTTAATCGCCATGACCGTTTTTATTAGGGAAGCTATACCTGAAGCCGCCACTGTATGTCCAATATTGGGTTTCACTGAACCGATGCCGCAAAACTGCTTCCTGGTCGTATACTTTTTAAAAGCATTGGCAATCCCCTTAATCTCGATGGGGTCGCCCAGAATCGTTCCGGTGCCGTGTGTTTCGATATAGGCAATGGTTTCCGGGTCAATTTTGGCATTTTCCCAGGCTCTTACAATCACTTCCTCCTGGGCCTCCGCATTCGGAGCCGTAATCCCATTAGAAGCCCCATCATTGTTGGTGGCACTTCCTTTAATTACAGCGTATATGTGATCACCGTCTTCAACGGCCCGGTTCAGTGGCTTTAATACGAGGGCAGATATGCCTTCACCCCACATTGTGCCTCTCGCATTTTTATCAAAGATGCTTATTTGACCGTTGCCTGCTTCAATTTCACTCATCATTCCCGTTTTTTGCGGCAGGAGAAACAGGTTCACCCCTCCGGCGATGGCCATACTGCACTCTTCATTCATGAGGGCTTTACAGGCAAGATGTACGGAAACCAATCCTGAAGAGCACGCCGTATCCACAACAAGACTGGGACCTTTGAGATTAAAAATGTAAGAGGTTCTGCTCGCAAGAATTCCCGGGTAGGTGCCTGTCATCGCAATCATATCCGCATCCTTGATTAAGGATGCATAGGATATTTTCAAATCGCCGCTGTGGTCATGGCCTACATACATCCCTGTGTCAGACCCGTATATTTTCTGACCGGCATATCCCGAATCCTCAATGGCATGATATACAGTCTCCAGGAACAAACGCTGCTTCGGGTCCATGAGCATCGCTTCCCGCGGCGAGATTCTAAAAAACGCCGCATCAAACTTATCGATCTCCTCTAAAAAACCGGCTTGGAAGTAGGCATCCTTCTCAGCATAGTTCATCAACGGATCCAGATCATTTTTTCTGACCTGTGGCAGGTCTCGGATGCAACCTACCGAATTCACAATATTGCTCCAATACTCCCGTGTGTTATCAGCATTGGAGAATTTGCAGGAAATCCCGATAATCGCAATTTCATTGCTGCCCTTCTTCTCTTTCCGTGTGAATTCCTTCAACATCCTCAGCGCCATCTCGCTGTCCATGCTCTGAGTTTTGACCTGCTCGAGGATATACTTTTTGATGATAGAGGTATCATCCACGACTGCTCACCCCGGGCGAAGACTCTCCAATCGTCGTGGAAAAGGTCTGTCCATTTTCTTTACAAAGAACCTGCACCAAATTCCGGGCCTGAAGCACTACACTCGGCAATCCTCCACCTACTTGAGTCCAATGCCCTATCATATAGAAGTTCGCCAGTCCTGGCAGGGAGCGTTTCAGTTTTTTCTCCTGCATAATGTTATCCATCTGCTTTTCCCACCCCATCCAGCTGCCATTCCTGTTATTCGTATAACGCTTAATGGTATGAGGCGTAGAAACATCCACTACCTCAATATTCTCTTTAATTCTTCCAAGCCGCTCTTCCAGCAGGTCAATGATCTCATCGGCCACTGCTTTTTTTTGCTCCTCGTATTGACGGGGATCGGTTTCTTTCAGGTTCTCCCAATATCCCGTTGGAGTCTTCGCATAGACCACAATGCTGGTTTTGCCTTTTGGAGCGAAGCCAGGGTGTTTATTGAATATTTTCACGAACATATTATCCGCCTTGGAATCCCCATTCGAACGCAGCGGCTGCTCCAGCTCCAGGCTCATATAATGGGGCAAATCTTCAAATGTCCGGGATATTCCCAGCCCCACATATATTTGAGCAGCTTTGGTATTGAAGTTCTCATAGCAATACTTCAGATCATCATCTGCATATTTCCCCTCCAGCATTTCAAAAATGGTGCTGTAGCCATCAGCGGCTGAAATCACCAGATCTGCGTGATAGATTCTCCCATTCTCCATTTCAATGCCTATCACTTTATCTTCTTCAACCAAAATACGCGAGACCTTGGAATGATATTGGATTTTACCGCCAAGTCCCATATATCTTTGCTCAATGATCTTTGAGAGCTGCAAAGAGCTGTCCACCGGGTAGCCCGATGCCTTGGCGTTGACCCAGCCCATAGTAGCCATGAAATAAGCAACCGCCGTATCGACATTAAACCAGAATATTTTCCGGTAATTCGTTCTCACAAACTCACTCTTAAATTGCTGGGCAAATTCTTCAATCGTCACGCTGCCCCATTTTTTCATCACTTCCATATATTCACCGGCTTTGGCTTTGAAAGCCTGAAAGTCGGAAAGATCAAACAACTCAGGCGCCTTGTCGATTCTCAAATCAACGTTAGAGATTACTTTGATCGCATCCGTCAGCACCTTTATCATCGCTGCATCTTCGGGTGCAACTCTTAGGAACTCCTGTTCCAGCTTGTCCACATCCGCATACAGCGTGAATTTTGTTCCGTCCTTGAAATTAATTACTGCAAATTCCTCATCGTTGACAAACTCCATGTTCTGGATCACATTTAATTCACTCCAGAATTTATGAAAAGTATTGTTCGGGCCGGAACCGACCAGCCAGCTTAAGCATCCGTCAAAATAATAACCTTTCCGCTTCCATCCGGTGCATAGGCCTCCAGGCAAAGCCCCAGCCTCCATGATCATTGTGTTATATCCGTTCATCTGCAAATAACATCCGGCTGCCATTCCTGCGATACCCGCGCCAATTATAATGGTTGTATGATTGTCCATTTTTTCTCCTTTTCAAAAAGTTATATGATTCTTCAACCCTTTAGTCTTCGAGAATTTTCAAACCATCCTGGATATTGATAGCGCCTTTTTGCAGATTCTCAATTAAATCTCTCAGCTCCTGCTCCATTGGCCCGGTAGCCGGTTCTTCTTTAACTGGTGCAGGCGGGATATTTCTATTGAGCTCCCGATCAATGTATTCCGACAGCTCAACTACCGACGAATAGGTGAAAATGTCAGAAATATCAACAATATCCGGATATTTTTTATCAATCAGCTTAAGTAATTGAGTCGCCATAATCGAGTCGCCTCCCATGGCATTGAAGCTTTCGTACAAATCCAATTCATGCATATCAAGGATCAAGGAGTACATTTGTGCGATATTTCTCTCTGTTTCAGAGTAATCAGCACCCTTCCCTTTGAGGATTACATCACTCGCAGCCTCTAGTTTCGGGGTTTCCTTTTGTTCAGTTCTTGTTTTTACCGTATCCTTCAGCTTGCTTCTAACCGCTTCAGATAAAGTAAATGGCAGTTGGTCTTGAACAGCATCCAGCAGAGGGCGGTTCAGCTTTCCCGGAATAACATGGGTCATACCGCCTGCCACCATTTCATCCATAAGAGTCAGTGCCTGATTCACCGTTAACATGTGGAATACCGATGATTCCTCGGTAATTCCATAATCGACTGCAATTCCCACTTCACTCCACGCCGGCCAATTGATGGCGAAAGTACGCGCTCCTCTTTTATTGCGTGAATAGGAGAAGGAGTCCATGTAGGCATTCGCTGCAGCATAATCCCCTTGCCCTGAGCCGCCAAAGATAGCATTGATCGATGAGAAGAGAATAAAGAACTCCAGGTCCTCTTCCCTTGTGGCCTGATCCAATACCCATGTGCCAGTAACTTTGGGATTTACTACTTCATTAAATGTTTCCTTGGGCTTTCTAAAGGTAAAGCCTTCACCTGCAACCCCCGCACAATGGAATATGCCATGGATACGTCCATATTTTCCTTTGAGATCCTGAATCACTTCATGAACTTGATCCAAGTCGGAAATCTCACAGCTGTAGCAATTCACTTCGGAACCCGATTCCCGGATGTCTCTTATCGCTTTGAGCTTCCGGGACAGCTTGTCCTCCGGATTCTTAAGAATCAGCTGATCCCAGGACTCTACTTCCGGCAGCTTGGAACGGTTAATTAATGCAATATGGACTGAACTCTTTCCTGCCAGATATTTAGCGATTTCCAGTCCTATGCCGCCCGTTCCCCCTGTGATGATATACACGCCTTGCTCCTTGATATCCAATCCCTGCTCTGCTGTGTACTCAGGCTCATGCCGATCCAGCTCACAGGTATATCGCTTCCCGCTTCGGAGTGCTATCTGATACCTGGATTCAATGCGTTGAATTTCTTCACGGATAATCTCTACCGGAGTCTCCCTATCAACATCAAGCGCTCTGCATTGAATGTTCTTAAACTCCTGTGAGAGCACAGTGCCCAGGCCAAACAGCGCAGCGCCCAGCGGATTGATTCCCTGCTCTTTTCCGGTTACTTCCGTTGCATTGTCAGAGATTAAGACCAGATCAATGTTCTCTTTTATTTTATTGCTGCTGATGCTTTTGGCTAAATAGAAGAGGCTATGCAAACTTCTGTTCTGTTGGTCCTCCAAATCCGCACAAGTCACCGCTGCCTCACTACTGATAGAGGATAAATGAAGAATTTGCCGGATATTACGGTCTTTGATTTCATTCATTAGGTTGATGTAGTCATTCTCGGTACCTTGAATCACATAATGGTTGGGGGTCAGCTTCTTGTAGAATTCTCCGAACTCAACCTGAATCGTATCCTCTGCTTTATTCTGCAATTGCCCGGCAATATTCTCATATATTCCTTGTGTGTCTTTGAATACCAGTACCGTTCCTTCATTTCCTCTACGACTTCCCGCTTTAGCCTCGGACGGAACCCAATTCAAACGATAGAAGGCGTCATTCAAACCATCATTCTCTTTAAAAAGCGTTAGCAAATGATTGACCTTTTTCAGTACATAGTCCTTAATTTCCACAAAAATCTTACCCTGCATATCGATTAATTGAATATCACATGTCTTAGTTTCCTTGTTACCCGACTTTTTCTGTACATATGCATAGAAATGTTGGGGCATAGCGGAGTATATCTTTATATTTTTGTAGGATAGCGGGAGAAAGGTACTGTCGTCATCATCTTCTCCAATGAACACATTTGCCGCATTATCCAGTAGTGAAGGGTGAAGGATCAGCTCCTCAAGGTCTCCTTTGAAGGCCTCGGCTAATTCCAGTTCTACTAATTGCTCATTATGGTCAAGGATGACTTCTTTAAAATTCAGCCAACGCGGCCCGAAAGAGAATACCTTGCTGCTCAAGCTGGTATCTTCATATTTAACTTTGATGGTTTCTTTACTGCTGTCATTTCGAACAGCATCCAAGTCGAAGAATAAGCGTTCCGTATCCTTGGATTCATCTATTAGATTGTAAGCTTTTCCTTCAGCATGTGTGATCCACCCGCCTTGCTCCTGACTGGCAATAATGAAATGGGCATATCCCTTTTCTTTCTTGACGATGGTATGCACCTGCTTGTCTTCGGTTTGCCCTACCGAGAGCGGTGTGAAAAAGAACACATCCCTTAGTTCAAGATAATCCGTGTGATACAGCTGGGAGCATGCCTTTCTCCCCATTTCCAAATAGGTCGTGCCCGGAATTACGCTGACACCCATAATTTTGTGGTCGCTTAACACCCAGTGTGTATTGACATTAAATGTTGTGGAATAGATAGTTTCATCCATGGAGTCTGCCAGGCATTGGTCAATCAGCGGATGATTGATGTTTTTCTTAGGCACTTCTAATTCAGATCTTCTATCCTTCACTTCTCCCCAGTACATCACTCTATCGAATTGATACGTGGGCAGGGATACGATTTTTCTTTTATTGTTCCGATACATCAGGTTCCATTCCACTCTGGCCCCTTTCACATACAGATTGCAGATTTCCGCCAAATTCAGAATCAGATACTCACTCGCATCACTTGCAATCTCTTCCAGGATGCCGCCGGCCTTGCTGCTTAGTTTTCTGTGTTCCGACAGCGTAATTTCGCCTTGATCTCTGATTTGCTTCCGGTCAGATCCAATTTTGTGACAATCATAATACACTCCCTTTTCAGAGATATCGCTTAACCCTCTAGAGGCCAGCTGAGTGATTTTCTGTTTAAGCTCCTCATAGCTTTTCACAATCAGCGCTAAACGGTATGCATAATGGCCTCGTCCTGTTTTGGCGGTATAGCATATGTTATTCAGATTGGTTTCCGTTCCCTGTCTGAAGAAATCAGCATACTGGTTAATCAACTGGTTCAAAGATTTCTCTGTCTTTGCGGATACTGTAAATATTTCATACTCCGGTCCTGAAGTCCCGCCGGTTTCCGCCTGAGCAGGCGCTTCTTCCACTACGACGTGAGCATTCGTTCCGACAAATCCAAAAGAATTGATTCCTGCTCTTCTAGGCAAAACGCTTTTGGGCCACTGCAGCGGCTTCTCCGTGACAAACACCGGGGATTTGATGAAATTAATCAGTGAATTAGGCTCTTTAAAATGAATACTGGAAGGGATCACATTATTCTTCATGGACAGAACGACCTTGATTAACGAAGCCAGACCTGAGACGGCAACCGTATGGCCAATGTTGGCCTTTACCGAACCTATTCCGCAGAACTGGACCTTGTCCGTATGTTTAGCGAACGCATTGGTGAGCCCTTTGATCTCTATGGGGTCCCCCAGCTTGGTTCCTGTACCATGTGCTTCAATGTATTGAATCGTTTCCGGGTCAACTTGAGCATCCTCCCAGGCTTTGAGAAGCACCTCTTCCTGTGCTACTGCATTCGGTGCTGTTAATCCGTTCGAAGCCCCGTCATTATTGACCGCACTTCCCTTAATAACAGCGTAGATGTTGTCTCCATCCTGTCGGGCTTTGCTTAGTGGTTTCAGGATAACAGCTGCTACACCGTCACTGAAAAATGTACCGTCGGCATTTTTATCAAACGTCTTCACCCGATCATCCTGCGACTCCATCATTGATTTGCGGGCTGTACTGAACCGCGGGAAGATCCCCAGAGAAATCGCACTGACAATAGCCATTTCACATTCTTTGTTCTTCAGAGCATTACAAGCCAGATGTACGCCTAACAAGCCCGAACTGCACGCGGAGTCCAGTACCATGGAGCTTCCTTTCAAATTCAACAAGTAATTAATCCGCCCCGCCATTAATCCTGGCCAGTTGCCTGTCATACTTGTTGATTCATCCTCAGTAATATAGCGGTATAAGGTATCATTAACATGATCCTTGCCTACGTACAGAGAGGTTTGGCTGCCAAATATTTTGTCGCCCGCATACCCGGCATCTTCTATGGCTGTCCAGACAGTTTCCAGCAGCACTCTATGGGACGGGTCCATAGCCTTGGCTTCTTTGGGAGAGATATTAAAAAGCTCTGCATCAAACTTGTCCACGTCTTCCAGGTATCCGCCCATTTTGCAATCTTCCGCTTCTTCCTCTGAAACATACCGGGCTCCCATAAAATCAGCATAAGCTTTGTTATTCACAATGGGTTTGATATGCTCGATCATTTCTTTTTGGAACTCCACCCTGCAGTCCAATCCACCCATCAGATTGCTCCAATACTCACCGGTATTGCTTGCTTTGGGCAGCCTGCACGAGATGCCTATGATCGCAATGTCTTCCTTTTTCGGACCTTCGTTTTTCAATTCCTTAAGCATTTGCTTCGCTGCTTCTTGTGTTAGCTTGTGCTGCTTGACCTGCTCAAAGATATAGGTTTGAACCACGCTCATTCGATGATCACTCCCACTATAGTTTTTGACCGGAATGTAGTAATTGGTTGGCTTCACTAACCTCCAGCTCCCCAGAAGCAAGCTTACTCAAAATACCGTCAAGATCCTCCTCTTCCGTATCCTCTTTATTGGTCACCGGTTGAACAGCACCGGCGGCATGCCCGCTCCGGTCTTCCAATGCGCTGTGAATATACTCCGACATCTCACTGATAGACGGATAGGTAAATATATCAGAAATATCGATTAGCGAAGGGAACACCTTCTCGATTTCCTTGACTAAATAAATCGCCGATATCGAGTCTCCTCCCAAATCATAAAACTTATCGGTTATATTGATTTGTTCCAAGCCCAGCACCTTCACCCATGCCTTTACAATGGCGCTCTCGATTACGTTATAATCTCTGTAATCCAATTGCACCGGGGCCAGCACGACATGGCCAGGAGCCTTGGGCAGGGTTGTCCCAATTCTCGCAGCAATCTCTGGCGAAAGGCTGAATGTGATCAGATCCTTGTATAATCCAAAAACCTTATCATCCAGTTCACCAATAATCACCCTCGGGATATCCTTGTTCAGGACCACATTCAGAGCATCTATCGCCTCGCGTGTACCGATATTTTTGAATCCTTGCTCATTCTGATTCTCCTCAAACCCGCCCTCTTGTTTAGTCTTGTTTCTGTAATCAGCCAGCATCCCAATATCTTTCCAGCCGCACCAATTGATCGTGAGTGTTTTTTGTTCAGGCCTGATGAGATTTCTATATTCGACATACGAATCCAAGTAGGCATTGGCTGCTGTGTAATCTGCCTGCCCCAAGCTTCCGCTCAACGAGGTGATGGATGAGAACATTACAAAAAAGTCCAGCTTATCTTCTGCAGTCAGCTTATCCAAGATCCAAGTCCCCTGGATTTTGGGTCTGGTCACGCGGTCAAAGGTTTCTTTTTCCTTTCTAAAGATAAGGCCCTCTCCTGCAACGCCCGCGCAATGGAAAATGCCATTAATACCTGTATACTGCTGCCTCAAATGCGCCAGTATCTTTTGCATCTCATGTGTGTCTGCTACATCCGCTTGATAGTAGTCCACATTCGAGCCGTTCGCCCTAATTTGATTCATGATTTCTGTCTTGTTGTAATTCTTACTGGCCGGATCTGCTGAATGGAACAAGCCGGATCGGCCAACCAGAATCAGATTAACCTTCGCCAGGGAAGAGAGATATCGCGCAACCTCTATTCCCAATCCGCCCAGACCGCCAGTAATGAGATAGACGCCGTCCTTCTTAATCTCCGCTTTCTGATCCGGCAATGCCGGTACATGGACGTTTTGCAGTTCCTGAACATATGGGCTCCCCGCTCTGTAACCCACTAGCTCCACTTGTTTTTCCGCATTGATCTCGCTGACACATTCCGCTGCACTGATCTCTTCATCAATATCAATGCACCTTACATTCAGTTTGGAATATTCCTTCCCGAGCACCTTCCCGATGCCAAAGAAGGCAGCATGATGCGGGTGGACTGCAGTCTCTGAACCACTAATCCGGTGGGCATGATCCGCGAATAATATAAGCTCCATAGGATGATTCGTATGCTTCACTATCGACTTGGATAAATAAAATAAACTGTCCATCCCAAGCTTCAGCTTATGCTCAAGATGCTGCAGATCATCACCTTGGATGGGATCTTGAATTGTCATCAAATGAATGATTTGACCGATTTCTCGCGGTTCGATTGCAGCGAACAACTTATCGTAATCTTCTTGCTGGCTGCCAACACTATATTTTTGCTCACCCTGTCCGGAAAAGGCCCGTCCCGGTATGGCTTCAATAACCGTTTTTCCTGTACGCCGTAAGGAATCAATCATTTCTTCCGCCAGATTAGCCTGATTGTGAAAAATGAGAATAGCCTGATTAGTCTCGCTGCGCCGGAGCCGTTTGTATTCCGCCTTCTGCACCCAGCCAAGCTTATGATAGATAGACTCCTTTTCGGCAGGCTTTTCAAGAGGCGTGAAACCATGAACCTTTTTGACAATGTAACTGCTAATTTCCCCGAATACCTCTCCCTCTTCATTCAGAAGCAGGAGATCGAATTTGCCTGTCTCATCATTCTCATTTTTCTTCTTAGTAATATAACTGTAAAATTTCTTGGGTGTGGGGCCGAGGATACTGAATTCTTTGTAGTAGTAAGGCAAGAAGGTATCCTTACCGATCGTAAAAGTACCCGCATTCACCGCACAATCCATCATGGCCGGGTGCAAATAGAACGGTTTCAGATCGTCCGCATATTCTGCTTGAATCTCCAGCTCACATAATACCCCTTCATGGCCTCTATAGATCGCATTGGTGCATTTCCATCGGCCGCCCACGTTAATGATGCTCTCTGGCCGGTTGGTATCTTCTACATATTGAACGGAAGAATAATTGGACTCCTCAATAACCGGCCAGCTTTGGTTACGACGAATGGCATACACCGAATCATAGGTTCTTTTTAACGCCCCGATATCATAGGATATACGCGTTTGTCTAGCTTTCTTACCAATCCAGGCCTCAGCATGCTTCATCCACTCTTTCCCTGTAGATGACCTGCTGGTGACTGTGAATTTCAAAGTGTCATCCTTAATGTTTACAATCGTATGAACTTCTTTGACTTCGTCCTTCTCTACCTTCAAGAGGTTTAAAAAACTGACATCGCTCAAGACAATATCCCATGTATCGCCAAAATACCTCGTGCCTACTTCTCTTGCCATATCCAAGTAAGTTGTACCCGGAATCACATAGGCATCACTGACTTGATGTTCATTCAGCACCCAAAAATCCTGTACATTCAAATAGGAAACGTAGACTTCCAAATTCATTGATCTAACGGCCAGTTCCTGCAGAAGCGGGTGTATGGTTGGGGCGGAAGGTTCGGATATTCCCGTTTCCTGCAGCTCCACCCACAATCTTTTTTGTTCAAATGGGTATGTAGGCAAACTCACCTTCCTGCTGTCGAGCTGGCTGTAGATTCTTTCAAAATCCACACCTACTCCATTGCAATACGCCTCGCACAATAGCTGTAAATCTGTTGTAGACTTCTCAGAGGATGCCGCCAAACCTCCGCTGCCGGTCATGCTTTTACCTATGAATTTAATGTTCCGTTCCATTTTCTGATAGTATATTTCCTCAGCTTTATCTGTTCGCACACCGGAACGTGCCAGTAGCTTCAGTTTGCGGATCAATTCTTCAGTGGACGATACAATCATTGCGATTCTGAATTGATTCGGTAGTCTTCCGGTATTGACGGTATAACAGAGATCACTTATTCTGATTTCTTGTTCTTTGCCGAGAAACTCTATATAATTCAGAATTAGTTTTTCCAACGACTCTTTGGTCTTCGCAGACACCGTAAATAGATGATCGGCCAGTACTTCTTCCTTGCGCTGTTCCAGCTCGGGAGGCTCCTCCAGGACGACGTGGGCATTTGTCCCGCTTAGGCCAAAGCTGCTGATCCCACATCTGTACACCCCGCTGCTGCCGCTCCAATCGGTTATTTGATCGTTCACGTATACCGGTGAGCCGCTGAATTGGATATTCCGGTTGGGCACTTTAAAATGCAGGCTGGGCGGGATTTTTTTATACTGAATGGCCAGAACCGCTTTGATCAATCCAGCCAGCCCTGCCAGACTGTCCAGATGGCCGATATTAGTCTTCACGGAGCCGATAGCGCAAAACTGCTTGCGGTCTGTGAATCGGCTGAAAGCCCGGTGTATCGCATGAACCTCTATAGGATCTCCCAATTTAGTACCGGTACCATGTGCTTCCCAATAGGTAATCGTCCGAGGGTCAATACATGCTTCTTTCCAGGCATCTACAATCACATTCTCCTGCGCATTCATATTGGGGGCTGTAATGCCCACGGAGCTGCCATCCTGATTGATGGCACTCCCCTTAATTACTGCATAAATATGATCACGATCCTGAATCGCCTTATTCAGCGGTTTGATCAGAACTGCCGCAACCCCTTCCCCGCTGTTAGTCCCATCAGCTTGATCATCGAAGGTTCTAATACTTGAGTCCGATGATGTAATCCCGATGTTCAGGTTGTTTTCCTCTTCCGTCTTAGGGAATATCTTGATATTCACACCCCCGACCAGAGCAGCATCACATTCGTTATTTTTTATAGCTTGGCAAGCGACGTGCAGCGCAACCAGAGATGATGAACAGGCCGTATCAATCATCATGGATGGACCTTTGAAATCCAAAATATATGCCAATCTGCTAGCGATAACGGACTTGATATTGCCTGCAGTCGACAGACCGATCAATGACGGGTCTCCATGCTCAATCAGCTTGAAATATTCGTTGCTGCCGTCACTGCTAAGGCCTACATAAATCCCTGTCTTGCTTCCGCATAATTCCCCCCCGCCATAACCAGCGTCCTCCAAAGTACTCCAGGCGGATTCCAAAAATAGTCTCTGTCTCGGGTCAATCAGCTTTGCCTCATTGGGAAGTATTCCAAAAAAACCGTAGTCGAACTTATCGATTTCATCCAAATAAGCAATTCTGGTATACTGAATGTCTTCATGGAGTGATTTAACCCCACTGAATTCCAGATATCTGTCAGCGTCCTCTTTCCTGTGCAGGGGAATTTCCCTGATACACTCCTTTCCTTTCATAAGTACATCCCAATAGGCTCTCAGATCCTTGGCCTCACCGAACTTACCGGACATGCCGATGATGGCAATGTCACTTTCAGATATAGCCTTAACTTCGGAGTCCCGGAGAGGCCTATCTTCAGATTCAAGGGTGCTGGCGGTGAAAGCCGAGGCCTTCAAATCCTTTAAGCTAATAAAACCATTTTTCATTTCCCCACCTCGTCATTAATTGTGGAATCCAATCTGCCGATGACAGCGTTAGACACTGAAATGTTCGAAAAGTTCCCGGGTATTTGTCTCTTGAAACAATTGGTTGAACCGTGCGATCTGCTCTTCCATTGGAGTTTGCTTTGTTCGAAAAACGGATCTAAGCATATCTACCGCCTGATTCATCTGTTCAACCGTAGGTTGCTTTCCCGTTTCCTCAAGTTCAGCCTGGAGCTTGGCGATCCGTTCATAAGGCTCAATGACCCCACGCGCATATTCCTCGTTGTTCCAATTGTTATTTTTGGTGGACACGGAGATCCCTAGGCTTCTGGAAATCAATGAGAACGTGCTTGACGTATCGGAAGTTTCTTTCCCCGGGAGCAGGGCTGACTTCATTTCCTCGATATCCTCCTGTTTGTCATAGCTGTAAGCAGCAATCCCCGCGGTGTTGTTTCTGACCAGATTTCTCAACGTCGCTTTGGGTCCAAATTCAATGGCAGTATCTACCCCGTTCCGTTCCAAATACTTCATTGTCGCGTACCAGTTCACCGGGCTTATAATCTGCTGTGTCAAGAGATCTCTGATCTGCTCTTTATCCTCGTAAGGCGAAGCGTAAACATTAGATATCACCTGATATTGAGGTTCGTTAAAAGCATAATTTCCCAGCTCACGGTTCAATTTCACAGCTGCTGATTGCATGATTGGAGAATGGAAGGCTGCGCTGACATTCAGTTTGAAGATCTGTGCTCCTTGGTTTTTCAATATTTCAACAAGACGTTCAACTGCTTGCGCATCCCCGGAGACTACAGTATCTTTGTTCCCGTTGTAGTTAGAAATCCCGATAATCATTCCCTGGGAGGAGAGCGTTCTGCACTCCTCCTCAATAATGCTTTCTTCCACTTCCCTGATCGCCGCCATGGCTCCTGCTCCCGATTCCGCCGCTTCTTTCATATACAAGCCTCTGGCTCTAACCAACTTGACTGCATCCGCAAATTCAATAGCCCCTGCAGCTGTCAAAGCGGAGTATTCTCCCAGACTGTGGCCGGCAGCATAGCAAGGTTTCTCTCCAAATTCCTTCATGTATACCCGGTACTGGGCTATACTTGCAGCCAGTATGGCCGGCTGTGTATTTTCTGTCTGGGATAACTCACTTGAACTACCTTCAAAACAAAGTTTTCCCAGATCAAACCCCAAGACTTCACTCGCCTCAGCATAGGTCTGTTTGGCAATACCGAAGTTATCGTATAGATTTTTGCCCATCCCTACATACTGGGAGCCTTGTCCTGAGAAGAGAAACGCTATTTTTGACATTGTATATTCCCCAATCTAATTAAGATTTTAATAATATGAGAAAAGTTTCACATTTCACTGCAATCCTACACTTCCATTTCCGTTGAAGTGCGCTCATCGCTCTCTATGATGACTTGCAGCAGCTTA
This sequence comes from Paenibacillus sp. P46E, assembly GCF_001909095.1. Taxonomy (NCBI): domain Bacteria; kingdom Bacillati; phylum Bacillota; class Bacilli; order Caryophanales; family Paenibacillaceae; genus Paenibacillus; species Paenibacillus sp. P46E. The sequence continues at coordinate 82,186 of NZ_LVYZ01000039.1, forward strand.
ATATATTGATTGAACAGCTCGTGCATTTTGCTTTGCTTCAGCTTGCTGCGGTTATACCTCAATTCGATTCCGATTTCACTGGTCTTCTCTACGGCTTCAAGCACCACATCATTAGTATCCGCGTGATCCGTTAACAGATTGCTGACATCGACCCTTGAGAACAGGGGCAACACAGTGCTTCCCATTCCGGTTCTGAACACTTCCAGGTCACTTTGAACCGTGTGGGCGGATTCAGGCACATGCTTAAGCTTGTCCTTGACCAGGCTTACGATCTCGTGAAAATCATCCAGTCCCGCTATATCCATCTCTAGCAAGCTGAACCTGCCGTCTCTCTGATCGGAGAACTGTAGGGTAAACCGTTCCCTTTGGCAAATGTCAGATAAGAGGAACACATAACCGGCCAGTAAAAGATGAATGATGTCATATTGGTTATGACTGCAAATATGCACCATTCCAGCATAGGAATCTCCTGCGAAGCTGAACCTCAGAACCCGGCCGTCATTAGGCTCAGCTTCTGCTGCCAGAAATGCAGCAGGCAATTCAATAGCCATGCCCTCGTGATCCAGGGTTGCTGCAGCCTCAGCGAACGCGAACTGCGTATCAATGAACTGGGCCAGCTTGCTGATCGTCGGGTAGGAAAAAATATCGGTGATTTGAATTTTATCCGGATACAGCTTCTGGAGCTCGTTATACATGGCCACTATTTTCAGGGAGTTACCACCTACCTCAAAGAAATTATCATAGATGCCGACCTTCTCGATATTCAGGATCATCGACCATATATGCTGAATCTCTTTCTGGAGATCTGTAACTGCCTCTTCATAGTCATCCCGAAGGTCAGGACGCGCGTTACCCGGTTTCGGCAAGGCCTTAAGATTCGTTTTTCCATTTGCGGTCAGCGGAACTTCATCAATCTGAATGTACATCTGCGGCATCATATACTTAGGCAGAACCGGTGATAAAAAGTTCACTAATTCCGATATATTGATCTTCTCGGCTGCCACAAAATATAACACCAGATCTTGTGAACCCAATACATTAGGTTGTCCAGCGACTACACATTGCTTAATCTTGTCGTACCGGGCTGCAACACTTTCAATTTCTCCCAACTCTATACGGTACCCGCCGATTTTGACCTGGTTGTCCAATCTCCCGATAACATCCAGTTCCCCGTTCGGTAGCCATCTGGCCAAATCCCCCGTTTTGTACATCTTTGTACCTTCAATAAAAGGGTTGTCCACGAACTTGGATGCAGTTAGCTCTTCCTTGTGCAGGTACCCTCTCGCTATGCCATCTCCGGCTATGCATAATTCACCCGCAACACCCATAGGTGCTATATGTCCGATTTGGTCCACAATATATACCTGCGTATTCGCTATCGGCTTTCCGACATTCACATTGTTTTCATGAGTCAATTCTTTGACTGCGGACCAGATCGTAGTTTCGGTCGGGCCATACATATTGTAGATTCTGGAATCTGTGAACTGTTTTAGCTGGGCTAGCAAATCCTTAGGAAACCCTTCCCCCCCAATCATCATCAGCTTTAATTTTTTAAAGCTTTCTGGCGTATTGCTGCAGTTTAGCATTAGCTTCAGCCTCGACGGAGTCAATTGAATCGTATTCACTTCTGAATCCACAATGACTTTGTTCAGCAAGTAAGGATCCTTCTGTTCCTCTTCACTGGCAATGACCACCTTCAAGCCCCGGGTGAGAGGCAACAGCGTTTCTAAGCCGAAAATATCAAAGGAGCACGTAGTTACCGAGAGAATGATTTTATCAGGTGTGAAACTTATCCGGTCTGTTATTCCTGTAATAAAGTTATGAACCGCTCGGTGTTCAATTGCCACCCCCTTAGGTTTACCCGTGGAACCTGAGGTATAGAGTACATAGGCCAAATCTTCAGCTTTATTAATGATCTGGAGATTGGACTCATCCTCATCTTGTATCTGCTTAGAGCCGATATCCAAGATCTTCACAGCTTCACTCAAGTCCAAGGACGAAGCCAGGCCTTTTTCAGTTAATAGTAGATTGGCTTGGCTGTCTTGAAGCATATAGTTAATTCTGTCTACCGGATAATCGGTATCCAGAGGCAAATAGCCGCCTCCCGCTTTCAATACTCCCAGAATTCCCACCAGCAGGTTTAAAGATCTTTTCACCAGAATCGGAACAATGACATTGTCTCTAACACCATTCTTCCGCAAAACCCCGGCCAATTGGTTCGCTCTCTTATTGAGCTCCCTGTAACTCAAAACTGCGCCGTGAAATTCCAATGCTATGGCTTCTGGTGTCCGTTCGGCCTGTTCTTCGAATAACTGTGCGATGGTCTTATCTTTGGCATAAGCTGTCCCGGTACAATTGAGCTCATGGAGCAGCTTGTTTCTCTCCCGTTCACTCACCATATCCATGTTCTCTACCGACTCATCCGGATTAGAAACTGCACAGTTTAGTACATGTACCAGATTATCCATCAGGGCGCTTATAACATCCCTGCTGTACGTGTGGCCATTATACGTCATCTTTATTTGCAGCATATGACCGGGAGCAATCAGAATCTCCAAGTCATAATTGGTTTGCTCAAACCCCTGAGCTGCAGTGATCTTCACCTCTGCTCCTTGAGGTCCTTGAAGTTCCACCAGGCTTTGATCGACAGGATAATTCTCATAGACCACTACATGATTGATCAGACTATTCTTCATAGGGGTCAGAGCCTGAATCTCTGCAAGCTGGCAATAACTGAATGTATTAGCTTGGACAAAATCCTTATTCAGCTTCTTGGCCAGATCAATAAAAGATACGTGTTCCTCCCCTGTGACCCGGACCGGTACGGTGTTGATACATAAACCCACCATGTTCTCTATTCCTCTAATTCCACTTGGTCTGCCGGACACAACTGAGCCGAATACTACATCATTGGTATTGCTGTATTTTTGCAGTACTACGCCCCAAGCGGTTTGGATTACCGAACTCAAGGTGATGCTGTTGGTCTCAGCAAGGCACTTCAGCTTGGCAGTTATCTGTTCTTCAAGTAGGATTCGCTCCTGTTGATGCTTGAAACCCTTCTCCTTGTGTTGAAGCTCAGGTATCATCGTTCCCAACTCGTAAGCTTCTAAATAGGCTTGCCAGTAATCCAGTGCAGAAGTTTTATCCTGATGATCAAGCCAATTCAAGTAATGGCTGTAAGGCACGGCCTTCACTATTTCCAGCTTCTCTTCATGGACCAGCGCTTTATATTGGGTTATTACTTCTTGAATGATAATACCTGCACTCCAGCCATCCATAATGATATGGTGGAAGCTGTACACGACTTTGAATTTGCCGGCATCTGTCTTTATCACAGCTACACGGATTAGACAGTCTTGTCCAAGGTCAAAAGGATTGCTTCTATCCTGCATCTTGAATTGTTCCACATAGCCGCTCTTCTCCTGTATGCTCGAGGAACTGACATCCTCGTAACGGATGTGGAGCTTTCTTTCCTTCAAAACCGTCTGCTTGAATCTTTTAATATCATGATAGAAAAAGGCTGTTCTAAGAATTTCATATTTTTCAATCACTTGATTCAGAACCACATTCAAAATATCTACATTAAGGTTTCCTTCAATATTCAATTCACTTTGTTCGAAATACGTGCTGGAACCTGCATCCACGATGGTGTTATACATCATTCCCTCTTGCATAGGAGACAAGGAATGAATTTTCTCTATTTCCTTTCCGCAGGCAAGCAGTGTATGCAGATCCTCCAGACTCAAATCCGGATCTCCATAGTCCCACGGCGTTTTCTCGGCGGTATGTTGATGTGCACAATGGTCAATGACCCGAAGTAAGCTGGTGTGAAAAGCTGTAGTTAATTGCTCAACCGTTTCACGTTGATATTCCAGCGTGCTATAGCTGAACACCAGCTCTAACTGTCCCTCCATAATCAGACCATTAATATCAATACCGTTAAGCTTCTTGTTTTCACTCGAAATACTGGCTCCGCTGGATAGTTTGGAGAATTTCAGCAAGCTGTTTTCGGCTTCTTTCCCAAATTCACCAAGATAGTTAAAGCATACTTCAGGTTCTATAGTGCGCATTTCCTTATTCCCGTTCGATAAATACTTCCAAACCCCATATCCAATGCCCTTGCCTGGGACATGCCTCAACATTTCCTTGGTATGCTTGAGGGAATAAGCAATATCATGGCTATGGGTCATATCTACAACGATGGGATAGATTGTAGTGAACCATCCAACGGTCCGGTCTATGGATACCCCCTGAAAGATATCCTCTCTTCCGTGCCCTTCAAGGCTCACAAGCAGCTTTTCCATCCCCCCCCACTCCTTAAAGGCAAGCCCCAGCGAACACAGCAAAACATCATTAATCTGCGTGTTATATGCTGTATTGGTATTCCTCAAGAGCCTAGCGGTTTGTTCCTTGGAGAAGTTGAGGCTGACCTCCATTCGCTCGCAATATCCACTGTGTTCTTCACCGAAATCCTTAGGTAATTGAACAGAGTTAATATTCGTGATCGTTTTCCAGTACTCTGCTTCGTGCAGCAACTCTCTACCGGATGCGTATTCCTTCAACTTCTGTGCCCAGGATCTATAGGATGTTGTTTTTGGAGGAAGGCTAACGGCGGTACCACTTGAAATACTCCGGTAAGCCGATTCCAGATCCGCAATCAGAATTCTCCACGACACGCCGTCCATAACCAGGTGATGAACAGCCACAAGCAGATGATCTCCCTGACGAGTCTTGAATAATCCCACTTTAAGCAGGAGGCCTTTTTCCAGATCAAGTCCTTTTTGCAATTCGCCGGACAATTCGGGAATGCTGCTCTCCTCGTCTTCATCCCTCAGATCATAGACATCTAGGGTAAATGCATCTCCGGCAAAGTCCGTACTGCGATTCCACTGCGTAATTCCTTCATGCGTTCTTTTGTAAACCATTCTCAAGGCATCATGGTGCACAATGATAGCCACGAATGCTTTTCGTAATATCTCTTCATCCAACCCTTCTTTTCTATAGAACATAAAAGCCTGATTGTAATGATTTTCTTGGGTAAGGCCCTTCTCAAAAAACCACTGCTGAACCGGCAGGAACTGCACGCTGCCCTCAACTGCTCCCTGCGGTACCTGTACATCCTCGTATTTAACATAATCGGCGAGTTCTTTAATGCTGGGATATTGCATCAAGTCCTTCACCTCAAGTCTGAGTCGATGCTCCCTCAACGCTGAGACGATGAGGATGGATTTGATGGAATCCCCCCCCATTTCATAATAGTTATAATTGGTTCCTATGGGCTCGATATGGAGTACCTTTTGCCATACGTCTACCAGAATTCCTTCAATCTCATTGATTGGAGCCTCATAAGTAGCAGCCTGCATTTCGTTGATATCTATTACAGGTAATGCCTTAATGTCCACTTTCCCGTTTGAACTCAACGGCAGCTTGGCAATCTGAACGGCATAGCTGGGAACCATGTAGCTCGGGAGTTCCTTTGACAGACCTCCTCTAATTTCTGATGCCGTTACCTCTTTATTGGAGACTACGTATGCACACAGATAGTTGTGGCCCTGATCATCTGTTCTGGCTACTACAACTGCCTCTGTAATGTCTGGCATTTGCAGAAGCCGATTTTCGATCTCACCAGTTTCGATCCGGTAACCTCTTACTTTAACTTGATTGTCCATTCTTCCCAGGTATTCTACCGTACCGTCAGGCAGCCATCTGGCCATATCTCCGGTTTTGTATAGTTTGCCTCCTGCCTTATAAGGATGATCTACGAATTTCTCGGCAGTTAACGCTTCCTTATACAAATATCCCCGCGCTACCCCGTCGCCGCCAATACATAATTCTCCGGCAACGCCAATGGGCAGCAGCTCCATCCGGCTTCCTAAAATATATAATTGCGTATTGTCTGCAGCGATACCGATAGAGACCGAGGTCCCCTTATCTCGTTCAACATTATATTTGTAAATCATGCAGCCCACAGTCGCCTCTGTAGGTCCATATTCGTTATAGATCTCTATGCGACCATCGAATGCGCGGTGTATCTTTTCCGCTACCTTTGTCTTCAGATCTTCACCGCCGACTATCAATTTCCTGATGCTGGACCGGGACAGGTCCATATCCTCCAGTAATCTCAAATGTGTCGGAGTTAATTTTAATATATGGACCTTATTCTCTTCGGCTATCGTTCGGGTTAACAGGGCCTTGTCTTCACCAGCATAGATAACGATGGTATTCCCGGATATCAGCGGTGTATAAATAGAAGTTACAGTTAAATCAAATGATATGGAGGAGTACAGCGGAAAAGCAGCCTGATCTCCTGCAACATAACGTTTATTGGCCCAATAAATGTAATTGACCAAATTTTTATGCTCTACCATTACACCCTTGGGATTACCTGTCGTCCCCGAAGTGTATATAACATAGGCTAGGTCTCCTGGCATGCTGACTTTTACCGGATTGCCTGTCTTTCTAACGTACAAACTTCTATTCTCCAGATCTAACCGCTCTCCGGTGTATGTTAAATCCTTGACGATATGATGCTGGAGCAAGAGCATAGCAGCTTGGCTATCCGTCAACATATAATTGATTCTGTCTGCAGGATATTCCGGGTCAATCGGAAGATAAGCTCCACCCGACTTTAAGATTCCCAGTATCCCTATGATGAGCTCCAGGGATCGGTCAGCCATGATGCCTATAACAGTTTCCGCGGCCACTCCTTTCTCTCTCAATACGCTAGCCAGACTATTGGCCTGCTCGTTTAGCTCCTTGTAGGTCAATGCCTGATCTCCACATACCACTGCAAGCAGATCTGGAGTTCTGTCCACCTGCTCCTCGAACAATTCCTGGATGGTCTTGTCCTTCGGATAAGCTGTAGGTGCAGTATTGAACACGTTCAGCAGCATCTGTTTTTCTTGATCAGTGATCATGTCCAGCCCGCCAAGCTCCTTATCCGGGGTAGCCGCTACCTCTGCCAATAGGCGGGTGTAATGTTCTCCCATTCTCATCACTGTAGCTTTGCTAAACAGTCGGCTGCAGTATTCCAAGCTAAAGTCTAGATTGTCATTAGCCTCTTTGGCGGTCAAGGTCAGATCGAACTTGGCTATATCGGCCATTGGCTCAATCAGTTTGATCTTAGCCTGTTCTACATTAGTTTTTAATCCGTAATCCAGATTCTCGAGCACAAACATAACATCAAACAATGGATTTCTGCTGGTGTCACTTTTGAGATTTAGCTTTTGGATTACCTTTTCGAATTGATAATGGGTGTGCTCAAAATCTGCCAATGTATGACGCTTAACTTCCTCCAGGAACTCCCGGAAGGTTCTACTTCCTGCCGGGTAATTTCTCAGTGCCACTGTATTTACGAACATTCCCATCGTTTCTTGTAGTTCGCTGTGGGATCTTCCCGACTCTACTGTACCCACGATGATATCTTCCTGCCCGGTATATTTCCACAGCATCACATTGTAGATGGCCAATAACACCATATATATCGTTGTTCCCGTCTCCCGGGCCACCCTTTGCAGGGCAGCCGTTAACTCCGCTCCTGCCTCGAAGTGTATCCGGTCCCCCTCAAATTGCTTGACCCGGGGTCTCTCCTCATCCGTATGCAGATTCAGCAGCGGCAGCTCTCCAGACAATCGCTCCAGCCAATAATCTTCCTCTCTGTTCATTACTTCTTGCCCGTTCCGGCTGTTCTGCCATTCGGAATAGTCCTTGTACTGAAGCACCGGTGCCTCTAGTACGGCTCCCTCGTACAAAGCTTGGAATTCCCGAATAAATACCCCAATAGAAATGCCGTCCATTACAATGTGATGAACATCCAGCAGCAGAATGGACTTCGCTGCCCCGCATCTCAACAGCCGGCTTCTCAATAATGGCGCCTCGCTCAGATCGAACGGTGTCACGAAGGTACGGATCGCTTCTTCCACTTCGCCTTCATGCAGCGCCTCGCCCGTGAAGTCCAGCTTCCAGCTTTCGTGAATGTACTGGACCACTTCCCCGTTCACGACCTCAAAATGAGTTCGCAGCGCCTCATGTCTCTGCACTATTTCATTCAGCACCGCTTCAACCCGGGCATCTTCCAGTGCTTCCTGGAACTCGAGGACAACCGGCACGTTGTAGACGATACTCTGCTTGTCCATCTCCCATAACGCGTACATTCGCTTTTCCGCCGAAGAGGCAGTGTAGTAGGGCTGGGACGCCGCTTGGGTGATACTTGCGTATTCCTGCCGCTCCAAGCTGCTGATCAAGCTGCCCAGCCTCTGGATTGTGGAATGCTCAAATAATTCTCTGACTTTGATGTCGACCCCCAGCACTTTCCTTACTTGGGACACCGTCAGCGCTGCTGTGAGCGAATGTCCTCCCAGATCAAAGAAGTCATCATGAATGCTGATTCCCTCCATTCCCAGTACATTTCCCCAGATCGCAGCAAGCTGTTCTTCCACTTCACTACGTGGTGCTTCATAAGCTCCACGCATCCGGTTCAGATCCGGCTCCGGCAATTGTTTGCGGTCAATCTTTCCGTTTGGTGTTAACGGCAGTTGTTCAATCTGTATGATATAGCCCGGAAGCATATAGGACGGAAGCACTTTTGCCAGGTCATCCCTCACCTGCGAGACCTCCAATTCCGTGTCTGCTGTCACATAGGCGCACAGATATTTCTCTTCCCGTTGATCGATTCTGTCCACCACTACGGCTTCTTTAATGACCTGCTGCTTTAGAAGCTGCTGTTCAATCTCACCGATTTCAATGCGGAATCCTCTGATTTTGATCTGATTATCCAGCCTGCCAAAATACTCAATACTGCCATCAGGCCGCCATCTCCCGAGGTCACCCGTTTTATACATCTTTGCCCCTTGCAAGAAGGGGTTATTCACAAACTTCTCCTCTGTCAGAGTCTCATTATATAAATATCCCTTTGCCAATCCCATGCCACTGATGCAGATCTCGCCGGTGGCCCCTATCGGAACAATTTGATTAGCTGGGTCAACGATATAAACCTTTGTATTCGTGATGGGTCTGCCAATCTGACGGTAAAGCGCGCCTTCGTGGACATTATCCAAATCCATGTAATGGGCGATACACCCAATGGTGCTCTCCGTTGGCCCGTAATGATTCATGAATTTCATCCAGGGGCATTCTTTCGCAAGCTTCATGACATTTTGAATACTCAGACGTTCTCCGCCTAGAATTATAGTCTTCATATCGGCGCAGGATCTCCATAGGGAGTCGTAATCCATCAGTGTTGAGAATAAAGTTGGAGTCATTTTCAGATAGCTGATCTGATTCTGTTGTACATACTCCAATAATTCCGGCGGATTAAGATAGCTTTCTTTAGGAATGACGTGCAATTCTCCGCCACAGGCCAGTACAGGAAAAATACTGGTATAACATAAATCGAAGCTGTACTTTGATGTTACAAGAGATCGGCTTGAAGAATTGAGGTTCAGCTCCTGACCAGCCCACCTTACATAATTCGCTAAGGATTGATTTCGGATACTTACTCCCTTGGGATTGCCTGTTGTTCCAGATGTATAAATAACGTATACTCCATCCCCCAAGTCATACGCAGTCCTTACGTTGCTGCTTTCCTGCCCTTCATATAAAGCTTCATCCCCGATATCCAGGCATTCAATATCAATTTCACCCTCCAGCGTTTCTATTAACCGGGAAGTGGAGATCAGAACTTTTGCTTGGCTATCGTTTAGTATATTGCCGATTCTGCTGCCAGGAGCCTCCTCATCCATCGGCAAAAAGGCACTTCCTGCCTTTAAAACCCCTAACATGCCCACTAGCAGATTTTCTGACGGCTCAAGCAGCAGCGCGGCAATACTGTTGCGCCCTACTCCTCTTTCGAGCAGCGCTCTTGCCAGGCGGTTTGCTTTTTCATTCAACTCTTTGTATGTGAGCTGCTTGTCTTGAAAGACAACTGCCACTTGATCAGGTGATTTCTCTGCCTGCTCTTGAAAGAGCTGCTGCAGGCTTTTATCCACTAAATATTCTGAATTTGTGTTATTGAACCTGCTTAATATCCTGTTTCTTTCCTGCTCTGTGATTCCGCTGATATCACCTATCTTCACAGTAAGATCTGAGGCTGCGAGATCCAATATATTGCCTAAGTTACTGCTGATCAGACCAATAATCTCCTCATTGTAGACATAACCGTTATACGTGAATTCAAAGGTTAGTTCTTCACCTGGCAGTACAACGATTCCAAAGTCGTAATGGGTTTGCTCAAATGCCTCAATTCCGGTTATATTCAGAACAGCCTTGCTGCCATCCTCAGCTCCTGCCGGCTTATCCAGCGGATAGTTTTCATACACTACCATATGATTAATAAGATTACCCTTCATGCTTGTTAATGCCTGCAGATCTGCCAGTGAACTGTATCCATAGGAAGTATTTGCTTCGTAAAAATCATTATTGATTTGCTGGGCTAATGCCAGGAAAGAGACGGATTTGTCCCCTTTCACTCTTACAGGAACGGCATTAATGAACAAACCCACCATTTTATCAATATCTGCAACTTCACATTGCCGTCCGGAGATAATGGAGCCAAACACAACATCCTCGGAATGATTGTATTTTTGCAGCAATACTCCCCAAGCCGTTTGAACTAACGCATTTAATGTAAGCCGATTCTTTTCAGCTGCATGCTTCAGCCTGGTAGTCACTTCCTTGCTAAGCTGAAGGGTTGCTTTTCTGCGCTGGTAAACGGATTCCCGATCCGTATGAAAACGGGGGATTCCCGCCTCCTGCTCATAGCCGTCCAGATACTGGCTCCAATAGCGTATAGCAGCATCCTGGTCCTGCTGATCGAGCCACTTCAAATACTTGCTGTAAGGTTCTGTGGAATCCAAGATCAGCTGCTGACCTTTACATAATGCTGTGTATATTTCCGCTGCATCCTTCATCAATAAGCCCGTGCACCAGCCATCCATAATAATATGATGAAAGCTATAGAGAAGCTGGTACCTCCGGCGGCTTATTTTCATGACGGAAACCCTGATCAGGCAATCCTTTGTTAAATCAAACCCTCTGGCCCTGTCTTCATCTTTGTAATGCTCTATGAATGTTTCTTTAGCATTGTCATCAAGATGGCTTATGTCCTCATAGTTCACACTTATCGTTCGTTCTTTCATCACGGCCTGCTTAAAAGTGCTTAGTTCCTCGTAAAAAAATGCTGTCCGCAGTATCTCATATTTTTCGATCAGCTTATTAAGGGTCGTATTCAAATGGGACAGGTTTAGCTTCCCTTCCAGTGTGAACATAAGCTGTTCAAAATAGGCCTGGGAGCGGTGATCCAGCAATAGATGATAGAGCATTCCTTCCTGCATAGGTGTAAGAGAATGAATTTTCTCAACCGGCTCTCCACTGGAGAGAATTACAGCCAGATCCTCTAATGTCAATTCCTTGTCTCCATAATCCGACGGTGTTTTCTCTGTTTTCTTCCGGGCTTCGCAATGCTCAATCACTGCGGTTAGATTATTCAAATAGCCTTCGGTTAATCTCTCAATGGTTTCATGTCTAAATTCCTCAGTACTATAGTTAAATACCAGTTTCAATTGTCCGTCTATAATCAGACCGTTGATTTCTATGGCATTTAGCTTCGGATTGGACAATGAAACCCCTCTGCCGCAGGATAGTTCTGAATGTCTGAGAAGGACTTGCCCAGCAGGATTAGTGAATTCACCCAGGTAGTTAAAACTGATATCCGGGTTCAGCTTAAACTGGACATCTCCTTTACCCTCTGAGCTTGCCAAATATTTGAGTATCCCGTAACCAATCCCTTTATTGGGTATTCCCCTTAAGGTTTCCTTGGTGTACTTGATGCAAGCTGACATATCATCGCTGTGGCTCATATCCAGAATTACCGGATACATGGATGTGAACCAGCCAATGGTTCGGTCAATCGAAAGATCCTTAACCAGATCCTCCCGGCCATGGCCTTCAAGACTTACTAGAATCTTGCTGCTGCCTGTCCACTCTTTGACCGCCATTCCCAATGAGCAAAGTAGAAGGTCATTGATTTGCGTGTTATACGCAGCATTCGTTTTTCTTAACAACCTTTCTGTCCATTTTTTCGAAAGACACACAGTAATATCGTTGCTTTTGCCAAAAGTACTTTCTTGGACCTCAAAATCTCTTGGGATTTCAGCGACCTGCGTATTTTCGACCTTCTTCCAATACGGGAGCTCTCTTCGCATTTCTCTGCTGTCTGCCAATCCGGCAAGACTATGCGTCCATTCCCTATAAGAAGCCGTTTTATCGGGCAGGATGACATCATTCCCTTTTCGAACACATCTATAAGCGTACTCCAGATCTTCAAGCAGGATTCTCCATGATACTCCATCCATCACCATATGATGGATGGAGATTAACAGCTGGTCACCAACACGGGTTCTAAATAACCCTAGTCTTATTAAGATACCTTTTTCCAAATCCATTCCTTGCTGAATTTGATCTGCTAAGCTTTCTATAGTGCTCTTGTAATCCAGATCTTCACTCAGATCATATATATCTAATTTAAAAACATCCCTGGACTGGTGAGCCCCTCTGTTTACTTGTCTTTTTCCGCTTTGGTCCCGCAGGTAGATCATGCGAAGAGCATCGTGATGGTTAATCACTATCTCAAAGGTTGAACGTAACAGCAATTCATCGATACCTTCTTCAACAGTAAACATGAAGGCCTGATTAAAATGGTTCTCTTCCGGAAACCTGCGTTCCAGAAACCAGCGCTGTATCGGAGCGAATTCAACATCCCCCTCGACGTCCCCCTGATCCATCTCAACCGTATGTTTCTTGATATGCGGGCTCAGCTCTTTTATAGTTGGATATTGCATGATATCCCTTACTTCAAGTCTCAGATTATGCTTCTGAAGTCTTGATACGAGCATAATAGATTTTATGGAGTCACCGCCGAGTTCGTAATAATTGTCATTTATCCCGATCCGCTCAACTCTCAGCGTGTCTTCCCACACACTTACTAATATCTCTTCTATGGAGTTTCGGGGCGCTTCCCACATTTCGTCTGATGATTCGGCCAGCTTCATTCCGGCAAGTGCTTTTTTATCAATTTTCCCATTTGGGGTAAGCGGCATTTTATCCACATGAATGAAATATCCAGGGATCATGTATAGCGGCAATACCTTCGATAACTCCGCTTTTATAGCAGCTGCTGATATTTCCGGGTCCGCAACGATATAGCCGCATAGAAAAGAATTCCCGTAATCATCGATCCTGGCGACAACGACTGTCTCCTGGACAGCTTTTAACTTTAATAATTGGTTTTCAATTTCTGCTGTCTCAACCCTATAACCTCTAATTTTCACCTGATTGTCGATTCTTCCCAAATACTGTATATTTCCATCAGGCAGCCATTTAGCCAAATCTCCGGTTTTATACATTATTGCACCGGGATGAAACGGATTTTCCACAAACTTTTCATGGGTAAGATCGTCTCTGTATAAATATCCTCTTGCTAAAGAAGCACCGGAAATATTCAATTCCCCAGGGACCCCGACCGGAACCAGCTGGTTATGCTGATCGAGAATATAAATGTCAGTATTCGCAATCGGTTTTCCAATAGGTATATTTTTGTAATTTTTATCCACAACAAAGCTCGTAGTGACCACAGTATTTTCTGTAGGCCCATAATTATTAATTAACTCATAAGTTTGTTTTCTATATTTTTTCAGCTTATCTGCTCCCGTAAGCAACTTGCGGAGCGACTTATTCTCCAACTCCATAAACTGCTCACAAATCTGGGTAGGAAGAAAGCTGATTGTGATCCCCTGTTCCTCATAGAAACGATTAAGCTCATTAATATCCAGCATGATTGATCGATCCACAATATGAATAGAGGCTCCAGCCACAAGATAAGGGAAAATTTCCCACACTGAAGCATCAAATCCAAACCCGGCATATTTAGTGGCCCTATCTTCCTCACTGACACTATAGAAATGATTATGCCACAGGCATAAGTTAATGAGCGCTTTATGCTCAACCATAACCCCTTTAGGATTCCCCGTCGTTCCCGACGTGTAGATCACATAAGCCAGATGGTTTGCATCATTTCCTGTCTTCGGGTTGCTTGTCACATGGCTGTATAGAGTGTTATTGTCCAAATCGATGACCGGGACCTCGTCATTTAAATTTTTCATGTTCTCCGTGTGAGATAAGAGGAGTACGGCTTGGCTGTCCTTCAGCATATAGCTTATACGTTCTTCCGGATACTCCAGGTCGATCGGCAGATACACCGCACCTGCCTTCAATATGCCCAATACACCTACTACCATGTTCAGGGAGTGTTTTGCCATGATCCCTATAATAGTTTCTTTTTTCACCACATATGCTCTCAATACGCTAGCCAGGCTATTGGCCTGCTCATTTAGCTCCTTGTAGGTCAATGCCTGATCTCCACATACCACTGCAAGCTGGTCTGGAGTTCTGTCCGCCTGCTCCTCGAACAATTCCTGGATAGTCTTGTCCTTCGGATAGGCTGTAGGTGCAGTATTAAATACGTTCAGCAGTATCTGTTTTTCTTGATCAGTGACCATGTCCAGCCCGCCAAGCTCCTTATCCGGGGTAGCCGCTACCTCTGACAATAGGCGGGTATAATGTTCTCCCATTCTCATCACTGCAGCTTTGTTAAACAGTCTGCTGCAGTATTCCAAGCTAAAGTCTAGATTGTCGTTAGCCTCTTTGGCGGTCAAGGTCAGATCGAACATCGCCAGCTGTAGTTCGGGCTCAATTATCTTTATTCCACCAGTTCTCTTTTCCTGGGCAAAGCCATAGTCCATACTTTCAAAAGCAAACATGACATCAAATAATAGGTTTCTGCTTGAATCCTTTTGCAGATTCAGCAGATTCAACAGGTTTTCATATGGATAGGCTGCATGCTCAAAGTCTGCCAATGTATGACGCTTAACTTCCTCCAGGAACTCTCGGAAGGTTCTACTTCCTGCCGGGTAATTTCTCAGCGCCACTGTATTTACGAACATTCCCATCGTTTCTTGTAGTTCGCTGTGGGATCTTCCCGACTCTACTGTACCCACGATGATATCTTCCTGCCCGGTATATTTCCACAGCATCACATTGTAGACGGCCAACAGCACCATATATATCGTTGTTCCCGTCTCCCGGGCCACCCTTTGCAGGGCTGCCGTTAACTCCGCTCCTGCCTCGAAGTGTACCCGGTCCCCTTCAAACTGCTTGACCCGGGGTCTCTCCTCATCCGTATGCAGATTCAGCAGCGGCAGCTCTCCGGACAATCGCTCCAGCCAATAATCTTTCTCTCTGTTCATTACTTCTTGCCCGTTCCGGCTGTTCTGCCATTCGGAATAGTCCTTGTACTGAAGCACCGGTGCCTCTAGTACGGCTCCCTCGTACAAAGCTTGGAATTCCCGAACAAACACTCCACTGGATATGCCGTCCATTACAATGTGATGAACATCCAGCAGCAGAATAGACTTCGCTGCCCCGCATCTCAACAGCCGGCTTCTCAATAATGGCGCCTCGTTCAGATCGAACGGTGTCACGAAGGTACGGATCGCTTCTTCCACTTCGCCTTCATGCACCGCCTCACCCGTGAAGTCCAGCTTCCAGCTTTCGTGAATGTACTGGACCACTTCCCCGTTCACGACCTCAAAATGAGTTCGCAGCGCCTCATGTCTCTGCACTATTTCATTCAGCACCGCTTCAACCCGGGCATCTTCCAGTGCTTCCTGGAACTCAAGGACAACCGGTAAGTTGTAGACGACACTCTGCTTGTCCATCTCCCATAACGCGTACATTCGCTTTTCCGCCGAAGAGGCAGTGTAGTAGGGCTGGGACGCCGCTTGGGTGATACTTGCGTATTCCTGCCGCTCCAGGCTGCTGATCAAGCTGCCCAGCCTCTGGATTGTGGAATGCTCAAATAATTCTCTGACTTTGATGTCGACCCCCAGCACTTTCCTTACTTGGGACACCGTCAGCGCTGCTGTGAGCGAATGTCCTCCCAGATCAAAGAAGTCATCATGAATGCTGATTCCCTCCATTCCCAGTACATTTCCCCAGATCGCAGCAAGCTGCTCTTCCACTTCACTGCGTGGTGCTTCATAAGCTCCACGCATCCGGTTCAGATCCGGCTCCGGCAATTGTTTGCGGTCAATCTTTCCGTTTGGTGTTAACGGCAGTTGTTCAATCTGTATGATATAGCCCGGAAGCATATAGGACGGAAGCACTTTTGCCAGGTCATCCCTCACCTGCGAGACCTCCAATTCCGTGTCTGCTGTCACATAGGCGCACAGATATTTCTCTTCCCGTTGATCAATTCTGTCCACCACTACCGCTTCTTGGATGGCCTGCTGCTTAAGTAATTGATGTTCGATTTCTGCGGTCTCTATTCTGTAGCCTCTAATTTTGACCTGATTATCCATTCTGCCGATAAATTCAATGTTCCCATCGGGCAGCCATCGGGCCAGGTCACCGGTTCTGTACATTTTAGCTCCAGGCTCAAAAATATGATCAACGAACTTTTCATGCGTTAATTCCTCTTTATTCAGATATCCTCTCGCCAGACTAATTCCTGAGACACATAATTCCCCAGCTACCCCTATAGGAACAAGCTTGTCATAATCATTCACAATGTATGCCTGCAGATTAGCAATAGGTTTACCGATAGGGACAAATGGCAATTCAATTGCCTTTTTCTCCATCGGTGCACCGTAAGTCCACATTGTTGAACAGATAGTGGATTCAGTTGGTCCGTAGGCATTGATATATTTTACCTTTGGCACCCACTTTTCTAATAACACTCTGCTTATGGAGGAACCGGCTGTTACCAGTAATCTCACCGTTTCTACTTCATTGCTGTCCAAGTGATTCAAGTATGCCGGCGGCAACGTCATTACTGTAATGTGATTGCGATTGATGTAATCTGTGAACTCAACATAGCTGCCAATGGTTTCATTAGAGAGAATATGCAGCTCTGCTCCATTTAGCAAGGCCATACTCATCTCCCAGACTGAAGCATCAAATGAAAAACTGGCAAACTGAATAATTTTATCGTCTCCACAAATTCCCAGATCATTTACAAATACAGCCTTCAAATTTCCGATACCGGAATGATTAACCATTACTCCCTTCGGTCTTCCCGTAGTTCCGGATGTGTAGATCACGTACGCTATATCCGTCACAACGCTGATGTTTCCCAGGTTGGTTTGTTCATTGTTATATAAATAATCGCCGTCCAAATCAACAATATCTCCGTCATAATCCAACTCAATACCATTTTCATTCGTTGTTAGAAGCATTCTTGCTCCGCTATCTTCCAGCATATATTGAATTCTATCTACAGGATAACTAGGGTCAATCGGCAGAAACGTGCCTCCTGCCTTCAAGATTCCCATAATGCCAATAATCGTTGACAGAGATTTCTCTGCCATAATCCCTACTATAGATTCCCGCTTTACCCCCATGGTCCGCAATGCTCTCGCCAGGCTGTTGGCTTTTTGATTCAATGCTTGATATGTTAATTTCCGCTCTCCATGCACCACTGCTGTATGTATCGGAGTTTTCTCCGCCTGCTGCTCGAATAACTCCTGGATCGTTGCTTCTTTGGGATATTCCTTAGCATTATCATTAAATTCGTATAGCAGCTGACGCTTGTCCTTCTCTGAGAGAATCTCTATATTTTTCACCGCAAGCTTGGAAGAGCACAATACTGCTTGCAATGCATTTAGAAAATGGTTTGATATTCTGCAGACCGTATCTTGCTTATACAGATTTGCATTATAGTGAATGGTCCCCTGCAGGGTTTGGTCTTTTTTCGCAAAAGAGAAAAGCATATCGACATCAGAATCTGTTGCACTTGCCTGTCCCTGAAATTCTTCCAGCATAATCATAATGGCGTATAGCAGTTCCCCTTCACCCGAATCTTTTTTCCCTTGAGATAACCGTTCATCGATAAAAAAATACGGATGTTCAAGAGCCTCGTTCAAGGTTTGCCCTGCACCCAGTAATAATTCGTCAATCGTACTTTGTTCATGAATGTGATTTCTTAGTACCAGAGCTTTTGTCAAAAGCGGAGTTCCAATTATGATGTCGTTATTACCCGTATACTTGTTTAACAACAGAATTAGTGCGGTTGATAATATCGTATGTATTTGTTCATCTGATCCGTTGCCGAGTTTATTTATTTGTTCACTTAATTCTTTAGCAACAGTAAATTCAACTTGTTCTCTCCGAACCTCGCTCTCATCGCGCTTAGCAAAATCTGCTGGAAAAGAGCTTTTCGTCAGCTCCCCCGATAATTTTCTGGACCAATACAAATTACCCTTTTTCAACGGATCAGACATAATTCAGAACTCCTTTGCTATGGTTTAAATTAATTCCTTACCGGTTTTCAGAGATTCGCGCCATTTAGATAAAATAAGCCTTGAATTTTGAATTTACGAGCTTTTTCGCCCTAAAAATGTAAGAATTATTCGGGTGTTGGTTGTTCTTTTTTCAGGAGTGGCTGGGGAGAAACGAATCTCGAATCTAAAATATAGCAAATCAGTTAATATATTGAACAAATAAAATGATATACCTGTAATCTTTTTTTGTCAATGAAGTAATTTTTTACCCATTTTCATCATTTGAAATTCCCCATCATAGGGAAAAAAGTGCAATCGGGGAGGAAATACGCAGATTTGAACGATTGATTGAATTTTCCAGTAATTTATTGGTGCAAAAAACTGAAAAAGAACTACCCCTTATCCCAGATGAAAAATAATAACTAAGGGAAAGGGGGAATCTGATATGAAAATTTTTATTTTGCGTAAACAGTAGCTGTTCCTCTAAGGCGAACTGTTTGTACTCAAGTTTAAATATCTCCTGGAATGCTCTTCCTTTCGAAAAACCTGTTGCTTTCCAGAGGCTTTCTGATGAACCGCAATCTCCTGCGTCTCATGAAAGACTAAGATACATCCGTTCTGCTCAAGGACGCGAACCAACATTCCTGCAAACCTGTCAGGAACTGAATACTGATTCGTTTGATAGGATATCAAGCAGTCATTAGAAACCTTTCTGAAATGGTGATTTGTGGTCTCGAAGGGATCTACGTTTATTTGTTGCAGCCCTTCCCGTACCCAGCGTTCCACGGGCTTCTCATCAGTGGCTTCAAGCACACTCCTATTGGCCACCTGATCCATCCAGTACCATACCTTGTCATTCATTTCACTCAGCTGCGCAAAAGTATATTCACTTAGCCGGAAGCTCCGCTTCACAAATCTTATGCCTCGCTCCCCGTGATTACAGTTGAAGCGTGAACCGTAAAATTTCATACTAAAATGATAGTGTTCGGCAAAACGGACAAGCCGTCTATTCCAGACGACATCACCCTGCCCGTCAAGTCCGCTAGCGACACTTCTCATATTGTTATATATCACATGCCTCGTAGTCCCGCCAAAGTACTGCATGGCATGCAGTTGGCAGTTTAATAACGTTTCAAGCTTTTGATTCTCCATAAATTCTGTATAGATCATTTGAGAATAACCTAAGGTCATGACAAACAGATATAGCTTTGTTTTTATACCTTGCAGACTGACAGTGATCTCCCCCCAGTCTACCCGCGTTTCTTCACCAGGTAGAGCTTCTATGAACGGGATGGCTTTCATCTGTATTTCGGAACGCAACGGCCGCATATATTCCCTCAGCATGGTGGCTTCGCCTTGATACCCCCTGTGCTGTATTTCCTCAAGGAGAATTACCGCGTTTAAACATCCTTCGTTCATCCGCTGATAAATATAGTCTTTATAGGGTGCTAGCTTGTGTGAATTGGGCAGATTATGTTGTTTATCCGGCAGTTCTTCTTTTAGCCATCTGCGGATTGTTTTGCGGTCTCTGCCCAGCGTTTGAGCAATTTGGTTTATACTCATTCCTCTGAGCTTCAAGTCTTGAATCATAAGATACTCCCCGTTTCTCATCATGGATCACCCCTGGGAGCTTATTTGATAGTTCTGATAGCAGGAATACCTGGACGAACTAGCATCTGGAGTATCGATAGCTTGGGTAAGGTTTTATTCTCCTAAAGTATGATTAATAATAGCTGTAATTTCATCTGCATGATGGTTAATAAAAAAGTGATTCCCTTCAAACATATACATCTTACATTTTTTATCCGTATAATTTTCCCATGAACCTATAGCTTCAGTTCTTAACGTATCCTGGTCCCCCGATAATATGGAGATATCACAATCCAGTTTCTGTTCTTCTTCAGAGTAATTATCCTTTTCGAGAATCCTGAAATCGTTCCTTAAAATAGGGAGACACAACTTTTGCAAATCTTTATTCGTAACGAACTCCTCCGGGGTACCTCCCATTTCCATGATCTTTTGAATAAATATAGGGTCAGGCAAACTATGAATCATACTTTTCCGTTTGGAGATATTCGGGGCCCCATACCCAGAGAAGAATATATGCTTCGGTTTACAATTATTCATATTGTCAATTTTGTAATATAGCTTATGCGCCAGCCGGCTTCCCATACTATGGCCAAAAATAGCATACTCATGTTCGTCAATCTTGTCTTTCAACTGAATGTAAATATCATTAACCGCTTCATTTATGTCTTCATAAAAAACCTCATTGATGCGTTTTCCTCTTCCCTTTAGCTCAATCGGGCATAGTTGTATCGTATCGCTCAGCAGTGAATTCCATTTGTAATAGATTGCGCCTGAGCCGCCAGCATACGGCAAACAAAATAAAAATTTCATGATTCACCTCGTTCAATTCAAATTGGCTGTTTGTTACCTTCTCAAACGTGAAATGCTCTTGAAATCCCATTAATAATTAGGAAAACCCCTATGACTCTCAGTATGACCCTGGAGGTTCTGTCGTCTTTTCTAAAAATAGCCTGACCAAGAGTTCCAATAAACACATTAATAACAATTCCAACAATAAGCTCCACAATCCCGATTAGTTCCACTATACCCAACCTAATCACTTCCCGATTCATATTTTGAATATCTGTTAGCCCTTCAATATCTTAAGTTCTCTATTCATAAATAAGAGGCCAGCTGTGAACCCTACAATTCCAATCCCTACAAATACAGCTAATGGAACCCATTCTGAAGTAATCGCCTGATGGTCGAAAATCACGGCCGATAACGATTGTATAGCCCACGATTCCGGAGTGAACTTGGATATGATCCGCATGAATCCTGGTGCCATTTCCATAGAAAAGAAGGAACCTCCAAGCATACCGGTTACCGCTATGATGATTGAAGCAGAGGACGTAAACTGTTTCTGATTCCGCATAAACGGGATAACAATCATAGTGATACTGGTCAGTGCAAATAAATACGCAGCGAAAAGAATTCCAACCGCAAGCGCATTGTCTGCGATACTAATCTTTAGCAAATATTTACCAGCAGCCAAAATGACCAGAACATGAACAGCCCCGAACAGATAAGTCGCCGTCATTTTTGCCAGCAGATATTTCTTATAATCAATTGGTGTGCTTAATAATCTGCTTAAGGTATTGTTTTCTCTTTCATCAATTAAGGTCCGTAATCCCTGAATGACAACGAACCAAATGAACATAACTAGAAAACCGATTAGCCTTGCTGTGGCATTGTCATGAGTCTTCTCCCCGCTACTTAAAGTTTGGTCATCTATCTTTAGATTCGAGACCTCATTGATGCCTTTAAATACGTTGGTTGTAATTCCGGGGCCATCTACATTCAATCCCGCAGAGATCACTTTTGAGTCATGAATCACTTTTTGGAGCGTGCTTACTTCACCGGTAATAATCTCTTCCAAAATAGTCCCATCACCGTTTTGATAATTTTGCACAAAATAAATAGGCAAATCTTCACCGGACCCAGATAATAGATGGCTGCCAAAACCCTGATTCACAACCAAACCAAAGGGAATATCCTGATCATCTACCTTTTTTTTGATAGTGGCTTCATCAGAATGAACAATTTTCAGTTCATCATGTTTCTTAATCATATCCATAAGTTGTTTTGAATACTCACTATGGTCCACATCAGCTACATATAAGCTTTCCTGGCTATTCCCTTGTGAAAAGGAGAACAAGAAGGTCAAAATCAAGGGAACCGCGATTGTTGCAAAAACCGCGATTCTATTTCGAAACATCAGTTTCAGCTGGTTTTTTACCATGACTATAAATTGCACGTTTACTCCACCTTTTTCCGCTGTATACCATAATGTTAAAGATAATAAATATCAGCCCTATACCTATAAGCTCCAACAAATCAATATACATGCCGTCAAGTCCCACCCCTTGGCATACCTTTAAGTAGGAATTTATTGCTTTACCATTGGGGATAATCTCCTGAATAACGCGCAGACTGTCCGGCAATCCACTTTTAGTGATAAAACTCCCGCCCAAAAAGCTGAAAATGTACAACACTGGAGAAGCCAAACTAGATACAGTCACATGATCTTTCGCGGTAAATCCCCACAGCAGAATAATGCTGCCAATGGCAAAAGCATAAACAATAGTAATGACAAGGAGGTCAAAATAGTTCCCCCATTTCATCTGGAACACAACCCGGCTAATAATGATCACAATAACCATTTGGATAACAACGGATAAAATAATCCCAAAAAGTTTGCCCAGTACATACTGTATATTTAATGTAGGTGTGGATTTGATTCGAAATAGGGTGTGACTCTGCTTCTCATCCACGATGCTATGAACCAGCACAAACGCCGTCATAATGGAGAACATCACTACCATTGCGATCGAATAGTATTGCATAGCATCTATGGGTACGGCAGCTTTATTCGTTGGCACCTCTCGTATTTTAAGACTGAGCTCCTTATTTCCTGATATTTGGCTCATAACCTTCTCAATTTTATCTTTAGGAATATTTCCTTTGCTGCTTATGGTCTGGAGGATCGTACTTTGTTCAACATTCTGTGTCCTGACACTTGCACTGAACCGGTTCAGAATAGTAGCGACTATTTCTTTATCCAGAGGCTTATCGTTGTCACCCATCAAGACAATATTCGTTTGTTCATTTTTCATAGCTGCCTTAGTGAAGCCTTCCGGTACGTATACAAATACTGCAACCTGACCGTCTTTTAGTAATTGCTTGCCCTGGTTATAGCTGGCGGCTTCTTTTAAATTTACAATTCTCTCCATATCTTTTTGCTTAAATACATTATCCCGTAACACTTTCCCCAAGGATACGAACTCAGTCCCCTCATAAGTACCCTTATCTGAATTATAAAAAGCTACATTAAACGTTTTGATTTGCGAACTCGAATCACTGAATACCGTTCCCAGGATGAGTATCAGTACGGATGGAAACAGAATAAGCTTTAGATAAAATGTTTTATTTTTAGTCAGCAACCGCAGATCCAATAGAAATAGCCGTAATAGCTTTCTCAAAATATCACCCCCTCACTACCCCCTTAAGGCCTTACCTGTGATCTGTAGGAAAATACTCTCCAAGTTCACTTCCTCATATTTAAAGCTGGTAAGCTTAAGTCCTAATTTTTTGATGTCATCCACAATCTCAATCACATTCTTGTCACTCGTGGAAACCAGCATACTGATTTGATTACCCGCTATACTAACCTTGGAAATTCCGGGAATCTGGTCTAACTGTTCAACTGCTCCCTCACTCGCTTCACTAAAACTAACCGTCAACGTATCACAGGCCGCCAGGCTTTGCTTTAGTTCCTCTTTTGTTCCCTGTGCGATCAAGGAGCCATGGTCGATGATGGCAACATTCTTGCACAAGTATTCAACTTCCTCCATGTAGTGACTTGTATAGATCACCGTCATCCCTCTCTCCTGATTCAGTTTTTTCACAGTCTCCAGGATATGATTTCGGGATTGGGGATCAATACCTACAGTGGGTTCATCCAAAATCAACAATTTCGGATCATTCATTAGGGCAACGCCGATATTGACCCGGCGCTTCATCCCTCCGGAGAACTCAGCAACATCCTGGTTTTTCTTGTCCTGTAGTTCGATAATTTCCAACACTTCATTGGTTCTGGTTTTAAGCTTTTTCCCGGAAAGTCCATATAGGCTGCCGAAAAACTCCAGATTCTCTTTGGCGCTCAAGGCTTGATATAATGCTAAATCCTGCGGGACAATACCCATAATTTTTTTAATATCTATAGGTTTTTCCCTAAGAGACTTGTTATCAATCGTTATACTCCCGCTGGTTGGCGTAAGCACCGTGCTTATCATAGATACGGTCGTCGACTTCCCGGCTCCATTAGGGCCTAACAAACCAAAAATCTCACCACGTTTCACATGTAGCGAAATATTATTAACTACAGTGACATCATTGTATTTTTTGGTCAAATTTGTTAATTCGAGCATCAGTAAAGCACCTCTCGTTCATTCTTGTTCTGTTATCATTCTAACCCCCCATACAATTTAAAAATATTTACTATAGTACTCAATCTGAGTATTACTTTAGTTATCACTTGCATCATTACTTTAGTCATATAGGTAGGGCATTGCCTTAGTGAGGAGAAACTAAAATATGCCGTCCATACAGTAATCAGTCTGTAGATCAGACAAGATTACTGTAGGACGGCATACAGGAGGAAATTGGAATCAGTTAAATGTGGACAAGCAATGCTGCAGGACTACAGCGACTTTTGCAGACAAAGTGTTAATTCAGTTCTATTCTTCAGCTCAAGTTTCTCAAGCATTCTTGAGACATAATTTTTGACAGTACCTTCTGTAATAAATAGGTCATTACTGATCTCTTTATTGCTCTTGCCTTCCATAATACATTTGGCCACCTCAAGCTCACGTGGCGTAAGCAAATGAAGAATCTGCTCGTTCTGTATGTTCTCTGAACCTGTATTCTTCACAGAATTCAGCGCGTTCACTACTTCCCGAGTAATCTTGGGATTCAACAGGATGTTACCCTCACAGGCGGTCTTAATGGAATAAATAATTTCCTGAGAGCCGGAGTCTTTTAGAATATACCCATCCGCCCCATTTTTAAGGCCTGAAAAAATATACTCACTGTCATTAAAAGTGGTAAGAATGATAACCTTGATCTCAGGGTACTTTACTTTAACTAATTTTGTAGCTTCGATTCCATTCATTACAGGCATTTTAATATCCATTAGAACAACTTCAGGAGAAGTGTATGTGAGAAGCTCCAATGCCTCTTCTCCATTGGATGCTTCGCCGATAACATTAATTTCTTCATGCAGGCTAAGAATCATCTTCAAGCCTTCCCGGACAATTTGCTGATCATCTACTATAATAATATTCACCATGAATGTGCCTCCTTGTTAAACTCGAAATCAAGAGTAATTTTAGGAATACTGGCCTCAACACTAAATCCTGTAGATCCTCCCGAGTAAAAATCAACTTTTCCACCTAGGGCAACGATCCTGTTTTCTATTCCCTGAATCCCCTTCGATTTAATGATCTCTGTACAATCTGCTCCATTATTATGAATGAGCAAGGAAATTTGATCCGAAAGTTTATGGATTTTAATGGAGAATTGTGTGGCCTCACCATGTTTAATACCATTGGTGATAGACTCTTGCACTGTTTTGTAGATGCAGTTCTTGATGTCAGAATCCACATATTCAATTTCTTCATCCATGTTCAGTTCAAAATGAATCTTATTCGTTTCAAGGAAATTGTCGAAGATCTCGTGAAGGGATTGCTGGAGTTCCTTAGAGGATCGCTCCTCGCCAAGAAGAACTACCGTTTTACGAAGCTTGACGATACATTCCTTGGAAAGCTCTTGAGATTTGTTTATCGTAAGCTTAGCTTTACCTGGATCCACTTCCACGACTGTATTTGCATACTCAAGATTCATATTTAAGGCTATAAGATAGTGACCCAGTGAATCATGAAGCTCTTGGGCAATCCTAGTCCTTTCTTTGGAGATAGTAAGCTCCTGAATCTTACCTGAATACTCTTGCAACGTAGTATTGGCAATTTGTAATTCTTGATTAAGTTCTTGGGCCCGAGTTTTTTCTATTAATACATTTCGAAATAAGTAAACAATTGCGATAATTACTAAATAAGAAGACAGGATATCCTTAACAGTAGTATGGTCTGCTATCAGTGAAGCTGTGAAGATAGTAAAATGCAGGCATAATACATACATAGGGATTTTTTGAGTGCTCACAATAATTTCAACAAGTAAAATAATAATGTAAATTTGTGTGCCTATGCAGTAAACCTTAAACAGCAAAAAACCAGCTAAAATATTACTAACGATAAAGGATACATACCATAATGCCTTAGATTGGTTCTGAAATTTGCCCCTGGTGAAATCATTCACGAGCAATGCTACAGTAATGAGACTAAGATACAGAATAGATTGTGAGTCTGCCGGATAACTTTGAATGATAGTGGAAAATATAGAGAATAAAGAAAATCCTTTAATAATTCTTTGTACAACCTTTCTACTGTCCATTGTATACAGGTCTTTCATAATCGATACCCTCTTACTGAAGTTGGAGTAAAACCTAGAATAAGGTTTATCTATACTATAACATAAACCTGTTTATCCATAAAAAACCTTTTCTAGCTCAGCATACTTTGTTCAAATACTTTTAGTGGTTAATGCAAAAAACCGCAATTAATGTATTTCAAATATTCGGCTATAGTACTCATCAATACATCAAAAAAGGGTTTATAAATCTGCTTATCAGCAAATTTATAAACCCTTTTAGTATACCGGCGAGAGGACTCGAACCTCCACGGTTTCCCACTCGATTTTGAGTCGAGCGCGTCTGCCATTCCGCCACGCCGGCACATACATATAAATTAGTCCTCAAATAAAAATGGAGGCGCCACCCAGACTCGAACTGGGGATAAAGCTTTTGCAGAGCTTTGCCTTACCACTTGGCTATGGCGCCATAAAAATGGAGCGGACGACGGGAATCGAACCCGCGACCCTCGCCTTGGCAAGGCGATGCTCTACCGCTGAGCCACGTCCGCATAAATGGCTGGGGATATAGGAATCGAACCTATGAATGACGGAGTCAAAGTCCGTTGCCTTACCGCTTGGCTAATCCCCAATATTCAATTTAGATAAATGGGGCGACTGATGGGTCTCGAACCCACGAATGCCGGAACCACAATCCGGTGCGTTAACCCCTTCGCCACAGTCGCCATATGAAACTGATATAATACAAACAAAACAATCATTTTAAAAGAAATGGGGCGGCCGATGGGTCTCGAACCCACGAATGCCGGAACCACAATCCGGTGCGTTAACCCCTTCGCCACGGCCGCCATATTAAGCTTTTAAAATTAGTTTGGCAGGGGCAGCAGGAATTGAACCCACACCAACGGTTTTGGAGACCGTTGTTCTACCTTTAAACTATGCCCCTAAAAATGGTGGAGGCTGATGGATTCGAACCACCGAACACGTACGTGAGCAGATTTACAGTCTGATGCGTTTGGCCACTTCGCTAAGCCTCCGAGGATGGTGCCGGCGAGAAGACTTGAACTCCCAACCTACTGATTACAAGTCAGTTGCTCTACCAATTGAGCTACACCGGCATATTAAGTTTTATTTAAATGGTGGCGCGGGAGGGAATCGAACCCCCGACACAAGGATTTTCAGTCCTTTGCTCTACCGACTGAGCTACCGAGCCATATAAAATTAGCCAAATTAATGGCGGAACCGACGGGATTCGAACCCGCGATCTCCTGCGTGACAGGCAGGCATGTTAGGCCAACTACACCACGGTTCCAAATTGGTTGCGGGGGCAGGATTTGAACCTGCGGCCTTCGGGTTATGAGCCCGACGAGCTACCGGGCTGCTCCACCCCGCGTCAGTAAAAAACTTATAAGCACTATGGTGGAGGCTGAGGGGTTCGAACCCCCGACCCTCTGCTTGTAAGGCAGATGCTCTCCCAGCTGAGCTAAGCCTCCATATGTGTGCCTGGTAAAATAATTGGTGACCCGTATGGG
>NZ_LVYZ01000040.1:0-104399 GCF_001909095.1 Paenibacillus sp. P46E
ACTTTATTCTTTCAGTAAGCATAAATCTAGATCTATTCTTTATTCCTTCAATTACACTCCATATTGAAGTAAGTAATACACCGATTATTGTTATCCAGACTGCGATCATTATGAATTCACCTCTCATCTTTAAGTGCCCTACTCGAATTTTCTTTATTCTTCTTTTACCGGTTTTAACTCAACACTGTTGTATTCACGAACTCGGAAGCATAAATGGTTCCTCATTCATAATACTTAGTGATACCTGTAGAATGATACTAACAAGAATAAATATATAAATTTTTCTCGTTAAGTTCTCCTTATCCTTATCTTCATATAGTAACTTGTTTTGTGGAATACTCTGCTCCCTAGCCATATGCTCTGAAGTGTATTTTTCAAGCTGTATAATAAAGGGCTCTCATCATGGATACTCACTTGGAACTACATCTCATTTCCCCCTCCAGTATATCATCCATTCAAAATAATGGAATTTAAAAAGGAGCCCTCAGGGTTGTTAACCTCAAGGGCTCCAATGCTTTTGGAGGCATCTATAATGCTGTCATTGTATTGAGAAATATATATCAAACAAGCTTGACCAGCTCAACTAATCCCGTTTCTTCCCAACCGCACTGAGATAGATTACAAATTCATCATCACCGTCTAATTCTAAAATCTCATCAATCAACTTTTGATCATAGATTCCAATGGCGCAAGCACCTGCACCGATAGATTCACTGGCTAAATAAAGGTTTTGACATACATGTCCAGCATCGATGAGGATTTTTTTATGAGCTGAAATATCATACTTCCATTCGGAGCGATAAGGTGTTGTGCTCCATGCAAACAGTACAGAGGCCTTTTTTGCAAAGTTAGGGACAAATGGCTGATCCAAAGTAATCGCATCCACCTTCTGTTCAAGTTCATCTAACTCAAACATAAATAATAGCTTATGCTCTACAGGAAGGTATCTGTAGATCCCTTGCTCAATGCCTTCTACCCGCATAATCACTAAATAGGTTTCAAATGTATGTGTCGCCCCACTGCAGGGTACCGTACGCAGCGTAAGCCCGTTCTTATTCATGCCCGTAATCCCTTGGGTAGCCCATAATAAATAGGATAACTCCTCCAGACTTAAAGTCTCCTCAGAATAAAACCTTGTACTTCTTCTCTGATCTATAATATCAAAAACGTTTTCTTTACACACAACGTCTTTGCTGATCTTTGGCAAAGCAATAATTAGCGATTTCGGATCATAGGCTTTAACAATTGGTGGTTGTGCAAGCCCTTTGATCTTATCTGTTTTTATATGTTTGAATTCATGAAAATTAGATTTCAGAAAGTGCCTTTGTTGTTCATACCTAGTCATAACAGATCCTCCTAAATTACTTTTATAGCTATAATTTATCATGTCATAAAAATTAGATGGTGATCGAACGCACTATTCAATTGTTTTGACGAGTAAACTACAAAAAACCTCCCTCACCTCTAAGGGTAAAAGAAGGCATAACGCATCGCTTCTGTATCAAGAGGGCGTATGCCCGACGCGTGAATATAATGTTATAGGATGACCCCTATTAAATCTTGTTGGTCGCCCTCTCTAGGATCTTCAATCCGTATCCACTCAACTTCTCCAAATACTTCTTTACAGTAATCTTCAGCTTCTACTAGGGTTTCAAACCAATAATCTTGGCAACATGGCAGATCCTCTATGGTTTCATATGTAAATAGGTAAACTTCTTGATCGGCTTCATAGATCATAATTTTCTTCACTTTATCTTTAGATTGAACAATGGCATATTTCCTCATAGTCATCCCTCATATTTATTGGATTCGGGTGTTTCCTATAACGTTCCTGCATTCACGAACCCGGGGAGCTCTCTGCCTGATACCACTTCCTCGAATTATCTACTGGCAGTCTCAGGGCCGAATGGCCCGCAGTGTGAATATACTGTTATACAAAGGGAGTCTTGAGATACCCTCAAATCATGGTCACTTAAATAATTTCTTTATATTTCTCAAATCTTGTTCAAATTTATTTAAATATTCCCGGTCGTATTCAAATGATCCGCTCAATATTGTTTCACTTAATTTATTATTCAAGTACTTCGTTCTCTTAATTGTGTAATTAATTATAAATAAATCTTTTTTAATACTAATCATTGATAATTTAAATTCTTCAGGACTCATTGAACTTAAGCTCAAATTACCCTCTCTGCTATTCATCGTTTCTTTGAGGCTTTCATAAAATTCCTCAAGTATATTCTTTTCTATCCAAATTTCAATTGAACCTGTAAATGAATGATCAATGACATCTACTAAAAATGAAATTGATGGATATCTTTCAGTTTCAATGTCAATGAAAGTGAACTGCAAACTAGACCTACGATCTAAAGAAAACAAAATAAAATCAAAATCATTAATGAGCTTTCTTGTGGTCATTAATCTTCACTCCCTTATTAATTCCATGCTTCAGCAACGGTTCCAACGGACTCGAAGTGTGAATATGCTATTAGACGATGTCAACGCCTACTTGAATTTCTCCTATAACAAGTTCTTCCGGATCTCTCTTCTGCAATTATCTTTAGTTGATTATTTCTATGTTCTAAAAATCTCTTCATATAGTTTTTTAATATTATTCTTTCGATGATCCATCCCACAATTCCTAACGGGGCTGTAAATGTTAATGTATCTGTCATTACGGTCTTCCCGTTATATTCTTCAAATTTATGTTCATGCCTTAAACTTTTAAAAGCTCCTTGCATCATTTCGTCTACAAAATAATACGGTTTCTTGAACGCGGTAATTCGCGATGTTAATTTCTGTCTAATTAAAAAGTGAGAAGCCTGAAAGGTTACGATGTCCCCTTCGTTTATCTTCCCGGTTATTGTGCCTGCCACTGCCTTTTCCTTGGTATGTTTCCATACGGTTTGGGTATGTAATTCGATATCTCTGGCTAAGTCAAAACAAAGAGATATGGGAGCATCTATTATAATTTCAGTCTTTACAGTAACCATACAGAACACCTCACTCAATGAACATAATTTAATAAAGGCCTTCTTCTCACGCTCATATGCGTATAATGTTTAGTATAGCAACCATTCTAAATACTGGGAATAAAAATGGAGCCTTCAAGGTTATTTAACCTCAAAGGCTCCAATATTTTTGGAATCATCTATTACTATTGCTGCTTTTCTCCGTCTAGGGACGAGATACAGGTCAGCAGTTCCCGTGCGGGTGTACGAGGACGGGGCTTAGGAATCTTATCCTGATCGAAATAACCAAGATGAAGCGTGCCGATGATTCTCTCGCCTGGCCTCACGCCTGTCAGTCTGCTGAAATCGGGATCGAAATTATATTCATTCGTCTTCCACACTACGCCAATTCCCTGCTCCCATGCCAGCAGTTGTACGTTCTGAATAAGGGCTGAGCCTGCCCCCACAGCGTCTTCCCATTCCCGTTGTCTGGGATCGGCTTCAATTACAACAAGCAGATGGGCTTGAATACGCTCGCAATAATCGTTCCGCAGCTTCTCTTCCCAGCGCTCCCGCTCGTCCTTGGAGAACGTATACAGGACCGCATCAGCAAATTTCTTCCTTCCCTCTTCCATAAATAAGATGAATCGCCACGGCTCCTTACGTGAATGTACCGGTGCCCACACGGCTGCTTCCAACAAATTTACGATCGTTTCTTTTGCCAGCAGTTTTTCATTGAACTGACGAATGGTTCTTCTTTCACGAATTAGCATCTCTATTGCGGATGTTACCATATCGGTTGATCCTCCCGTCACATTCCCTTATTGAGTGAGCCAATGCACCGCTTCGTCGATCATTTTACTTTGTCCGATCGGACCGCCCGGGCCTTGGAACCATAAGCCGTAGTCAACCATATAGACATGGTTGTTTTTAACAGCCTTCAGGCCTTTCCACACTGCAGTTTTCTCCAACTCACTTGTTTCTTCCGGGTCTGATGACAGGAGGAAAATATGGTCCGGATTAATAGAAGGCAAAGACTCCATCGAGATAATCTGCATCGATTCAGCCGGATCAGGTATAGAAGGAGGTGGATTAAGGGCGAGATCATCATAAAGAACCTCATAATTCCGTTTACTGTAATACCGCACTTCTTTATCGGATAACCGCAGAAACATCACTGTCTCATCTCCGATAGCTTGTTTGATCTTCTCACGGGCGTCTGCAGCTTTTTTCTCATATTCTTCAATAACCTGCTTGGCTTGTTCCGTTCTGCCTAACATTTCCCCCATTTTTAGCAAGCTCGTTTTCATACGAATAACGCCTTGCTCGTCCTTCACCTTTTCTGCCAGCAAGGTAGGAGCAATTTTACTGAGACTTCCGTAAGCATCACCCATGAAGTCCTGGCCAATAATAAGATCCGGATCTGTCGCTAATATACTTTCAAAATTCGGATCCACCTGCCAACCCAAATTCATTTTCCCTTCCAATTGATCTGACAGATAGGTAGGAAACTGATCGCTGCCTTCTTCATTACTCGATGCAGCCTGGGGTACAATGCCGAGAGCAAGTAAATAGTCCGTAGCGGCCGGGAACAGTGAAATAATGTGCTTGGGCTCACCCTTAATGACAGTTTCTCCCCATGCATGCTTAATCACCCGCTCCTGTAATGCAGGCTGATCCGTAGATTGTGCAACAGCAGTCGGTTGCGCACTGCCGTTCTGTCCACTCCCGCTTGCTGGCGAAGTATTCTGAGAGGAGGAGCAGGCAGCTAATAATAGTGTAAGGCTGAGTATCAGTAGCATCGTAACGGATTGTCTCGATTTCATGAGCGTACGTAAGTCTCCTTCTCGCTTATATTGATAATGATTATCATCATCAGTAGGATTATAAGCGCGAAGTTTATGTCTGACAATGGACAATTCTGATCTTCCTATAGTAATATCCTGACTCACAGGCAGACTGATGCACACCTGTTTGAAACGGCCTGGCGATACCCCTACCTGCTTTTTGAATAAACGGTTGAAATAAATAACATCCGGGATACCTATACCTTCGGCAATTTCCTGGAGGGATGCGTCCGTACGCAACAACAGCTCCTTGGCTTTGTTCATTCGAATCTGAGTTAAATATGCGATTAGACTGCTTCCTGTCTCTTTCTTAAAGATTCTCGACAGATGCCCTGCGCTGCAGTCCAGAAGTTCCGCCAATGGATCGACCATAATCGGTAGTGCATAGTTTTCATGAAGGTAACGAACAGCCTGGGCGACCAGATTGGGCTTGGCTGTATGAATATCCTGCATATTTAGCTGTCTCATCAATTCGTTAATAAATTGGTAAAATAGCGTTTTTACCTGGAATTTCGCAAACTCATCTGTCAGCCTCCAATATTGGTCTATTTTTTGGACTTTGTCGTATAAGTCGGTGGGATAGCTTGGAACAAAAGCATATTGGACATGAAATGGAGCATGCTGCTTTAATAGCGCTTGAATCTCACGGCTGCCCGACAAAGACAGATTAGCCCGATACAATATTATGTAATATTCAAAGTGATTATCCGTGAGGGTAATATCCAAACATACTCCCTTACCTCCATGCAAGACTTGCATCTTATCAACTGCGTATGTGGTGCCGTCCAGCGTAACTGCCGCACTTCCCCGTATCGTATATAAAAACCCGCTGACTGGCAATCGATAGGCATTAACTTGTTCGCCGGCGCGCAACACCCTATGCCGTACATCCCATATTTTGATCGAGGCCAGATTCCAAAGCCTAATATGTTCTTCTAAGTCCATCGCTTCACCTTCCATAAAACTTTATGCATGCTAAAACCAGCAAAACTTGCTTACATTTTTACTAATACCCATTCTATCGATAATCATTCTCAACCACAACAAAAAAGATGTTCCGGCCAAGGCTGGCCCGGAACATCTTATAATGCAGGGAGGTATTTCTTTTAATTCATGTCTGCGATGGCTTTGTAAGCCGCCAAATCTGTGTATACCTCCACTTTAAGCGGATTACGTTTATGTTTGAATATTTTATAGAAGTGATAACCAATCACGGCTATGTTAGCAGCCAAGGACAACGCACTCACAACCCATAACGCTGTTTCACTGTGTGAGGACTCTACGGAAAACTTCGACTCCCCGACAAAGGTCGGGAACGACATCGTAAACATCATCCAAATCGCCAGGGTCTGCGCTCGATGCTGTAACCAGGCACCTTTTTTGAAGAAGAACGCCGGGATGGTGCATGAGATCAGCAGTGCGGCACCTGCATAGAAGGAATGGTCAGAGACCGCATTATATACATAAGCAAAATTCCAGAGATCATACGCAATAATCCAGAACCAGAGCTGATCCGGCCACACCATATCCTTGCTCTTGTCTTTACTGATTACAATGCCCATCCAGCCGGAGATTGTAATAATGTTCAAAATACCTGCGATCCCGTTCATAATGTTCCAGGGACCACCCACCATCATCACTCCGTCAACCATACCGTCCAAACTGTATACCTGGAAATCACGGATAACTGCTTCCAGAATATTCACGGCCAGAATGATGGCCGGAAACATCAATATGTATTTATTACTGCTCCAGCCCTTCACAAACCGGATCGCCATGAAGCCTAAACAACCGGCCAGCGCAGAGTATACTTTGACCCAATGAAACCACGTTCCCACACTTGAACCTTTACCTGCCGTATCCGGCCAGACCGCGAGGGTCAGAACAATCGGAACAGCTAAAAACAATAATAGCGAAACCCATTTGCTCTTGCGGGCAATTTCATTGACGAGCATTAATCCTCCAAGTACCACAAACCACATTAGAGCAGAGTACCAGGGAATAGATTCGAATAAAAACATGATTTACTCCTCCTTATATTATGTATTCAATGTGTGACTTAGCTCAAGAATAATCAAAGTGTCAGGTTCCATCAAACTTTACAAAACATTGATAAATCAACGTTTTACAAGTCTCCTTTCATGTTAGGTTTACACTGCGGTTTTGCCCGGAATTCCCCAAGGTTCTACCGCGGGCTGATGATTTTAATAGATTCTATAGCTTTAGAACTACATGTTGTAAACCTATCCCCAAAGTAAAAAAACCTTGCCCACAAAGTGCTTTGTGAGCAAGGCCAGTATTAAATATTATGGTTAAAAAAATCGGTCGACCAGGTATTTCGTATATACGATACAGTTCTCAAGTGTGGGGAAGTTCATGATTTCTCCGGCATAATACATCTGGTTTCTCCCCTGCATCAGGTCAAGCTGTTCATAAAAGCCTGCACGGAGCGCAGCAGATTCCACATGGGGAAAATGCTCCCACCTTTTCATCATATAGAAACGGATATTGGTTCCTCCGAGATCCCTAAGCTTCGTTTCCACAGCCTCACGCATCTCCTGATCGGTCATCTCTTCATTCTCGGCTACATAAACAGTGATCAAATCCGTAGTTCCCATATCTGCCCACCGGTAATACCAGGCCATCATCTGCCCCTTAGACTCCGGGCGCATATTACCTGGAATATAACCTGAAAGCTCAGGGATTCCTTCAACCCTATAAGCGTATACACGAAACCGCTCATAGGTAATAAGCTCCAATATCCTCTTATCTGCCGCAGGTAAATCAACGATCTCACTAATATGCTGCAATGAAGCTGTATAAATAACTTTATCAAAATAAAGCGCAGACTGACTGGTTTCCACCCGCACCTTGCCGTTTGGTTCGCAGTCCATATGGAGTACTTCGCAGGTCAGACGCAGGTCCTCTACCTGGTCTGCCATACGTCTAATGAGTTCAGTAACCCCTTTGGGCCAGGTGATCATATGCGTAACTTCAATAAAGGAGAGCAGGTTATCGAAGCTTAGAAATTTCAGAACATAGGCCGCAGGTACATCATAAATACTGCCAAAGCCAAAGGTACTGAAGTAATGCATATAGACCTGCTTAATGACAAATAACTCGTTCTCATCGCACCACAAGGAAAAGGGCTGGCACAGGTCCTCCGGCAAATGGAGAAGGCCCGGTTCATTTAAACGCTCGTAGCGTTTGGAAATCTCCGGCAACCGTTTGAACTCCTGTGCAAAAGCCTGCACCTGATCCAGAGGAATCTGCGAGGTCTGCCTTCCGTTCGTATTGAAAAACCCCCGCTCCAGTAAAGGCCCTTTGTCCATGAGGTCAAATTCCATCATCAGGTTCTTCGTATGGGCATAGGAGGGAAGTCCGAACAGCGCGCCCATTTCATACGTTTTCCCTTTATACTCAATGGAAAAGCACTTTCCTCCTACACGGTCTGATTTTTCAAGGATGGTAATATGGGTGTAGCCCTTTTTAGCCAAATAATAGGCAGCAGAAACCCCGGAAATCCCTGCACCGATAATACAAATTTTGTCTTCGCGCTTCATGTTGTCCATCTTCCGTTATCTCCTTGTAAATAACCATAGTGGCAAGGTCTCCTGCTGTCCTGTACATTCAAGTGCTGCATCCGATGGTATTTTGCCTTTATTAGGACCGTCTGTGATCTTTCTGTTGAAGTTATAATAATTCAAGTACACTTGTAAGCGGTTTTCCAGCATTTCAAAGGAATTGATCGTAGGATCTCCCCAGGCCTGCTGGTAAAATTCCTCCGTCAACACTGCAACAAATTGCTGCAAAGGCTGAAATATCTCTGCATTTTTCGCAGTAACAGCTACTTGATTAATATTGTTTTTATGTAAAAAGTCACTATATTTATGTTTGCCTCTATCCCAGTTCGTTGTGAATTCGCGGCTTTTGTGCGTCACCAGATTGTCGATCTCAAAATGCAGCGACTTCATTAAGGGGATAACCTTCAGATGCATGAAATCAATGAAGTGCATAGTAGCTTTACGGTTATAGAGCTTGACTAATCCTATCGTTGAGTAGACATCATATATCACATATTGATATACTTTTCCGATTTGCGGGAACTCCCCCATATAATAAATACTTTGCTGGCAGATATAGCCGGGGTGGACATGGTTCGGATCCTTCATTTTATAGTCCAAAAGGTCTTCTCTTACCTTGCTCTTTGGAACTTTAGCAGCTGTGTCACTCTGCCATTTCTTCCCCTTGATTTCTTGGGCATAGGCCTCCCGCTGCGCCCTCTTGCTAAGTCCGTGCCGGCGCAAAACATTGTATATCCCCGATTCGCCTACCTTCTCCCCCTCGTCCTGCAATTCATAATAGATACGCTTCGGACCATCTGCAGGAAACTTGGCAACATACTGTAAAATCAGTCTTTCTGTGCGCTTGTCCACTTTATTGGGCATTACCGGTTTTTTTTCTTTCTCTGTAAGTCCATCCATACCCTGTTTTTTATATGCATTTTGCCACTGATAATAAATGGTCCGGGAAATGCCGAACTCTTTGCAGGTTTTACTCACATTTTTGCTAGTGGTTCCTTGCAAGAGGATCGAATATTTAGTTTTCGCATTCAATGTGTCCACCCCCAGTCTTTATATTATACATACCCGGCCTTTTGAGCAGCTTAATTTCTTATACTTAAGCGGTCAATATATTCAGAACCCTGCTTAGAAAGGCTCAGCCATATCCTTGCAAAACATCCACACAACAAAAAACCTCCCCTCACCCCAAAGGGTAAAAGAAGGCGTAAACGCGTCGCTTCTGTAGCACGGCAGCTATATTTTCAGCTCCCCAAGCTTGATCAGCTCGACAACCGCTTGCGAACGGCCTTTGACGTTTAGTTTTTGCATGACGTTCGTGATGTATTTTGAAATGCACTATAACGGATTGTTATTTCTTAACGAATGCCTCCGCGTTTGCCCCTATTCAAGTGTTCGTTGACATTTACTTTTAAGGTCTATCTCTAAAAATTCATTTTATTTGTAATGATATTATTTTGGGTAACACGAATCCTTCTTCAATGCCTAAGAAGTAGCCCATATGATTAGCTGCATTATAGCCGAGAAATTTGGAACCTGAATTCAACCCTGTTTGTTTCAAGGCGATTTCTGTTCCATTAGACTGATACAGACTCCATAAGTTATTTCCTAAGTCCTGAACAAAAACATAATCTTCAACAACTTGTGTATCCCAGCCAGAGGTTTGATTAAGTACTTCGTTAAATAGCGAACTGTAATCCACTACTTTTTCCCCAGAATTAAGCTTGTAAAGCGAAAAAAAAGTTTGCTTATCTGTTGAAATAGGGTGAGGAGCATTTGCAGGATATACTTGAGAGTAATCCCAGTAGGTTGATATTAACAATTTATTCTGATCTTTAATCATGAAGTCATAATCGGTATCAAAATTATTAATGGTGCTTATTTTTTTGGTATACAAGTTTATGATACGTACAAAATAATCTTCAGCCATGATCCTCTGACCACTATATTTAATTACGAGGTATGGATAATTCTCATACTCCCAATCATCTACATTTACGTATTCATAGTTAGGATCCATCAATTTGGCATCAAACTTTACCAAAGGTATTTTACTCGACTCCTGATAGAGGGTAAATAGATTTCCTTGTTGGACTATCAATCTCTCGTTAACTGCGTTATTTGGGGCTACCCATTTAACTTTAACATCTTTAGGAACAGTCAGAGCATATTCAAAAGAACTGATCTCAACACCATTTTCATTAAACACATGTTTTTGTATTTTGTTTAATCCCGTTTGAGTGAGAACAATAATTTTGTTTGGCTTAAAAACTGAATGAACATCTAGAATAATCTGTTTTATTTTCAGGTCTTTTATGATTTCACCTTGTACAAGATCCACTAACTTAAGTTGGTTATTGGATTTGATGAGTACTTTTGTATCACTAATTTTATAAACATTATTCCTTTCTTCTAGCATTCCTTTTGTAAAACCATTTGTGACTTCAGCTGAAAATCCTGATAGCATAAAAATGCTCGATATCATGACAAATACAAAAATTATTTTCACGCACTTGTTCCCCACTAATACATCCCTCCATTTACAATTAATTATATTATTTCGATATATTGAAGTAAACAATGAAGGCCACTGCTCTATTCGGGATAGGGGGCGTTCCTAGACTCATAAAAAAAAGAATAGGACAGCGACATCACGCATTCCCCCTTACTCCACACAACAAAAAACCTCCTCTCACCCCTAAAGGTAAAAGAAGGCGTAAACGCGTCGCTTCTGTAGCACGGCAGCTATATCTTCAGCTCCCCAAGCTTGATCAGCTCGACAACCGCTTGCGAACGGCCTTTGACGTTTAGTTTTTGCATGACGTTGGAGATGTGGTTGCGGACGGTTTTTTCACTGATGAATAACAATCCGGCAATATCCCGTGTGGTTTTGTCCTGCACAAGAAGCTCGAATACTTCGCGCTCACGATGCGTCAAGAGAAATTTGCTGTGATGTTCGTTCCCTTTCAATGGTATTAACACCGTATCTTCCCCAATGCTTTCGGTTCCTTTTATATCCCCTGTAATCGGCTCAAATAGGCGTCAGTACTGGGTTTTCCCTCCTTATATTCCCGTCTAATTCCTGTACGTCCCTCTGAATATTTGCACATTTAGCACCAATATTAACACCATTTTTCTCAAAGCAACCATTTCTTATAATTAACATATTTCTATGCATATTTCAGAACATGGATGTACAATTGAAGTACGTTAAACATGTGTACTAGGGAGGAAAAATATGAACTTGTCAGACAAAGCAATAGAGATGTTTGAGAGTTTGAATAAACAGGATATTATTGAGGATATTTTAGATTTTGAGGATTTTCATAAAACTTATCACATCTCGAAGCATAAGCCTCTGCCAGAGAGACCAGAATTACTATTAGGCCAAAACGGTATTCATTATCTACAAATGTCTTTGTACAGATCAAGATTACTATTGGATGGACTAATTGACTCCATTAACAATAACAATGTTTTGGTAGGAGTTCTGTGTACAAGGGCTCATTTCGAAACAAGCGCGGGTGTAGGTTATCTTCTGAAGAATCTTCGTGGATACTACAATAAAGATATTTCATTTGAGAATTTGGAGTTGACACTTTCAAGATTGCTTTTAGGAACCAAGACTAAAGGAGGATTAGATGATGCACCTGATCCTGTCAATGTATTAACGATGATTACTGCTGCAGATAAATTATTTTCCGAATTATCAAAACTTAGTGAACCGCTGTTTAGGACTTATTATGATTCTCTTTCAGAGTTGTGCCATCCAAACAGTTTCGGCCTTCAACTATCAGGAGGAATAAACAAGGTGGGAATAGTTAGATACCGTGGTTTAAATGAACCTTATGAAGTAGATATTCATACTTCAAGTTTATTTCGAGTGTCCTCAGCTGGTTTCAAAGCATTTTATAAGGAAGCCCGTAAACTTTTAGAAGTGAATGAAGAATTGCCAATAGAGATTAAATAAAAAAGAGAAGCAGCTATGAGCCCTGCTTCTCTTCATTTCTCCCTAAGAACCAGTTTACAAATGGCTCCCGTGGAATCTTTATCGATCTTCCTATTTTGACCACATGAAACTGTCCTGAATTACATAAATCATAAGCCTGGTTTCTGCCAATATCTAAGAATTTCTGTATATCCTCCACCTTTAAAACTGGAGGGAGGTCGTCTGTGCTAAGCGAATTCATCCCCATCACCTCAATTAATCATACTGTCGAAAATGGTTGTCTTATTCCTTCCTTTTCCTTTTGTTGCCCCTGAGTCCCGTTTCTTCATTTACAACCTGTATATTAAGGTTCAGCGCTAATTTATAAAAAGCCTTCCATTTTAGCTGGTAGTAAGTCGCCTCGCTTATTGGTCTTTCAAATGCGTTATTGTACACGATATAATCGAAATCACAATCCGTATTAAGGTAGCGCTCAGTAATCAATATACGTTCGCGTTTCGGGAGTAACCTCACAGCCTCTTCGATCCTTCTGCAATACGCGCGGCGGGCTGCAGGTTCATCAACATTGTAAGTAGCTATATTTCCTGTCTGGTCACTTGTTATGCCCGTATTACTCCTAGGAGTAG
The DNA here is from genome assembly GCF_001909095.1 of Paenibacillus sp. P46E. Taxonomy (NCBI): domain Bacteria; kingdom Bacillati; phylum Bacillota; class Bacilli; order Caryophanales; family Paenibacillaceae; genus Paenibacillus; species Paenibacillus sp. P46E. Next base: position 12,955 of record NZ_LVYZ01000040.1, read on the forward strand.
CAGACAATTCAGCTGTTGTTTTAACTTCCTTTTCCTCAAACACCGTTGACTTATATACTCGGTACTTTTCAAGCGCGGCATCTACTGCTGACCGCGTTGCTTTCCTGTCAAACTCAGGCAGCTCAAACGACATCTGTGTCACCGTATCACCTCAATCTGTGAAAAGAATTCCCCCGGCAGAAGCCGGGGAGTGTGCTATCTTACAACGGCAGGTCGTCTGCATCCTCACCCATTGGCGGTCCGTTCTCCTCGTCTAAGTCGCCTGGATAACCGTCGCCGTCCTTTTCTTCGTCAGAATCCTCGCCGTCCTCAGGATCTTGATTGTCATGCTCTTCCTGATCGTCCCCGCCATTCTCAGCAGCTGCTGCAGCCTCCTCCAGCGTCATTTGTCCAGAGTTCACATGAGCAGTCCCATCCTTATCAATCGTGCCAGAAACGCCCTGGTGTGTCTGCTCCGGCTTGTAATCATCCAGATCCGCCTGCGAGCTACTGAAGCTCACGAACGCCACACCTGTATTTTTGATGTTGCGAAGAATGGACACCTGCTCATCTGTGATATTGCCGTCAATGGTCAGGGTAATAACGTCTTCTTTGGCACCGAATTTGATATCCTTGATCTTAGTGGTTACGTTGGTTTTCATTTATAATTGCTCCTCTCAAATTTGGGTTTTATGAAAAAATGACAACTGCGGCCAGCGCGAGAATACCGGCGATACAAATAGCAGACATATGCATGCTGCCTTCTTTATTTCTGTCCATTTCAGCAATGGAGCCGATTAATGAGATAATAACGATGATTGCGAATATGATCTTAACCCACATCTGTAGGCGCTCCTTCCGGGAACTGATCCCATGTTTTGCCGTCCAGTTCCCGGCCCGCAGCCTGCTTACCGATTCGGCAGACGGATGTGTCAGGGTCGAAGTTGTACCAGGGCTTGCCTTTAATTCCGGGCTCATTGCAGCGTAGCGCGTGAGTCTCTTTCCATTCACCCCACTGTTTGAAGAAGAACGGGACACCTGCAGCCTGGCACTGGTCCCGCAGCTCCTGCACCCACCATGGATGCATTGGCCGGGCCTTGCTGCCACTCTCTCCGCCGACAATGACCCAATCTATTCTTGAGGGGTCGCCATCCCCTCCATACCAGCCCCGCAGTGCGCTGATACTTATAGCAGGCTTGCCGCGTTCCGGTGCATCTGAGAGCTGCAGGGTGATGTGATTAAGATCAACCGCCCCCAACAAAGGCTCGCAGCTCAAGAACCGGACGGCCGCCGGAGTCTGTAGCAGCAGGGGAATGCGCTCATCTGCTGCCTGCTGGTTCTCGACGCTCACACCAAACCAAACATTCGGGAGCGGCCAGGCTACCGGGTGCGCCGCGACAGAGTGATTCGAGATAACACCCGGTCCATGGATCAAACCAGCAGGTAGGCTGCAATCCCCATGACCGCCAAACTCCTCATACATCTGCATAGCCAAATGGCCTATTGTCTCGTCCTGATCCTTGACCGTGAGATATGTCCGCATTCTTTCCGGCCGTTTGGTGAGAACTTGGAAAGTATGATGTGGGCATAGCGCCATCACCGCGAATACCCGGTCAATATAATCGTCCGGAACGTCCGGGTGAAATAGATCCGACATGCTGTTAACGAATATCTTCCGGGGCCGCGTCCACCGCAGCGGTTGCTCCAGCTTATCTGGCCGTAGTGTCACCTTAAAGCCGGGTTCAAAGTAATGCCCCTCTACACCCTCGAAGCGCTCCGTGAACGTCTTGGCATAGCAATTGCGGCAGCCTTCGCTGACTTTGCTGCAGCCAGTGACCGGGTTCCAGGTCGCGTCTGCCCATTCAATGCCTGTCTTGTCGCTCATACTGGTTATGCCTCCCCTAAATTGATTTCATTGTTCTTCCAGCGCCGATATTCTTCCAATTCCCGCAGTAGAGCCTCATTCTCCTGGCGCAACGTGCGGCTGCCCTTGCAGGTAGAGTGCCGCATATGGTCGCCGGTCCAAGCTATTTCGTCCTCAAAGACCAACCACCTGCAAATATAGCAATCTCCTAAGATGCAGCCGCTTGCCACGCTATCAGCTCCTTTATAGGGGGAGAGGGTGGTTAACCCTATCCGTTATTCGCTAGAACCCACGATTTGCGGAAACTCCGTTTCCCACTCCAGAAGTTCTTTCAGCGCCATTTCCCCGTCTTCTTCCCAATCCATTTTTTTGTCCATCGGTAAATCGACAACTTTGTAATCCTGCCATTCCTCTTCTGGTATTGTGACTTCTGACCGATACCAAGCTGATAACTCCTCATTAGTGCCATAACCAGCGACGATATCAGCCCGGTCTGGTCCGATGGCGACGGCGCGAAGCTCTCTGTACTCGATCAGTTTGGCTTGCGGATCTGGTTCGCAGAAATCCCCCGGCTCTTGGCCTGCCTTACGTGCGTCATGCAGTGAATCAAGGACCCTGCCGATGTATTCGTCCGATAAGGTGTACAGCGCGGGTTTTTCGCCTCCCTCAAGCAGCTTCTTGGCCTGCTCCAGCGTGATTACCTCGCCGTTGTGGTTGATGTATTGTCCTTGCTGTAAATTGTTGATATGAACTGTTTCCATCGCTCGTTCTCTCCTTATAGGGGCTATGCCTGTTTTATTTTGACTATTGCCTCACCGATCAGTTCGCCGTTCGTACCGCCGCATTCCGGGCAAGCCGGTTCTTCCAGCTCGTCCTCCGGTATTTGCTCAATAGCGTATTTACGTCCGCATTCGCACTTGTAAACGTCCCATTGTCCTTTCACGACTATCCCTCCTTGTTTGGCCGCCACGAGGTGCCCCTTTTCTTTGCCGCTTCCCACGCCTCTTTTGTCCAACTGGCGAACTGTTTCGAATGCCAGTTCATAAATTGCTGCTCAGCGTCTCTGTTTTTCCAGACCCACGGTGTCCACTGAACGTCTTTTTCTCCCCACAGCTTGAGTCTCCATCTGCCGGGGTGAGACAGCATGTATTGCTGCTCTATGCAGTTTGGATTGACGACGTTTCTTGCTGGTAGTCCCGGAGGTTCCCCGGCACCTCCGAAATGATATGGTGTTTTTCCGGGTCCTTCTATGATCAGAAAAAGCCCTTGTGGTTCTCCTGATCCGGACCAGTCCAGCCATTCTTGATAAGCGATCAGGTGCAGTGCCTGCATGTTTGGGTGCTGCTCAATTGGCTGAACGTCGATCTTTGCACCTGCCCATGCAGTTTCCAAAAAGTCTGCGAACAAGTCCAATTGCTTCAACATGATCCCTCCCAGGGGCTATAATAGCCCCTTAGAATAATTGCTGTTGTATGATTGCTGTCCGCCGCCTGGAAAGCTCGACGTACTCTGGTTCTTTTTCAATACCGATACATTCCCGCCCGCAGCTCAAGGCAGCAATTAAAGTCGTTCCGCTTCCAAGGCAGTTATCCAGGAGCGTATCTCCGACATTGCTGAATGTTTCAATGAGATATAGGAATAATTCAACAGGCTTTTGAGTAGGATGCTCTTTTCCTTCCTGCTTGGCGTAAACATCAATTATCGTTGTCGGGTGATAAATATCGTTTACCTTGTCTAAGCGTTCGAATTTCCCATAATTTGAACTCATATGTCCAGTTGCCTTTCTTCTCAATTTTCCTTTGCGCATCTGAGGGTTGTACGTGTAATTGCCGTTCGATGCTTTGGAAAATATGAGAATGTCTTCGTGTACATTGAGCGGCATCTTATTAGCATTAAGGAACCCGGTACCCAAGCGTTTATCCCATACCATGCTGTATTTGAATAGTTCAGGCTTTGACATGACAAGCATTGATGTGAATGGTTGCTGAGCCGTTAGAACAATAACCCCATCGTCTTTTATGACTCTTTCGTACTCCTGCCACAATGAGGGCAATGGAATCAACACATCCCATTTGTTTTGCGTTTTCCCATAGGGTAGATCACAGAGAATCATGTCGATTGATCCGCTTTCTATGGTGGGCATAATCTCCAAGCAGTCGCCTTGTAGGATCATGGGAACCTCTCCCTTACCTGTTTGTATTCTTGAGGCCGCAGTATTCGGTAATATCCGGTTAGCGCCTCATTGTTTTGCTGGTGGATCACTCCCGTGAACACCCCGGCAGCCTGCAGCATAACCTCAATCTCAAACTCGCTGCCTGCAACGATGTAGGTGCGGAGTTTGTTATCCCGGCCGCATGCCTGCTTGATGGTGGGCACCTCTGGAGTCCAGGCTATTACAGCCACATCATCAGCAGCCCCAGCACTGCCAACATCAAGCTAAACCTTACAAGCACCTTTGTAGGGCTCGGCAGTTCCTCTGCCTGTACAGTGCCGATGATCCAGCCGTTGTCGTCCCGTAGGCGTATGACTGTTTTCATCTTGGATACACCTTCTTCATCTTGTAATTGACCCGGCTCCAGCGCTGCCGCAGCCTGCGCTTCAGCTCCGTTTGCGCTTCTTGTCGGTATACCGGGTGCGCTTCAAGATCGACATACCCGATTTCTTGCAGCTGCTGAATCGTTGCTTTTCTCCAGTTCAATGCTGCCCACCTCCTTAAAATAAGCTCCCCTGACCCGCATTTTGGGTGTGACTGCCCGCCGCCGCAGGCTTCCCTGGGCGTTTGTTCGTTGTTGGCTTCTTCTTTTGAGCCGCTTTGTACCCTTCTGGATCTGTAATTGCCCATATCACTTCCTGCTGATATATGGGGTAGATCTCCCGATCTTGCCCATTCTTGACGTTATAGACTGCCTCGGCAATCCTCGCCAACACATATGCGTCAGCTATATTTTCCGTTCTAGGCTTATCTCCCCAGCGGGATTCAACCTCAGCCATTACCAGGCGTTTAACTGCTTTCCCGTCCAGCCTGACCTTGCTCCCGGGTACGCCTTCCCACTCGGAGACGTTCACGAATTTTTTTAATTGGTTCGGCGTTGCAATAATGAAGCCGCCGACTTTTCGGTCAGTTGCCAATCGCGCACCCCAATTGAATCCGGTAGTTACTTTGTTAATATCGTGCTTTGCTTCCATTGCAAACCCTTCAATACAGACATCATCTTCGGGCTTTAAATAGCGATATACTTCGTTAAAGATCATGTTTATACGAGCCGGGGCTGTCGCCCCTTTGCCAACAAATTCGGTCCAGCCAGCCAGTTTCCCATTGGGGCTGATAGCAACAAATCCTGTATGCGTTGCTGGGTCAATGCCTACAAATCTCATACCCTCACTCCTTCCGGCTCCAAGGGATCAGAGGCATGATCTGCATGAAATGTTTCCGATCATGATACGGCATCTTCTGTTGGTTGTAATATCTCTCCGTTTCTTCCCGTATCAATTCCCTGTGCTCTGCGCACAGCGGCACAAGCGCCCATGTCTGCAAAGCTGCTGCTTTGCAATCGGGATATCTGCAATCTCCCATCTATCGAAATCTCCTTTCAATCATCCAGCCAGCCGGACAGGCGTGACACTGTCGCTTGTACAGGTGCTTCTTCCACCGGAGCAGGGACTGATTCACTACTTGCCGGCGCTTCTGGATCTTTCACCTGCTCTACCAGAGGGGCTTGTGAAAAGTCTCGGTAAGGAAATCCAAGGCGTTCATACACCTGCTTCAATCCTGGAAAGGTCACTACCAATTCACTCCGTCGATACTCACGCACAGATTCAACGGTCCGGTCATAGATTAGATTTTGTCGCTTGCGTTCATCGTCCGGCATGCCGCTTAACGGATCATCCAGTTCAGCAGCTATGGAGAACAACCCCTCACGCGCTCGTTCATATTGCTCATCATCTTGAATTAATTTCATCCGGTCACCTTCTACGTTTTTGCTCTTGCTCTTGCTCTTTGACCTTCTTCATCAGCTCATATAGTGCGTCCTTGTCGAGATCCGTAAAGCGCCCATTTTTCCGGTTAAAAAGCATTTGAATGGTCCGGGTCCCTATTTTCCGGCCCTTGGCTACTATCAGTTCAATAACGCCCTTTAAAACCGTTTCCGGGGTGTAGTAATCATCCCGATATAAAAAGATAATGACATCAGCATCAAATTCGATATTTCCCGATTCCCGCAGGTCTGACATCAGCGGGCGCTTATCCTGCCGCTCCTCGCATTTACGGCCAACAGAGGAGATTGCTACAACTGGAATATCAAACACACGGGCCATCTGCTTCAGCTGTTTCGATACATAATTCACGCGGTCCGTATTATTCGTGAAACTCTTTTCACTCTCAATCAGCTGCAGATAGTCGATGTAAACTATTAATCTTGGGAATTTCTTCTTCAACACTTTGACCTGACGGCGAATGTACTCAATGGTCATACCCGGAGTGTCGTCAATGTAGAGTGGAAGATTATCCAACATATCGAGTGCCTTGTCGTAGTTCACCCAATCCGTCTCTGATAAACGCCCGGTTCTCATCTTTGAGTTGTCTATCCCACCGATAGCGCATATATGCCGCTCGGTAACATCAGCACCCGGCATTTCCGCTGAGAATATTGCGGTTGTCGTTCCTTTGCTGGCTGATTGAATCGAATCACATACGATGAAAGCAGTCTTACCAATAGATGGCCGGGCTGCAACTACAATAAAATCGCTGTTTTGATGCCCCCCGCTCATTTGATCAAACTCACTGCTTGCCGTCTTTGCCCCCGTTAAACCCTGCCGATTGGCCCGCTCACGAAGAACCTTATGATGATCAACAAGCGTATCCGCCATCAGTACCGGGCCGGATTTATCAGGGCCAACTCGTATATCTGCCAGCTTCTGCAAGCTTTCCAAAGTGTCAGCCAGATTGATATCATCCCGAGTTAATGCATATTGGAGGGCTTTACGCGCCTGCCTATCAATATGAGCTTTGCGTACAATGGTCTGATACTGCTCAAAATTGGCAGTAGTTGGTGTGGATATTTGCAACTGCACCAAGTAGCTAATACCGCCAATTTTCATAAGCTTGCTACCCCAATGTTCCGCAAGCAGTACCAGGTCGAACGGATTAGGCTTGTTAGTGAAAAATTCATACGCCCATCGAAGTGCGTCCATTATTAGGCCGTGGTTATCTTCTGGGGAAAAGTCCTCCCCCTGGAGGTAACAATCATCCATGAGATCCGGCTTAGCTAAAAGCGCCCCGAGGACCGCCTGCTCCGCCTCAATGCTCATTTACATTCAGCCTCCGCTTCTCGTCCAGTTTCCTCCGCTTCTGGAGGATGTGATCCGGCATAGGCACCGCCGTCTGGCTATACGCTTCAAATAGCAGCTGATCCTCTTGTTCTTCAAGCCGTAAGACTTCATAGAAAGATGGCTCTGGTGCCTGATCATCTGCCAGCAGTTCTGCTATTGTTGGGGCGAATTTACTGGAGCGTATATGGCGGACAAGTCTCCCCTGTGCATCTTTATAATCCAGGTCCTGGAGCATAAGGTGCCAGAGCTTTACCCCAGGCTCTGTAATTTCAAAGTAGGGGTAAGCGGTCTTGACCATTGCTAAAAAGTTCGCCATTTCCGTTTGCTTCACGAGCCGCCCCCTCCTCGTAAAACTGATTTAATATCTGCATTTCCTGTTCCTTCTTCTGAGTTTTTGAAACAGGCTTACCCTTTGCCTGGTCCCGTTTGATCCAAACGCGGATTGTCTTGTTGTGGTCCTTCTTCTGCTGTTTGGCCGTCTTGTTCGTTTGCCACTCATCCAGGGCCTCGATCATGTCGTCCACTGTCTTTTTTGAGAAATCGGCGCAGAGCTTTTCATACTGCTCTGTGGTTAAAAAGACAGTGTCCGCATATGCCGTTTTTCCTGCTGGAATTTGCATATATATCTCTTCTTTCTTTAAAGTTTTCTTTCTTTCTTTCTTGGGGGGTGAACCGTCCCCCTCTACTGGGGGAGGATTAGCCCCCTCACCGGGGGAGGATTGACCCCCTGAGGATTCCGATTTTTTAGGGGGAGGACTCTCCCCCACAAGCCACTGCGAAAAGTACTTGTTAAAGCCGATCATACGAGACCGCTTGCCGTGGGCCACCTTGGTGATCTTAAGCACCTTTCGCTCCAGCAGGCGGTTAAGCTCCCGCTTGATTCCCTTTGGATCTCCTTGGATGGCTTCGGCCAGGAACGTGACGGACAACTCATGCGACTTGCGATTGAATCCGTAAGTGTAACGCCAGACGATGAGTAAAATGCTGTACTGCGTCCCGTTGAATTTTCGCCGCGCCACCTCTTCTAAGATTTCATTCGCTATTCGCGTATATGGTTCGTCAAGCTTCTGTCCTGGCATTTATCCCACCTGCTTCAAAAGGGCGATTCGTAATTCTGCTGCTGGGAGGAATCCGCTGTGTAACCATTTACGAGGGCTCTTAGCAACACCTCGCAGCCACCAAGATATTTTCTTGTATCCAGCATTGTGAATTTTCTTAAAACATTGAAGTTATCAATGTAAAACTGATTCTTCAGCTCCTCTGTTCGATCAATGAAATGGATAATGCCGAAATTCGAGAAGTTCGCTACGCCGCGTAGGTTTTCAATTGCTCTCACTACATCCCCCGGTAGTTTTACCTTATGCTCGTCAACACTCCGTTCGATCTGCTGCAGGAGCAAAGAAAGCTCTTCGTGCAGTTCTACGTTACGCTTTTCCAGCGAATCAACCCGTTTCGCAAGACGAGTCTTGCGCACCTCCAGGGCTGTTATATTGTCTTCTAGGACAGCGTTATTCTCCTGCAGTAGCCCGATCTTACGGGCATTCTCCGTTATCTTCTGGCCTGCTGCCGTCAGGTCATTGATGAGCTTTTCCTTAACCCGGAGCAGCTCAGCTTGTGCTGGCAACTGGCCTGTCTCGACATAAGCACTATATGGAAGAATCTCGCCCGAATGTGCGCCGTAAATAATCTGAGCTTCTTTACAAGGGCTCAGTGGCTGCAGAAACCCGTATTCCTTTGAATTAAGATACCTTGCTGCATATGTGCCCGCTGGCACCTTACCGCTTTGCTTTAAAACTTTAATTTCGATTGGCATTTATACGACCTCCAAATGATAATGAGTTCCTTCTAAAAAGCCCTTCCGCCGGAGCGCTGCCTTAACGGTTGCCTCAGCCAGCGTAGGCATGTTATTACTGCTGGATAAGTGCGTAAGATAAATCTGTTCGCCGCTGCCTCTGATTAGCTCCGTGAGAGCTGCAGCTGTCTGCTCGTTGCTTAGATGCCCCAGATCAGAGAGCACCCGGGCTTTGACGCTATCCGGATAATTTGACTCGGCCACCATATCCCGGTCATGATTTGCTTCAATAATATAGATGCTGCCCTCCATCATCGCCAGCATGTCATTGTCCAGCTTGCCTGTATCAAAGACCACGCAGGCGCGGGGGCCGATGTCCGGTTCGATGGCATAGCCTACGGGCTCATAAGAATCATGGTGGGTATGGAAGGGGTAGACTGTGACTCCGCCGAGGTAAGACGGCTCATAATCGCCATATCTTGTTTCAAGCGTCCGTCGGAGCCGTTCATCAACGCCGCTAATCCCCTTCCACTCGCCCACCGTGGCGTATACGGGAATACCGTACTTATTCGCCAGCGGCAGCCCTTTGGTGTGGTCTCCGTGGGCGTGGGTGATGAATATCGCCGTGATGCTGTCCGGCCTGATAGCGACCTCAAGCAACCGCTTCTCAATCTTGGTTTTGGCTATACCCGCGTCAATAAGGATGGTCTTACCTGCCGTTGTCAGAGCGATGCAATTGCCTGCCGAGCCGGAAGCCAGGATATCAACTTTCATGCTTTGGACACCTCAATCCAGCCTATAGTTTTCCTCGGGGTGCTCAAGTGCATAGTCCCAAGAACTGTTATCAGCCATCCCGACCAAAAAGCCACAACGCAAGCATGTTTCTTTAACCCACACCTCGGGATACTCGGCCATATTTCCCGTTGTTTTTGAAGATTCACACCCGCAATTAGGGCAAAATTCATCCGATATATCTGCAGGTTCAGGGTATTTGCTCTTGGTAACGATCACAGCAGAAAGACGTTCTTTCAGAGCTCGTTTGGTCATTTTCGGACCGAGAATATATTTTTTTGTTTTTCTAGATACCTGCTGAGCATTAGCCCCGTGTTTGTAGAAAAAATATCTAATGTGGCGCATCTCGTTCGTTTGCTTCATATTGGCCGCTCCTTCTTAATCCGATTTTGCCATTCCTTCAGGTGCTCGCAGCCCCGGGCCGGCATCTCGTAATGCCTGCGCCCCTGGACAAACGACACGAACATATCAGTGGACCTTTCATAATAGAAACCGTTCAATACTGGTTCTACTGGCCTCTTAACCGCCTGCTGTCGAGCTGCCGGAGGGCTAAGGTCGGCCCCGCCAAATAAGTCCAACTGCTCGACGCTGTCTCGCTTGGCGATCACCAGCACCCCCTGCCAGTTCCCGGTAACAGCGAGGGCATACCCGCAAGCGGCGGATATACTCCTCACGGCCGGGATTGATCTCATTACCGCAGATCATACAGTCCGGGCAGAGCACATATATCTCAACAACTGGACCCGCATCAGTCTGGGAGCTCATCATCTGCCTTTTGTGCGGCCAACTTATCAGCAATGTGAATATCCATCAATTTCAGGTACCCGGTCAGTTCTTGGAGCGACGGTACATCCTTCTTCATTTTGCAGAACTGCGTCATATGGGCCTCCATGCCCGCCTTATCGGTAATGCCTAACTGCTTGAATTTTGCCTTCATTTCAGCACGGGCTTGGCTCAGCCGCTCCTCCTCGTTTGGCGCTCCACCCGCCTGCGAGCCGGCATTCTTCCCGCCTGGGTTAATTATTTCTGGTTCAGAAGGTGCCTGCGGTGTTATATCCGTACGCTGGTAGGGGTCATACGCCGGAGTCGGCTCCGCTCCATCGTTGTCGTCGAATCTCAACCCAAATGCTGCCTTCATCGCTCGCTTGACCATGTGCTTCTTGAACATGTCTTTGAAGTTGTTGGTCCACATCGTCTTTTGCATACCGATGGCCGATTTTTTGAAGTGATCCACTTCCGCGACGTCCATCAGAACGGTGAAGGGCTTAAACCCTTCTTTGTACGCAATGGCATATCCGCCGATAGGCTCGCCTGTTGGGAATCCCCCAGAGTGCTCGTCAATCGCAATGTAGTATCGCCCGTCTGTATCCCGCTCCTGGTGATACTTGAACTCGTCATTTGCATGGACAATCTGAACATCGTACCCCTGGTATCCTTCCATTTCCTTTGCTTTACGCACATGATAGTCAACCGCAAACTGCCAAGTAAGCTTTCCCTGGTAAACGGTAGGGTGAATTTCACCGATCAGTGGATTTGCATCGGCTGCTTTAGCAACACCCATAAAAAGCTTGAATTGTGCTTCGGTGCAGTCCTTTGCGATGGTTTCATGAACGGTCTTGATGTCTTCGGCTGTGAGTCCCCCGAAAAGATATGAATTATATGAAGCAAGTTGGTTTTGAGCCATGAATTATATTCCTCCTAATTAAGCCCGAGCAGGCTGATTACTTGATGGATTGCAGTGCGAGCAGATAAGTCTTTGTACGAATCAGTGGAATACTGGTCCAGCAGGCCGCTAAGTCGGCTCTGGTCAGCGTTTGAAATAAAGGTTTCTGGGAAAAGGACCGGCTCTATTACTTGGGGTTCAGTGGGCTGTGCCAAAAGCTTGACGTCTGCCAATTCGCTGATTCCATTCGCCAACGCCAGAGCCTCTGGCATAGGCAGGTGCAGGTTGCTCATGTCCTCGTGGAAAGGAAAGGCTAGTGTTATGCCGTATGAACCGCTATAGCGGCGGAGGACAATACAATCATCCTGGCGACCTGTATAGCTTGTTATTTGAACGGTTTTAAGCATCGCTGTTACCCCCTACTGTAGAATCTCGGACGCGCTTCCCTCCGAGTCTTCGCAAGCAGCTTACGTCCAGTGCGGTTAAGGATACCACCGTACTCCTTCTTGATAGTTGCGGAGACGCTGGAGAGGCCGAGAGAACCAGGGACGTAAGCTTTCTTCTCTGATGCCTCATGTTTGAATTGGCGGCGGGATTTGACATTTGCCAGGTCATATGCAGCACCAGATTGCAGAGCAGCGATAAGTGCAAATTTCTTATTGGAGAATTGGAATTTAGTTGGCATGGGATAATTCCTCCTGTTTGATATCAAGTTTTTGGTCTTCCACGGCCCGCAGCAGAATCAGCTGCCCGGCGGGCTGCTTGATCTTAAACACGCTTTCCGAGTCGTCCACCGCTAGAGGAGCCACGATCTGAGACAGCTCACTGAGTACGGCGGTCAGTTCGATACCGGCATGTGCCCGCTCTGACCGTGAGAGTTTGCTGTACGGTTTACCGTCACGCTCAATCTCAAACCAAGGGTCCTTATCTCCAGTGCTCTTTATCTCCTTGAAGAGATTTATGGTAAGTGTGGAGAACATGCCTTGTATCTTGGCTGCTTGCAGTTCTGCCTCCTTGGCCTCGTAAGCCTTGATAGAGTCAAGAACAAAGATACTGTCGTTCCGGCTAGTAAGGGTGTCTGTCTCCTCGGCGCGGGCTTTGTCCAGGTCGGCCTGCAACGGTCCGCGAATACTTTGTGCTGTAATAGTGTCCGCCGTCACATCCCGCTTCTGCTCCAGCTCATTCCGGTGCATGATCAGCTCCGAAACGTCGATCAATTCAACGGCAGCAAGCTCTGCCTCAATTGCCTTGCGTTCTGTTACAGCCTTGCTGTGCTCGTCATGCAGGGGCTTCTTGCGGTCCTCTTTGTTTTGCTTAACGGCTTCAACCGCTGCCGGATCAAGCGCCCGCTTGCAGGTTGGGCAATCCTCGGCAATCTCCTCACCGTGAACCTTCATATAACGAGCCTTGGCTGCTTCAACATTCTGCTGTGCTGCCCGTAGGCTGCTTTCCAGGACAATCCGCTTCCGTTTCGGCTCCTCGGCCAATTCGATTTTTTGCTGAATGGCCGTGATCTGTTCAAGCAGCGCCGCGTCCTGAGCTCTGACTTCCTCGATATCCGCTGGCGGCTCCGGCAGCTTGGAAAGCTGATGGTCAAGCGCCTCAACCTTACCCTCTGCCCGCTTATGAGCAGCGTCCTTGTCGTTCTTGTTCTTGGTATGGATATCCTTAAGCTGTTGCAGCTTGTGCTTCTTCGTGAGCTCCGTGAGCTTCTCTGCCTGCAGGTTGAGCACAATATCCTTCTGCTTCTGGACTGCCGTCAGGCGGCTCATTTCGGCGTACACCTCTTTAGGAGCCGGCGGAGTAGCGTACCGCGTCATGAGTTCGCGCTGCTTGCTCCAGTGCAAGGTGAAGAAATACCACGGGTTGAATAGTGAGAGGAACAGGTCCCGGTCAAACAGGGATTTGACAATATCCTCGAAGTCTCCGGCCTTGAGTGGCGCCTCATTGAAGTAATAGGTTGCCTTGCCCTTCTCGATGCTGCGACCCAGGAGAAACGGCGTTCCATCTACTTCCAGAAGCGTTTCGGCCTTAACGATATCGAATTTATAATTGGTCGGAGTCGGATCAAGCTTGCTGCCAAGCGTATCTGTGCCGTACAATACCCATGAGGGGATTTCAATAATGCTTGACTTTCCCTTCCCATTGTCGCCGGTGATCTCTGTTCTCTCGCCAAAGGTAACTATGAGATCCCGGTGAACCTTGAAATTGTGCGCAGTGGCTGATTTGATTTTGATCTGCTGCATGTTCGTGTGTTCCTCCTTTAGAACAACCGGTCTATGATTTCAATTAGATAAGCGCTGCTGATTTTGAAGTGCTGGTCCGCGTCCTGCTTCTCCTGCAGGATAGTGATGATCTGGCGGAAATACGCCGCGTCCATTCCAATAAGCTGATCCTCTAGCACTTTCAGGTCCGATAAATCCAGGTCATGCAGCTGCATTGCCATTTTGAGGTACTGCCCCGCATTGATTGTCCAGCCCCGCTGTATGAACTTCCGAGTACGAATGATTGAAGCCAACGGATATTTTGACCCATGATATAGAAGCTCTTTTGTGAGGATGGCCTCCAGCGCTTTAGCCGGAAGTTCTAGGTGTCCATCCGAAGATCTCCACCAGCTCATGGCATGAACGAAATCATAATTGTCATGAATCTCTTCCGGGGACCCGTAGAAGCGAATCACCATCTGAATTTTGTTGGAGAGCGTAATTGCGTTGTCCGTCAGGAAGATCGGTCTGAATTTCGGCTTATCGTCTTCTTGCACTGTCTCCAGGACATCCACCGCGTCATTCACATAGGACGCTGCCTCTGTTGGGTCAACCGTCTCGAAGTATTGATAATTCTCTGAACTCCCCTCCGAAGCGACCCCAGCAGACTGCACTCGAATGCGTACCCGCTGTTCTTCGATGATCACTCGTGGTTTGATTGCTCTGTCCGGATGAGCCGTATTGAATTTGTTGACGTAATAGTTAGCCACCGCCTCAACGGTCTCCCGATTGGTAAAGTAGTAATCGTAATCGTTGACTGCCTCACCCCGGAGCATGGATACAATTGCGCCGCCAGTGATGATAGAATTTTTCTTTACAAGCTCCTTCGCGGCCTCATCATCAATAGACTCGATAAGCTTGCTGTGCAGGTTAGCAAAGACCGTTTTTATCGTCTTTCGCTTCACGTTTTAACCTCTCTTTCTGCCCGTTTTTGGGCTCAAAACCCCGATTTTGGCAAAAAAATAATAGGCCTACTCGTTTTCTTCGTTTTCGCAGTCTTCACACTGCCGTGGATGGCCCGGCTCTTCGCCATCAATAAAGCCTCCACAGCGCAAGACCACTCAAAATATCATCTGCTGCCTGCCCCATTGCTCTATTCACCTCCTCTCAAGCTTTCCGGGATGCCCGTCTATCGTTACTGTTCACCGGAACATGCCCCTCAAGGTTCTTTTTGGCTGCCGCTGTATCAATCCTAATGGCTACCGGCTTTCCGTATTTCCCGAATAGTTCCGCACGTTCAATACCATGAGCCTTCCGGCAATGGTTGACTGTAATAACGTCCCCTGTATGGCCGCAATTCGGATATGGGCATCTGACCGTCCCACTGATTCTGAATGTCATGCTGACACCGCCAGTCTCTTAAGGGCGCAGTCCCAATCTCTGGTAAGCTGCTCCCGGAGGTTGTTATATTGGCGCTGCCACTTGGCAGCCTGCAGCATATGACCAGACTTGCTGGCACTGTTCGCTAATCTCCTGTAGAGCAACATGTAACCCTTCAATTGCTCCTCCGATATCCGTCGTACAACTCGTTTCATAAAGCGCCGCCTCCATCTCGTCAATCAATTCACAAAAGTGCATTACCAGGTCCATATGCCCGGCGCACTGCGCTGCATACGCCGCCTCCTTGAGTCCGTCGATATCCTGGACCAGTTGAGCGTTGAGCTTCAGAAAGTGCAGCAGTTCGGCTGCCTGGATGTCCTGGAGCGTCCCAGCCATGTACTGCAGGTAAAGCTCGGCTAAACGGCGGTGTGTATTGTGGATGGTAATCATTGAGATTCTCCTTTCTCTAAATCTTCGAAATCACGGATGCCGCTGCCGATGTTGATTGTGATTATTGGTATGAGCAAGAGTCTTCACCATCCTTTCTGAGATAAGATGATTTAGTTTTCAAAGAGCGTTTCCATGGTGATGAAGCGGAATGTCAGGCTTTTCATTGTGTCTTATAAAGACACTCCGCTTCAAAAAAATTTTCGAATGGAACTTTAAACATCCGACTGAGTTGTGCTATTTCGTCAATATAGAACTTGTTATGCCCGTTTTCCTTTCGGCAGTACCCGTTCGCAGATAATCCTAATGCTTTCGCAACATCCTTAGATTTCATTCCTGAATTCACTCTTGCTGCTTTAATGGTGACCTTCATTCCCTCACCCCCTCTGTTGTGTCTCGTCGTGTCTTTTTAAGACACCCATAGATTAGCACCACTTTTTTGCATCGTCAACCCTTAAAAGACACGAAATAATATTTATCTTGTATATAGTGTCTTTTTGTGGTTATACTATATTCAAACATTAGATGAAGGGGAATTTACAATGACCGGTTTGAACGAAACAAAAACTTTTTATATTGTGGTGGGACAGAATATTAAAAAGTACCGCGATCTTAGAAATTACAGCCTTCAGGTGTTGGCCGAAAAGATAGGAATAACAAAAAAGACAGTTCAACGATATGAACATGGTGAACACAAAATAGACATGGATCGCTTAAAAGAATTAGCAACTGCTCTGGATGTTTCTGTTAGTCAACTAACTGAAGGTGCATATACATACTTAGGGGAAGAGCCCACGGAATCAGAAAACATAAGCTTACCAATCGTAGGGAAGATATCTTGTGGAAACGGCGCGGTAGCATACGAATCAATTGAAGGTTATGAAACTACTCCCCGGTCATGGATAAACGGTGGTGCGTACTTTTATCTGCGAGCCAAAGGAGACAGCATGAATGGTGCTCGTATTTTTGAAGGGGACCTATTACTGATTAGGCAACAAGAAGAGGTCGAAGACGGAGAAATAGCTGCAGTACTTATAGACGAGGAGGCTGTGCTCAAGAAAGTGTACAAACAGAGCAACACCCTAATTCTGCAATCCACCAATCCCAATTACGCCCCAATTATATTCACCGGTGAAGAAACTAACATTCGCATTATTGGTAAACTCAAGAAGGTTGTTATCAACTTCTAAACTCATACAATAAAGCAGCCCGCCTAATGTTGGCGGGCTGCTTCTATGTAGGTATGCAGTTCATAATTATCGTCCCTATAACAATGACCGAGTCTCTCAGTTCATGATCATATTGCAGATTAGATGGGATCAAGAGATAGTTATCTTCCTGCTCTTCAATTCTTCTAAATTGGAGTTTAGAGATATCCTTTTCATCGACGATAGCACAAATATCAGTTGCCTGGAAATAATCCGATTGCCTCACAAGAACATGATCACCAGTATAAATCCGGTCTCCAGACATGCTATCATCCGTAACACGGTAGTAAAATTTGTTCATATTGCACCCCCATGATGATATAATTCAGTGCCTGCTACCAGACCGCTTGAAGGAAAAGGGAATTAAAGCTGCAGCTTTTGCTCGACACATGAAATATCCGGTGATGCATACATGTCCTTGGAATTTGCAATCAATGCAGCCCATTACCTTAACTGTAGGGTAACTGACTTATTATGTACTTAATTGGTCTGGTGATAGGTAAGAGTAGATTTCCTACTCTCCTCCGAACAGTTTGTTAAGCATCCTTTATCAATGTTCTTCTTACCTTTCGCTTTACCCCACATCAAAAGCATTTACTTGTTTATTTGTCAATGGGGATTCAAAACGCGAATCCCTGTACTCCTATTAAATCCCATAATTGACTAATTGTAAATTTCAATTCATCGCGGTGAATTGTACAACCGTATCCCCCTTGTTTCGACAGGATATGATAAGGTAAGTATGTTATAATGCGCAAAAAAATAGCTACCCCGAAGGATAGCTATTAATTAAACACTACTGATGATTTTGATTCTCTCACAAGTTGACAAACTTTTTTAATTCCGCTTTTTGACATCGTGCAATATTTTGAATCATTTGTCCGTTCTCGCTCGAAGTAAGCGACCTTCAGCAAGTTATTGATTTCCACGATGTTCTGGATATTTATACTATTATTGCGATCAGCCAAGTAGAATGTATACCCAGAAGCATTTAATACCCTTGTCCAATACTTTAGTGTGCCGGTTGTATAAAACACGGAGTCTAAAGTGTGTAATAGTATGGTGCTTGACGAACTATCAGTACCAAGGAATATGATATCATCCCCTCTTACAGGCACGAGCCCTGACCGCCCCTCTACATCTTTAGTCGCGCTTATAATGCACATACTCAACCTCCATCTATTTCAGCAGTTCTTCAGGCACTTCCGGCTGATTGATGTATACAATACTAGCTGTCGTAGTTACAAGTATTGTAGCTACTGCCAAAAGAGTAGTAGCCAACTTGTACATAGTTTTACGTTGTAATTTTTTAATCATAAAGATTTCACCCCCTTCCAGGATAAGAATAGACTTATTGCTTGTGCCAAAAAGCTGACCGCGATAGCTGGCGATCCGATCAAGACATTAGCGAAAACCAACACCGCTGCGATTATCTTAAGTTTCGGCCAGTGACGCTTGGGAATCCGCGTCTGACGTTCAATGCCAATGGGAGCCAGCCATAGTACAAGGGTCAGGCTCACTAGATTCATCGTCTGGACATATACAGCGCCCATATCCACATAAGATAAAAGCGTAAAGAGTACGGTGGTAAACAGCACGCAAAACGTTCCTGATTTGAGATGGACGCCCCCAGACACTTGTCGCAGCAAAGCGAACGATATCAAAATCAAAGCCGCTGCTGCTATGCGCCCAGTTAATAGAGACACGCCAAATGTCAATGTAACGATAAACGATACATTGAGAATGACGGCGATGACGAACTTAAGCACAGCATGCGATGCCGGGTGATCTGGAACTGTATTTTTTATCCCTGTTGCCAATCTTGAAGAAATCATGTCAATCAATGTCTTCCTCTGCCTCCTTGCGAACCGCATAGTATAGTAAAAATATCATCACTGCAGCAAAGAACAGTATGTTAACAAACAAATCATTATAGTAAAATACAACAGAAACAAAGACTAAAAAGATAGCGATTAACAAGATCATTAGTACATCTTCGAATTTAAAGCGAAGCCGTTCAAAATCGAACTTAAATCCCCATCCAATTTTATAAAGCCATATTGAAAGCAGTATGGTTATAAATCCGCTCGCAAACTGCAGCAAATATCCGTTTGAAATATCCCCTTGGGCTGCTGAGATAGATCCGAAAAGTAGCTTTGCCAGGCCCGTTTGCAGAAATGCGTAGGCCACGTAACCCAGTACTGTAACAACCACAGACCAAATCAATGGTATTTTGACCACAACCTTGAAAAAGAATGCATATAGCAAAATAGTGATCAATGGAACGAGGTAAGAAAGTGAAAATTCATTTCTCATTATGTAACTTTGAAGATTGATTAATAACACCATAAACAAGGCTTGCCAAAGATAGTTTTGAAATTTAAATCGAAATAACGACATGATCAGACAATAAACGGAAATTGCTTCAATTGTTGAAAAAGACATATACCCTAATGGCTCCCAGGACATACATACACCGCCTACAAAGTAATCTTTCGACATAATTATATATCTGTGGTCCTATTCTAGTATAGAAATATATTCCTGTATCTGATAGACTGTTTTTGTTATAAATTATCATTTTTAGGGGGATAACATGAAGAAACCATTCTATAAGAATTGGCTATTTTGGGCGATTATAATTATTGTTGGTGGTATCATCGGATTAACAACCAACGATAAAGATACTGTTGATCAAGCTGAGCCTGCAGCCACTGAGAAGGCACAACCGACTGTAGTCGAGACCACTCCAGAACCAACAACTATTCCTACTGAAGCACCAACGGTTAAACCCACTATCCAACCAACCACAGCACCAACTCAAGCAATATCCGCTGATCAAGTGCCTTTGTCAAAGGATGAGGTGCTTGCATACACAGCAAACCTTACAGGAAAAACCTTCATCAAAGAGGTTAAAGTTGGTACGGATAGTATAAGTGTGATTTTCTTCAAAAATTTTAAAGAATACAAAGATGCCAACCCGAATTCTGGTATAAAAAATGAAGATTATGTAAATTATTTCGCTACTGGAGATCAGATTAATAAGTTACTTATGCAAGAAACGAGCCGACTATTTAAGCAATTCCCAGGAACCGCAACGGTTGATATGACCATACCCTATGATGGGAAAACGTACTCTGTGGATTTGACTAAAGGAGCCGTAGAAAGCTTTTATAATGTAGACTTCAGCACGCTTACTTCAAATGAAATATGGCGTGAGAAGATAAGTGGTCCCCATTTCAACAAAGGTGATAGACAAAAATTCGTTGAGAAATTTGTTACAGTAAAATAAAAAAACCCCGGGATCTCCCCGGGGTTTTGCTATGTCGCTCAGGATTTCGCTTTGGTCGATGCTTCTTTTAAGGTATCCCCCAGCTCTGAAGTATACTTTGTCAGCTGAAGGCCGATTTCCGCCTTCATAACGTCCCGAGTGAGTCCGAAACGCTCAGTATACCCCCTACAATTTATCTGATGATAGATAACAAAATCAGTCTGCTCGTCGCCAAGGATTTTGATATTGGATTGTTTAAGCTCTCGCCGCATCCGGTATTGGTCCTGTTTGATCCGCCCCAAAACGGCATTCCCGGCCATCAAGTAAAGGCGCTTGAGGATATTCGCGGAGTGCTCTATATCCCCTAAACTGTTTTGCACCATCTGTTCCATGTACTTCAGTAGTATGTAATCGCGGAGCATGGTCCGCTCCTCTATTGTCATGTTACTCATCCGTGCGCCCCCAAATAAGAACGTTTGTTTGTATTATAACCGGGATACTTATTTTTAATCAATGGATATATTTTTTGTCCAATAAAAAAAGACTGGGGAGAATGTCCCTAGTCTTTACTCACTTCATTGTTTTCGTAATACTCATTGACTTTACGCCAAATATCCAACTCCACCTGTGAGAAGCCTCCAGGATTGACCTGCTCATCTTCCTGGTACTCGATAAGCTCCGAAACGTCTTTCAGGCCGAAATATTTCATGAGCTTTTCCAGATGCTCGGGAGACCAAGTTTTAGCTGTATTATTCTCGTAATCCTTCAATGTATTCCAACGAATATCAAGTTTTTCGCTCAGCTCCCTGACACTCGGTTTGCTCCCTCTTAATTCTCCAAGCCTTAACTTCAGCATAATATCACCTCACCAATAATATACAGCACTCCTTACTATAATTCAACTATTTTCGTTCATATTAAACTTATTTTGTTGACATTCAACATAATTCGTTGTATAATAAGAATATAGAAAGGAGGTGAACATGATGGACAAAATCACAATGGCAGCTTTTGAAAAGCTCCAAAAACGAGAACACCTCCTGAGAGTAGCCCGCGAACGATTTGCACTCGGTCGCAGCTCCCGGGAGGAGTTCAAAGAAAGACAGGCTGAAATTCTTCGTCAATACGCTCTAACGGAATCCGAAGAAACAGCCTACAATATCTACAGTCAGATTACCAAACAACGTCGTAATTAGCAAGTCAGGAGGAGCCGCAAGGCTCCTCCCCTAAATAAAACCGGAGGAGGAAATTGGTTATGAAACCTCGCCGTCGAACTGGATATCTGGATTACGCTGTTATGGACAATGTGATTTTCCCGCTACTGCTGGCCGATGAAGCTTTATTTGGTACCTTGATAGATGCCAGCGATAAGGGAATGGTTGAGCTTGTCCATAAACAACGGAGCGCAACTCTACTAGCGGGCATACGCGGGAGGGAAAAGGGATGGAGAAAACCAGAGTTGAAAAAATAAAGCGGATCGGAAACAAACTGGTCTACTCACATGAAGGACGATTCTTTGTAAAAGGAAGTTATTGTTATCGCCCGGAGAACATCGGTGGAAATGAGTACACTGAGGTACATTGTGTGCTTGGATACTGGTACATCAAATAACACGGAGGTATGGCCCTTCTTAAGGAGAAAACAACGGAAAATTAATACTTCGTTCCCGTTATGTTCGGTTTACTTAGTAAATCTTTTGTGGTACATTTAAATCACAGCAAGGGGATACGGATAACCAACAAACCGGAGACACCGGATGCGGTTGAAAGGATAGATAACCATGATGAGAGTACAGATCACCGAAACAAATGAAATCAAAGAACTGACACTGATTGACCCAAAAACGGGTGTTGATTATGTTCAAGATTTTATCGGAAACTATGATGCGCTCGCAGATGGTCAGTTCACTTGGAACGAAGGAGCCGGTGCTTTCCTGGCTGAGCAGGATACCTTCTCCTGGTGGTCGCAAGTTATTGAAGATCAAAAAGCCTTAGACGAACGTATTGCGGAGTTAAAAGAATCTCACGATTCCGAGGATGTTGACGCCGTTGTAAATGCTGCAGCTGATGTAGATCTTGAAAACCTTGCTGCTTCAGTAAATAAAGCTTTGGATGAAGAATTCGGGGTCACTGAGGGAAAGTAGTAACGCCCCTCCAATACGTCGATTCTGCTTGGCTCTCCCGTCATTTAGGGACATCCAAGCAGAATATCGGCCAACAGGCAAAAAGAGCGATGAAGGGTGGATATCGCGGAGATTTCCCCCATCCAGATGCCTTTGTCGAGGGGCGGCCATTATGGTTGAAGGAGCGCTGGGAGAAATGATGCAAGACCGGACCTGTAGTACATGCAAGCGTGTGTTTCCAGGAGGACCAAGCGCCTTATATTGTCCGGCATGTCGCAAGGAACGTCAGCGAATTTACAATAATGAACACAAACGCCGAAAGCGTTTAGGATTAACTCGGGAGCTTGGGAGCAGTGATACATGCGAACGATGTGGAAAGTTATATACTGTCCAAGGTGGGAATCAACGTTTCTGTGAGGAGTGCCAACCCATTCACAGATTAGAGTATGATGCTCAAACTTCAATCGTGTTCTACCACCAAAATAAAGTGGAAATCAATCCAGTGCGCAATGAGCGCCGCCGGATCGGACTTGTCTCCTGTATTATTTGCGGGGAGGAGTTTGACGCGGAGGGAACCAATCGTCTCACGTGCTGTGAAGAACACGCTCAGGAGTATAGAAATAAATGGTGGATAAACAATTACTACAAAAGTCGTGGCGGTGAACCAATGCCACAGGGTGCTATGCGCCTTTCGGATATCGCCAGAGAAACCGGCATTTCCCACTCCACAATAAAATCCCGTTATCAAGCCGGTACTATTTCTGATCCTGACGGGTTTACGTATGTCGGAGATCCTTACTGGTTCAAACTCCCCGCCATGAAAAATAAAAACAAAAAAAGCCCGCCGACCAGTTAAGGTTGACGGGCTTTTGCCGATACTTTCCGACTACACACTCAGTGTTTCCGATCCGTGTAGCCTTTGCCAGCTTCCGGGTTACTCACGATCCCCAGTACCACCAAGATACCTAAGACTGCATTCACCGCCGCCGTTACCTCGTCATACTTTTCCGGGGCCAGGTGTACCCCGAAGATTGCCCCGATTGTCTGTACACCCAAGAGCACTGCTGCCGTCAAAGATACCCACAAGCCATAGTTACGCCATTTGCTATTCATGGTTATTTAGCCCCCTTGATTGTAAGTGTGGCTGTCTTCGTTACGTTGTTCCAATTCACCTTTGCGCCGAGCGCCTCACCTACTGCAGCCAACGGAACATATACTTTACCCTCAATCAAAATGCTGTCGTCCGCCAATCTATTGCCGTTTACTATCGTTTCTGCCTTATCAACTTTCACGTCTTCATCCTCCTTTGTTTTTAACGCAGCATATAACCGGCTCCATGGGAATTTAGGTCCGGGACAGTATGGCTTACGAACTGGGTCCACCTGAAAATGTCCAATCACATGCTTATCATCAAACGCTATAGGCTTGCCATAGATCCTTTGTACTTCAGCGCTGATATATTTGTGCAGCCATACCGTCGCGGCGAACTGTGCCTCTGTCAGTGATCCGTCCGTCCCTTCGTGCTCGATACTGACAGTGTACTTATTTGGATTTACAGGTGATAGCTCCTTAATAAGTGGCGCTGTCGCTTTTGCAATTGCTATGACTGACAATCCATTAGCCCAGGCCATACGATCAATCGGTACATACTGATGAATCTCTCCGGCCTTAGAAACGCCAAAGTGGGCGCTGCTCTGCTCATTTCCGGACGATGTGAACCAGGAATCCATGCTGTTCATAGTGCCGCCACTGATGTGGTCCACGATTGCAATCGGAGCGTGACCGTCCCGGCTGCTGCTGTTAGTGTACTGATTGCCTTTTTGGATAATTTGCATTTCACTTTCCCCCTAAAAAGATATATCCGATAATGACGAAGATCGTCCCGCCAAGCACATATTTAAGCAGGTCCATCCAGAATTTACGTTCGGTTTGATTGTCTTTTCCAGATTGTTGCAATAGCATGAAAATCCGGTTTTCTAACTGATCAAACTTTCCCATAATCGCATTGAACTGCACTTTCATTTCAATGGTGGATTCCTTGATCTGTTTGATATTCTCTTCATGGCGATGGTCATTCTCTTCCAGTAGCCTGAGTTTTGTGTTTGCAGTGACATTCTCAGCTGATAGCCGCGTAAACTCCACAGCCATCCCCTGCAGCTGCTGCTCCACCTCTTCCAGCCTTTGTATCGGCATTACATCCCCGCTCCCTCCTCTGTTTTGCGCTCCCCCGTCTGACATTATGAACGGCTCCCCTCTATCTCTATTGGTAAAATGATAGCCACCGGGAACAACCCCGAGGGCAAAATAAAAACGCCTCTATGGGCGCCGAAAAGGGTGGAAATATTCACCACATTTGATTACTTCATGCTTAAGTTTGTGCAGTAGTTGCTAAAAATAGCTGTATCTGATTTGAAAGCTTACTCCAGACGCATTATTAAGCGAAACTGTGACAGAACCTGATGTACTAAGATAGTAATAAAATGATATGACACCCGTAGCTGAATTAAAACTACTGAGATCAGCTCCGCTTACTACATTGTTGGCTGAAGGTCCTATTTTAGTTCCCATACTTCCCGATCCAGCGGTATAGGATGCTGCCAGGCAGAGCTGGTTTGTCCCCGTTAGGCTGGATTTTAGAAAGTACGTTGCACTCTCTGAGGGTTCTATGGTGTAGCTAAGTAATGTCTTCCCACTGGGAATAGTGTAATTAATCAGGAAGCTTATGCTTGTGGTTGATACAGATGCTGGGGCAGTAAGTCCAATTGTCTGCAAGTCCCCTACGGGTGTGGGTTGATAAGTTCCAGTCCATCCATAATAGGTTACTGAAGCTTTAAGGTCTGCAGGATTAATGTACACTCCCGCAACGTTTCCAGATCCATTATGGTACCCTTCAGGAATACGCTGGTTGGTCCTACTAGGTGTGAAGTTCATAGCACCATTATCAATCATAGTGCCGTCAGCATTGTATAGAGTACCCGAGCTAAATTTCTTCCCTGTCTTAACATCAGTTGCTGCGGCTGTTCCGGGTAATATAAGAGTTGTTGTTCCCATAGGTTAAGCCTCCTCTATAACTACTGAAATCCGAGCTGCGTTCGCTACACTGCATGTGGTTACTACATTCATACCACTTCCACTTGCAACGTTAAGAAACAGAGGTACGAAACAGTACCCGCCCGCTGCTGTGAAGGCTTTTGACGGCACGATGTATGCCGTGTTTGCTCCTCCGGCATCTTGATACCAAACAGCTATTTCTACTGTGGCGGCCGCTGTCAGGCGCAGGTAAGCCTTAACTGTCACATTTGCAGATGAGGTAAAAGATGCTGCGGACACCAAAGTATTAGCGGCTGTAGTAGACACTAAAAACTCTTTATCATTTGAACGGGTTTTTGATACAGTGTTTGCATATGCCAGAGTCATAGGATTTCCCCATGCAGCATCTGTTTGGGCGGCTTGATAGTGAAAAATCTGAAACGTAGATTTATCAAAGACCAGCGCATTTACTTTCCCACCACTGGCATCGTCATAAGTGTTAAGCACGATCATATCTGAGTAGTCAGTAGAAACGGCACCGTTTAAACCAGATCGTGAAACAAAGTAAGGAGCAAACTGCCCTTTACCTGTTAGGCTAGGTCTGATATCACGGGTAGTAGTAGTGGCAACTAGCCTGCTATGTTCATGTGCTATCGGAGCAAAAGTACCTGCGAAGGAAGTGGAGTCAACATCAGTAAGTATTCTCCGCCAAGGTCCCCATACAGTTTCTGTACGCGATCTGTAAGACTTCGTATAAGGGGAAGTAACAGATATTGCTTCTTGCTCCAAAAATCCGTTAAAGCCCACGAAGACTTTTAGTAGCCCATACGACATACCTGCAGCTGGTCCATTTGTATACGAGCCTTCAAAAAACACATATGTGCCTGGGTCTGTGTAGTTGTCAACATTCCCGGTAACAAATAAGTGTCTAATTATAAATAGTTCGTAGCTATTCTCCGTACCGAAAAGAGTAGTCCAAGTGGAGTCCCACACGCCATTAATTCTCCGTCTGTATCTAAAACTCTTCTTGTTTATGTCTCCTGTATTGATTGGCATAAATACTTGGTGAGCATAGAGTCCACCTACGTCCCACGTAAAGTGATTTAGGTAACCTTGGTTGGCTCCATCGGAACCTGGGAATGGACTACCTGTCCAGGTAGCAGGAACGTTATAAAATCCATTGTCGTACAAGATGTCTGCATTAGTAATGTAGTTCCCTAGCTTCCCTATACCAGATACAGAAGCTTCGTTTAAGAGCTTTTGTCCAGACTGCGTAGTTGTATCGTTCGGTACGGTCTGTACAGCCCTAGGCAAAGTTGTAGCTGTGCCTGTATACACTGTACCCATAGTAAGAGGTGTTACAGCGAATGGGGAATGACGTCTAATCAGAACGGTAAATGTATTGCCCTGAGAGTTCAGCATCTCTAGCGTTATAACGAACCTAGAGTTGGTCGTATCTGACTTAAGGTCTGAAATTGCAACACTGTCTTGGACAGGTCCTGTTACATCGGTGTATTCGCTGGTTTGAGAGTCAATCCCACCAGTTGCATTAGCAATTATATTTATGCGCTTCACTAGTTTCCCTTGAGACTGACCAAAGGACCATGTTCCACTTACTTCAACTTCGATGTAGCCTGAGACGCCCTCAAAAGGAAAATAAAAATCCATCTTTTGGTTAGCTACACTAGGCGCTGTACTAAATGCGTACCTACTAAGGGAGTACCCCGGCAGTAGAATACCATCTGCTAGCACGTTCCGCTTTGCATCGAGCGCAGCTACACCACCTGCTATACCTCTTTGTCCTGTAGATATTGAGGCGGCAATTGCTGCATCTCTAGCTGCATCAGCTTTAGTCTGAGCCCCTGCAGGCGTTTCTTTAGCGTTCCAAGTAGTACGTTCTGCAGATGAGATATGTCTAGTGTTGTCGTTAACGTGTATTCTAGTAGCGGCTAAAGTAATGGCCGGCGCGTCAAAAGGGTTTGTAGTGCCTGTGATTGTTTGGAAGTACTTGGCAATCCAAGAGAGCCACTGTGTAAGCGTACCTACCAGACCATAGGCGGTAGTAGTCGCTGGGTCGGCTGTGCGGTTACCGATTACCGTATCGTTAGCCGATCCAGGGCCGCCTGCTCCGGCAGTTATGTCCGCTAACTTGTTCTTTTCAGCATTCGTAAAATCATTCGTAGACAGCCCTTTACCGGAAATTTTGTCCACTTTCACAGCTGCTACAGCGTCCAGCTCAGATTTCAGAGCAAAGACCAGTGAATTATCAATCATAGCGGTGATATTTGCAGCCGTGCCGACGATCACCACGCAGTCGATAGCTTTTTCGATGATATCCGAGCCGCCGCCGGCAGCTATATAATCCGCTGTCACCCCGGCGTTAGCGTAGGCGTACAGGATTTCTCCGACATCTGGGTCCTGAGCAAAAACGCCGATCTCCCGGAAAAAAAATCCCGTTGTGATATCGGCGTTTGAGAGAGTCGCGCCTATTACCGCTTTATTGGGCGGTTGCGGGCGCAGACGGGAAATAGGTAGATTTTTTTTGAGTGATATCAGGCCATTAAGTGCGGGCACCGATTGCCCACTGAGAGAACCGTCACCGACAGCAATCCTTGTATAATTGAGCTGCGTCCCTGCCTGCGCCTTACCTTGCAGCACAAGGCCCTTATTTGTTAATGACATGCCGCCAAATACTGCCACGGCTTACCCCTCCTTAAATCGTTATATGATCCCCGATGTGCAAGACCACACCGAAATATAGCGGCAAATCCTCCGCTTGCGTAATTGTTACACTGTCCAGTACAGCAGAGAGGCGTTTGACTGCCTCCACCGCTTCAATAAATTCCTGCGCTCGCGTTGTCGTTACGTCCGCATTATTCGTCAATACCCGGAAGTGATACGGATCGCCGCCATACTGCCACCATTCTTCAACTACTCCCTCACCGAACAGAATCGCAATCAGATCCTCGACGGCTTTCGGCGTACCCTTGTGCCGATGAAACGGAACCGCATTTTTAACAAGTATCCGCTTTTGATCCAATGGCAGCTCTGAATCATAATAGGGCGGATTGTATTGCCAGGCTAGTTCGTCAGTTTCCGCGTCCGTCCACTCCGCCGCCCGCCCGAAGATATCCAGGGCCGCAATCATGCCAGTAGTCTCCTGGAGCTGCGTATCCAGCGCTGCAGCAGCGGCAGCCATCGCCGGATCAGACCGGATCGACGGCGGCAGCAAATCAAGCAGGCTTACCGTTTGGATATTAATCATCGACCAGCCCTCCATAGGTGATTGTGGATGGTTTGTCTTGGGCGACTTGTGTCGCATCCAGCGCTGTGTACACTGGAGCTATCGGCACTACTCGCAGCGCCCCAGCTGCCATGACGCGGGATATCAGCTCCGAGGGGTTGATATCCCGCCCCAGTTTGGACCTCTGCCAGAGCTGATATCCAGCGACTGCCGTCGTTACCGCTGACTGGATAGCTGGAACCTCTGCCGCCCGGCTGCGACCGATATAATAGGTCAGCGTCGTGTCATAGGATGCCGGAGTCGGAGCCGTCACCGTTACCTTGTCTGTCAAAGGCCGTATGCCTCGGTCTTCCAGCTTCTCCGCTACTGCGGCCAGCACATCCTGCCCAGGGATCTGCCCGCCGACCATCAGAGGCACAATCGTAACCTTGCCTTCATCCGGCGAGTAGGCGTGTACGTCCAATATTGCAGCTGATGTGGACTTTGCCCAAAATTCATAGGCTCCACGTGGGCCCGCTGTGCTGTATGACTCCGGCGCGGTGCGGATACGGTCTTTAAATGAGGCATCCATCTCCGCAGCCGCTCCCCCGCTGCTGGCCGTCAGGTTGGTTGCCGTTTGCACAAATGGTAGTTGGTCCATGAGTACATTAATCTGACCGGGCGAAAAGCCGTTTCCAGCCGGGCCGGATGTTGAGCACGCCGCTATCACTGTGCCGGTTGTTGCCCCGGCAGGAATCTCCATGTACTCCGTAGTTGCAAAGTATATGGAGCCGTCGCCGCCCTGAGCACCGACCCGCGTTCCTGGTGGTATACCCGTAGCTGAAGACAGTGGAATGGATAATGTAAACTGCAACGTGGTAATCGCCGCAGAAGCATTCAAGCGCTCTGATCCCTGGAAAGCCCCCATATGGTCCAGGGCCACACCGGAGGCAAAACGCAGCAGGTTGCCCTTTGCCGTTTGGTTAATAAGCACCCGCTGCTGCACGATGATGGTTGCCAGCGAAGACAAAAACAGCCTTACCGGATCGGCAGGCTGAAGTGTGCGGCCAGTAAGGCCCTCATATATGGTTATCACATTTTGCTGAATCTCTGCGGCATCCTCCGGTGTAAAGAGGATTTCCGGTAAATCAACATATTCCAAGTTACTGCACCCCCTCTGCCAAACTATACCGCACTACGGCTCTTAGGCGACCTGTCAGCGCGTCCACCAGATCACCATTAAAAGATACCTCAGTGATTACCGCGCGGGGCTCCTGCGTAGCGACAGATGTCATGATCTCGCCAATCAACCTAGCTCTTGCTATCGGATATGGCTCATCTACAATGGAGAGATCCAAGCCGACATCACGAGCGAGCGGAGCGCTACCCAATGGTGTTGTTAGGATCATCCGTATATTTTGGGCTACCTCTTCAGCCGTAGTATCTGGTGCGAAATTAATCGTGGATGGCTGAGTCATATCTACTGTGTGTATGCTCATTCTACGTATTCCTCCAGACTGACGGCGGCCGTGGCATGCAGCACGTTACCAACATTGTCTATCTTTGTCCACGCCTGGTTGAGCCCTGTTATAACCCATAGACCGGTTCCGATACTCTTTCCGCCAATAATCAGGGGCAGTGCCTTACCCGCTCGCTCAATCACTTTCAACTTATCCAGTTCTTTGCGCGGGTTGAGCTTAAAGCGGGCGTCGAACCACATCGTGAATGATATCGTATCAAGTCCCGGCCCGAGAAACTGTGTCTTGGGCTGCTGTCCGATGATATCATGCTTCGCAAATCTCCCGGCGCTGTTTCTGGTGAAATCCTGAAAGGTCCGTATTGCCTCTGGGGATACGACGAATACCACTGTTCCCAAACTACCGATCTTGCTCATTGTCATAAGCTGACACCTCCCCGCGTTATGGAGCCTGTCACGGTTAAATTTCCGTCGATTCTCACACCGCTGGCAGCTTTGACCTGAAGCATCTTGGCAACACGGTCATAATAGACATAGCTGCCGTCTTCAAACCAGATTCCAAACTGGTTGCCATTGCCTGGCGGGTGTTC
This sequence comes from Paenibacillus sp. P46E, assembly GCF_001909095.1. Taxonomy (NCBI): domain Bacteria; kingdom Bacillati; phylum Bacillota; class Bacilli; order Caryophanales; family Paenibacillaceae; genus Paenibacillus; species Paenibacillus sp. P46E. Next base: position 43,325 of record NZ_LVYZ01000040.1, read on the forward strand.
TTCCCCGCCGTAATATGTGCCGAGGCAAAAGCCTGCTGACTGTCCATTATCTAAAAAGACACACAGCACGGTTTCGCCTGGCTCTGGTACGGCGATGCATTTCCCCCAGCCACCTGCAGTAATAACCGGCAACGGCGCAGATACCATGTCATCCCTATCTGCGAACGCCACCCGTACGCTGCTGGTTTTAGGGTCCGCCGTGGATACGGTGCCTATTTTTATCATGTCACCACCCCAATACTTTACGAATTCCCAGCGATGTTACATACCCGCCACTACCAAGTGAATGGGAACAAGATTCAATGATGTACTTACCATCAAATCGTTTCCAGCCCTTAATGTTGATTGTCAGGCCGGTTGCCATACGGATATCACCCATCAGTGTTAAGCTCCCCTTACCTGCCTCCTTATTCTTTTCCCGAAGACTTTTCTGTGCCAACCGGAGAGCTGCTGCCTGTGAATCCACCTGTTCGTTAAGCTTAAGTACAGGTCCCTTTTTTGGCGCAAAGGGCGGCGAATATGTGGCCTTGTAGGTCTTTTTGGCCTTGGCATCGGTGTAACTGACCTCACAGGCGCGGTAGGCCACAAGGGTTGTGCTCCAGCCAAACCCATAAGACAGCACGTTATCTTTGCCACGAGTAATGGTAGCTATGGTCTTTTTTTTCTCATAATCCGACTCGTCAAATAAAATGAGCTGGCCCCCCGCAACTTTGATTGCAATAGCCTCTTTTTTTGCTGTATCTACTAAAAAAGCCAGGTCAGACATACCGCTCTGGTCCAGCCGGTCATAAGACGGATTGTCCTTGGTTTCATAGAGGAGCTTCAGTCCTGAGTTCTTTGCGACTTGCGCGGCTACTGTCTTTAATGCGACTTTCTCCCAGCTCCGCGAACGTTTCTCTTGCCTTATGTCCGAGCCGAGGGGAATAGACAGGGCTTTGATAGATACCGCATCCGGTGGCCCCTTGAACTCAAATGTATCCACCTCGAAAGAGCCGAGGGGCAATTTCTTGATCTCCCCTCGTTTCTCCCAATTGACAGTTCTGATTTCGACTTTTATCTTGTCGCCCTCAACCGGAGACCACGGACCAAGCCAATTCTGTGCCCTGTCCTCCAGATTGATAGATATATCGTCTGCATCACCCGGGGCGGCATCGTTATAAGTAAAATCAGTCAGAAACTTTGCAAGGTCAGTGGAAACGTCCTTGCCGTTGTAATTGATCACCAGCACCGCCCTGCGAGCGTCCTGTATCTTTTCCAAGGTTATTCCTCCCTTCTCCACGGTGGTAGCGTGTCAGAGGCTTCAGCGGGCTTCTCCGGAACATTGAGTGTAACATTGCCGGAGAATACTACCGTCGCGACGTGCTGCGGGTTTGCATTGATCAACAGCGTCATAAGCTGAGCATCACCGTATAGATTAAAAGCGATACCATCCCAGGTGTCGCCTTGTATTGTTGTATATGTCATATTGATAAGCTCACCCTAGCTCTCTGCTGGTTCCAGCCCTTCATGCGCTTGTCAAAGTCGTCATGTCCTGCCTTAACAGCCATGTCAACCGTAGATTTATCAGCATTTCCTTGGATAATGATGGTTGGATTATAGTTGATCACCATTTTACTGTTGTCGGTGTTTGCATTTCCGCCGCCCATGCTCCGGTTAGCAGCCTGCAGCAGCCCCTGTGATCGTGCCGAGTTATTCTCTGGAATAATCCATTCCGGTGATCGACCTTCGCCCACCCACGCCAGTTCTGGACTGTCAACGTAGCCGCCCTTTGCATACCCGCCAATCTTGGGAATCTCAGGGATACTAAAGCCGAATGTTTCCCCGCCCATGCCGGGCACCCAATCGGGAATATCAAAGTTCACTTTGTTGATTCCCCGAATGGCTGCATTTATGGCATCTACAGCGACATTGATCGGGAATGCAAGGATTGCTCCAAGACCGTCAAATATACCTTCAAATACTTCTCGGATACCTTGCCATGCTTTACCCCAATTACCCGAAAACACTCCGGTTACAAAGTCGATAATTCCGCCTAAAGAGGTAAGCAGCCCACTGATCACACCGCCAATGGTATCAATTGCATTGGAGACAACAATTTTAATATTTCCCCAAACTATTTGAAAAGCGAGGAACAGCAAGTCCAGTGTTGGCTTCACAGCCTCGAACATACCGCTTATCCACCCTCCGATTGCTCCAAAAGCCTCTTGAGTCTTGGTAGCTATACTCATGATTTGAGGCATAAGTGCTGCAATAAGCCGCGAAATCTGTGGAAATACCTGAGTGCCTAAGTAAGCAAAAATGTCTTGAATAATCGGCCAGAGTTTGCCTGCAAGGTAAGTCGCTATAGGAGAAATTGCATTGTAAACAGCTTTGAATCCTGAAACTGCTGTCGTAACCAGAACACCGAAAATCGGGGCTACTGTCTTGATGATATTGCCGAGTGAAGCGAAGACACCTTTGATACTCGGCAATAATCCAAGCAGATTCTTGCCGAAGTCGGCCCAATAATCCATAAGACCGCCGACAATTTCCTCAAACCCGGAAGTGATGCCCTTCATGTCCTTTTTTTTAAATCCAAATAAACCGGCGATGTCGAACCCCCCGGTGAATAACTTTTTACCATTCTCAATAACTCCACTGATACTGCCGAAAATGTTTTTCACGGTATCCACAACTTGAGTAGCCGTGGAGAAGTCAAGGCCCATCCTGTCTAAAAAATTGACTGAAGCCGCCGCGCTCTGATCACTAAATCCACTAGATAAAACTTTACTTATAACTCCAACGGTATCAGAGACAACATCCCCAACTTTGCCAAATGCCCCCATTACAGCAGGCACCCAAACTGTCATTTTGCCAGCAAGTTCTGAAAATATAGGTAGTAGTTTTTTTGAGATAGGGAGGATCAGGCTGGTCTGAAGCGTCCGTCCTATTCCGCCGAAGGCCTGGCCTATCGTGTTGTACTTTGTTGCTGCAATCTCATCAATAGTTGCTTTGGTAGAGTCAAATTGACTCTTTGCATTTCCGAGAGACGTAATGACTCCTATTTCCATATCCTCTGCTTGCGTTCCGAATAGCCCTACAGCTGCTGCTGATTGTTTTGCCGGATCTTTTACAGCTGCAATAGCCGCAACAACTTGATCAAATGCCTTTTTAGCTGCAGGACCGCCAGCAGCAAATGTCGCTGTCATTTTCTCTGCATTTAATCCGAGTGACTGATACGCGGCGATACTCGTCTTTGAACCATCCTTTGACCGGATGCCGAACTCCTTAACTGCATCACCAACTTTATCCAAGTTAAAAGCCCCTGCTTCAAGCCCCGCAGCAAATGTATCAAACATCTGATTAGCATTGAACCCGATTTTGTCGAAATAGACGCTATACTCATTGGCACTGTCTAATAATTCCCCGGATTTATTTAATCCTTTTTGCCATCCTTGAGCAAGAAGGTTGTAAGCTTTGACCGAATCACCACCAAAATTTTTAACCATTGTATCAGTCGCTTTCACTGATTCGGCAACATCTTCTCCTGCGGCATCTCTGAACACAATCGCACTATTGGTTGCATCTTCAAGTGCCTTTCCAGTTTGTTTTGTCACCTGTAGAACAGTGCTCATGCTTTCAGCAATATCATAAAAATTCTCACCCATATTGTTGTTGTAAAGGTCCTCAGCAATCTTGCTGAACCCCAGCATTTGTTTGTCAGTAGCCCCGGTAGATGATTGAATTTGGTTCATCGCTTCCTGGTACTCTTCTGAGAACGAAAATACTGCATGTGCAGCTAATCCGGCCCCAGCCGCAACACCAGCTATGGCACCGCCTGCGATAACCGCCCCGCTAAGAGCCCACATACCTGAGCTGTCGCCGCCTTCACCTTCGCCTCCACCGCCACCGCCAGAATCTCCTGGCTGCGGCCCTTGAATGTCGTTGATCTCCCGCATACGGCGCTCAAGTTCCTGCATATCGCGCGTGTACCTTTGAAGGTCGTTGCCGAACATGTTGGAAGGCATGCGTATACGGGCGATCTCTTGCAGATTACGGGAAAGTTGCGCTGACTCTTTGACGGCATCTTTGAGCTCCTTGACCGTCTCCGTAAATATACCGTCAATATGCGGCATCCGGCGCAATTGATCAAACTCCCGCTCCGCTGCTTGCAATCCTTCGCGGAGTGGTCGGACCATATCGCCAGATATCCGAATTGCTTCGATTGCTCGGGCTGTGGTCTGCAGTTCCTGAAGATTTTCCAGCACCTTACGCATGCCAGTGTTATAACTGGAATCCAGCTTGGCCTGTAGGTCAAATGCTATTTTGTACTCTTTGCCGGCCATGGGTTATATCACCTCTTTTTCTGCCGTTGCTGCTGTTGCTGTTCGCGTTCTTTGGACATTTCATTCGCCGTCTCAATCCAGTCATACATCTCTTCAACAGGCATGCTAAGCCAGTGAGGAATTGGCGTGAAATAAGCAGAAGAAAGGGCCGCAGCCAGCTTTTTCAGCTTGTGCGGCCCCTCTTTATCTGCTAACCCTAGATGAGCAAAAAATTCTGCGCCAGCAGCCCCACTTTGGATACATCCTTGGCAGGAAGTTTGTTAAAGAATTCAAATGGTACTTTGGCTGCCGCAGCAGCAATATTGATCTGATAAGACAGGGATAATGCTTTAACAAACACAGGGATTTTTTGATCAGCATCGAATTGCGTGTTAATCCGCAACAGGTCTGCGCCCGTAAGTGCGTCAAAATCCAATGTAAGACTGGTGTATTCCTGCTCTTCAAAAACGAAAGGCCGACTAAGCGTGTAAACCCGCTCGTCAGCCTCAACTGCAATATTCTTTTTTTCGTTTGTCATTATTTAGTCCCTCACAGTGCCAAGCTTTTACGATAGGCGGCAAGATGATCCACGCCGTCAATAAAAGCAATGTAGTTGTATTTGTCAATCTCAATTTGTTTTACACCGTCAACCATAACCATCAGATATGTGCATTCAATTTCAATCGAGCTACCGGTATCGGAATTGGTTTCAAAAGACCCCATTGTCGTTGTTACTGGGATGCCTCTTATGCTGACCCGCACAGGTACAATCCTGTATTCACTGGCCGCAGAGTCGTATACCTGTTGAGCTCCACGAAAATCAAGCGCCTGGCTTTTTGGCGCAGAAAGTTTGAGCATTGGGACATCAATCGTTCGGAAATTAAGTGTTGTCCGCATGCTGCCATAATGGCCGATAGTAGGCGAATCCACTTCACCTGCAATGCCCGCGCCGCTCACTGTATCCGTTAGTGCTTCAAGGTTTGGCAGTTCCACATTCGATGTTCCAAGTCGTTCAGTACCATTGCGAAACACGCTGTACCCTGTTAACCGCTCAGGAATAATCATTAATTTGTCTCCCTTCTAAGCCGCGAACAGCGCGGACAGGTATGTTGTGTCGTATTCAAGCAGGAATGAGATTTCCTGTGCCGGTCCTGGCGGAGTGATGTGCAGATGGAACGTGATTTTACCAGCCATCAATGCCGTTACCGGATTTTCAGACTCATTAAATTCCACACGTCCACCCAGCAAAGCGCCTGAACTTGTCAAACCGTTCAGCCAGATATTCATACTGTCTGTTATTGTTGTGATCAGCCGCGTGTTCATTGGATCATCCACCTTTTGCATATAGGTTAGGATGATGCTGTTCCCGATCCAGTTAAACATACGCCGAACCGGAATAAAGGCATCTTTCGGGTCCGTCACACCCGGGAAGGCCCCGGTATTGTTGCCCCAAGACTTCCAGCCGCTCGTTCCAAGATTGAGCGCTGTGACAATCCCCTGGCTGTTGAGATAGCTCGCCTGATCCATCCCCAAGAACAGAGCAGTACCGTCCGCCAGCGCCGTTCCGTCTGCTTGCAGTGACTTATTGGACGGGGACGCAAAAGGAATACCGCCGTTCGCCGCATCAGTCGCCGCAATGAGCCCAGCGAGCTGAGTGGAGTAGTGGAATAGCTTATCTCCCAGCATCAGCATAGGGTATGTTGCAATCTGGAGAGGACCGGTATAGCTGTTGTCCGACTTCCATGAGCCAGCCGCCGTATAGAGCTGCGCAGGATCTATGTCAGTCAAGGCCATCGCCTTAAAGTTGCCGTTGATATTCCCAGCCTTGGCCTTCATGACGGCGGCAACCGTAGGCAAGTGAGACCAGCCCGGAGCTAACAGCAGATCCGGAAGGATGCCAAAGCGAGGATACACCTGGTTGACCAGTTCAAATCCGGTATATACTCCTTCCGAGGTAACCCCACCGATAATATCATCAGCATCAACCGCCGCAAGATTGATCTTATCGTACCCTATCTGCAGCTGGGCAACGCTTGCTCCGATTACCCCCGTAGACTTAGTAGTGATCATCACATGACCGGCATCGTCAAATGCTGCAGTATAGTCCGTAACCTTGCTGTATGTGGTCGCCCCATCTGAGGACTTAACAACAACAGACGGCAGCAATACGCCATCTACTGCCAATGTAGCCACCCGGTTACTAACAGGCTGCACCGCAGGTGGAACCGTCGTTTTGTTAACAGCCGGGTCCAAAACATTGACCAGGATCATAGGAGCCTTAGCATAGAGTGCAAAGTGGGAGTATATCAGCTCGCAGAGCGTGTAATCCTTCCAATTATTCGAGTAACCAAGAGCAGCAACTGCTTCAGCGTAGGAGTACACAAGGACCGGAGTGTTCACCGGCACAGGCGCTGATGCCAAATTCACCGGGGCAGTACCCACAGCAAATGGTATTCCGCTTGTCGCCTCTGTTGGGGCGAGTACGGATGTAGCCTGCTCAATTATCGTAACTCCATGTTTAAACGCCATCAGGTGTGCCTCCTTTCAGAATTGCTTGATAGGCTACAAATTCTGCTGTCCCTGTCTGGACGATTTTTTCCTGTACCCCAGACATTTCGTCCACTGGGACGATTAGCGCGGAAACGTAAGGCTGTTCCTTAAGCAATGGCTGCAAGTATACGGGGATTCCTCCCCGGAATACGGTAGACTGCAGCAGACGTCCACCCGGCAGATTAGGACCAACGTAAATCAATGGGGCGATACGCTTTACATCTTCAGTCGTTGCTTCTTCCAAAATCATTTTTCCATCGGTAGAAGCATCAAGCGTGCTTGCATTGATGCTCTCCGCTTCATCCTTTTTTACATTTTTAATACTCAAAACAATCCCTCCTCTGGTTGTACTGTAGGCAGTGTCCAAATCGTTGTTATAAGTCCAATGGTGTAGGGCTCCGGCTGCTCCGGTGGAAACTCCCACTTGTATGGCAGTTCAATGCGGAATCGGTGGTCTATAATCTGCTGCTTCAGCAGTGCAATTCTTACCCGCTCCATCTGGTTGAACAGATCAAGGAACCCCTGATCATCGTCGGCCATACTCCCAAACAACAAATGCACAGTGATCTTGCAATCGTCGTTATCTATTCCAATTGCCGGACGTACCAAAATGTAAGGAAACTCTGCCGTATCGGCATTGTCCTTGCTCCTTCGGGGCAAAAAACCCAAATGAACGGCAGGTGATTGAATAACGCTTTCTTTCACAACATCCTGAATAAATTTCTGTATTTCTTTGATCAACAATATAGGTGTTGAAATCACAATCACCTCATTTCAAAATGCGATTGATTTCATGGACTAAACGCTTTTCCATTCGGTCAAGCGCCTCTCCTTGAATGTGTTCCAGTACCTGCGGCTCGTTGAGCATACGCGGGATGGCGGGTCCATGAAGCTCCTCAATTGGCAGCTCAGGCCGGAATCCCTTGGCGTTCAAGATACGGGCACGCCCGCTTTGTCCAGTTGGCTTCTGCCGCTTCATCACGCCGACAGCCCCCCGCCGAGTAGCAACAAAGGCATTGCCTACCTTCTTGGATTCGCCGCGTTTGATTGCAACTTTAACCATCTTCTGTCTCTTAGCAGTGGGGGCTTTAGGCGTGACTTTAAACCGTGTTACGGGTAAATTTCTACCTTTAGCCTTAATAAACGCCTGCCCCTCGTCAGGAGAAGACAGCACCAGCCGAATTGCGCTCTTAACATCTGCCGCTTTGATGTTGTATGTCTCTTTGACTTTTCGGGCCGCCTCTGTAACTAGCCCCTGACCGACTCTATTAAGGGCAAGGGAAGCCGCGGGCTGCATTCGTTCCTTCAGGGCTTTGGTTCCCTTGATGGCTTCACTTAACCCCTCAACCTTCATCCCACATTCGCCTCCAGGTATAATGCAAGCATGCCTTTGTCAGAACCAACACGAATAACCTTGAAGTCTTTCCCGTCAATTTTCATCCAGGAACCTTGCTCTGGTGTAAAACCCAGTTCCAGAACATCCACATGCAAAGTATCCGTAACAAGCGAAACCCCCTCAGCATAAGCCAGGGGGTGCTTGTTGTCGGTCGCTGAATTAAGAACTGCTTTGACTTTTTCGCCATCGATGATATAGATATCCGCGAATTCTTTGATGTTAAGAAATGTTCGCTGGTTATCAATCAAAATCTGATCTCGGAGGTTCACAACAAACACCCCTTATTCGGCAGTTGCTTCTGCTTTCTTGGCAGCAGCCTCTTTGATTGCTTTCGCTTCAGCTTCCGGATCTTTAATTGCCTTAATAGAAAGTAGGCGGTCAATTTCCTCTTTCTTCATCTCTTTGGGGAGTTGTTCCCCGATAGCAATTTTTTTGCCATTGTGACGGATGTTCCATTCTGCGATATATACCATTTGTATCTTTCCTCCTTTGGATTAAAGTACCTTAGCAACATACCATCCATCAACGTTAGCAGGAACGCAGATTGGACGGGACAGCAATTGCAGTTTACGGCTAGGCGGCTCCACTTCGCTTAGTACTTGCGGGTAAATTTTAGCTTGGGCGAACACAAAGTCGCCGTCTTCGTTGGCAACTAGATTCGCGCCATACAAGAACTCAAACGGTTGACCGTCTGGCAGTAAAGCAAGCGTTCCTTCTGGGATATAGGAAACCTCTTTGCCTTCTTCATCTGTATATGAGTTGGTGTAGGACCAGATTTGAAGATTCGCTTGGCGCAGATAACCGTGATAGATAACCCCCTCCGGCAAAATCTGTTGGTTCAGATCACCAACATCCAGCGTTTCTTTCTTAGCATCAATCAGCTTCAACAAAGATGGGTGATTCACGATAGTTCGAGCTACTTTCGCGGTAGTAAGTACACGTCGCATTGTGCGGCCGCTCTTATCCATAACCTCCTGTACCCAGTCAGTAAGAAACTCAATGACATTAGTGTCTGGGTTCGAAAACAGATCAGTGCCAGACAGTACTTCCTTGTTTGTAAAGCCCCAATCAAGGATTTGACTGACGCCCTCACCGATCTGCTCAGTTTTACCAGTGAACATTATTTCAGAGAGTTGCTGAACTTTACGTCTATCAATTGTGTCTGTAAGTTCGGACAAATCCTTTACGATCAGTTCCTGGTAACGTTGCTCTGGAGTTTTTGGATTCAACAAGGTTTCACCGACCTGCTTCACCTTGAGATCATGGCGAGTAATGACACGCATCGGTTTCAGCAGTGCCGGGCGGTATGTTTTGGAGGTGTATCCGGTCCGCAATACAACCTTGCCCGGCAGTAATTCATTCACGTATGGAGCAAGTGGGCGGTGTCCCTTTTTTGTCTGAATTTCAATTTCATCAGTCGTAAAGGATTCACCTTCACTAGCATATGTGTTCGTCAGATAGTACGAATCAACCGGGAATGCTTCAACAACCCGGACCAACTTTGGAATTTCTAAAATATCGTGGTAAGATGCCATGTTCTCTTGTCCTCCCTTATTTAACTACTCGTTTTGTGATTAAGCCAATCTTACGCATAGCAACCTCATGCTGGGCCACCTTATCTGTACCGCCAAACTTGAGCACGCCTCGATTGAATTCGCCGTCAAGATAGGCCGCAGCTCGTACATCGACCGTAGTTGCATCAATCGTTGTATCAGCCAGAATGCAATAGGGATCTTGTGATCCGTCTGTTTTCGTGGAATTTACAGGCGCTGTGATCGGCGTGCCTGCGTACAGGTCAGTTTCCGGTAACTGACTGATACGCCCCAAAACGGTACCGCGTGTAACTACTCCGGAACCCGCTTTGATAATGATTGCCGTCATTCTTTCAGCAACTACTCCGCCTGCAAACAATTCGTCAAACGATGGACTTGTGTAATCAGACATTATCTTCGACCTCCGTTCTTAGGTTTCATATTTTGAGCCATCGCCACCATGCTAGCGACTGCCGCTTCTGCATCTTCATCCTTGTTTGTTTCTGGCGTCTTTGCTTCAAGTGAAGCTACCGCATCAACACCACTTTCAGCAGCATCCGCTGCACGGTCCTGGGCTGCGGAAATGATACGCAATTGACCCGCTTCAACAATTTTAATTGCCAATTCGCCAGCAGTTTCACCGTTAGCGATTGCCGCTTTAACAAGCTCCGCAGATCCCGGTGTCTTTTCTGCAAGAGTAGTAATTGCAGCAACCCGAGTTCTCTCAGCTGCTTCTGCGACGCCTGTCACTTGTGCGAAGAGCTCCGGGTGCTTCTCCTTCAGTTCGTTGATATCCATTTTCTTGGGTTCCTCCTTTATTTGGGCTGCTGCTTCTGGCTCCTTAGCCTTTGCAGCAGGTGTTTTTTCTTGTCCTTCAATTCCTGGTTGTCCTGGCAAGAGTGCCATCATCTTGGTGCGGACCTTATCCAACACATCCGGAGGCAGTTCCGCACTGGGATTTATGCTTGCCGAAGGGTTAATTTCTTCAGAGGAGAACATAACTCTATCTGCAAACCCCAATTCAACGGCGCGCTGCGCATGGAAAAAAGATTCTTTTTCCATCAGTCCGCGTATTTCCTCACGCGTTTTTCCGGTTTTAGCCTCATAGACATTGATCATGGCCTCGTCAAGACTTTCAAGCATCTGCTGGCTTTGCTGATGGGCTTCTTTGTTTCCATCCGTCAAAGTAGATGAATTATGGATGAACAGCTGCCCCATTGGAGAAATCAGAACTTCATCTCCTCCTAATGCAAAGACAGACGCGGCGCTACCAGCTATCGAAGGAATTTTAGTGGTAACAAAGCCTTGATACTCCCTCAGTAACGTGTAGATTTCGCCACCGGCCCAGGCATTTCCACCCCCGGAATTGATATAAACTTCAATATCTTCCCCATTGGCTTCTGTAAGCTGCCTCTCCACACCCGCAGGACTGATGTGCGGAATTTCAAGCCACTCGTATATCCCTGCGTCTCTATCGCCAACAACTGTTCCGGATAATTTGATTTTTTTTGCCATTCTTTTTACTCACCCCCTTACTCGCCGTCTTCATCATCTTCAACTGGCGTATTCTGCGGTGTTGCCAGCTGACCGGCGCCTGATCCGCCTTCCGTAAGGCCCAATTCCTTCAGCCGGGATTTTTCATAAGCCCGCTGCTGCACATTTTGCTCCCACGATCCACCGTTCAGCTCCGCAGTCTCGCGCTCTGCCGTAGACATGTTGTTTTCGATACGTGTTACTGCAGCGTCAACCTCCTTGGTCGGATCAAGCAGGCCCTGGGATGGACCGTGCCATTCCGCCCGTGTATAGGCAGCAAAAATAGCCGGATCATCGAAGATGCCGGGTGCTTCAATTCTTCCTTTGAGTACCGCCTCGACAAACCATTCTTCATAGATCGGCTGACAAAAAGATTTAGACAACCACGCCCGCCGCATACGATACATCTTCCAGGCTTCCAGCAGTGCCCCACGGCTTGCTGAGTAAGAATTGGTGAACTGCTTTGTTAGTATTTCATATGGCAGTTCAAGTGCAGCTGCCATCTGCTTAAGCATCGCACGGACGAAAGCCTCATAGTTCGGGTTGGGCCTGGTTGGGTCCGCGAACTTAACATCCTCGCCTGGGTCGGTGCGCATAATCGCACCTTGACCAAGTTTGATTTCATCGCCGCTGGCTCCTGCTGCATAATCAGCGCCGTCCAGATCACCAGCATCCATTCCCACACCGTCAAATGGGCTATCGCCTTCATCATCGGCAGGGGTTGTAATAAATACGGTGTACATTGAGGTGATAACGGCCGCTGCCAGCTCCGCGCTGGTATACTGACTTAGTTGCTTCAAGCTCTCGATGATCGGCGCAATTACCGGGATACCCCGGCGCTGTCCCGGCCTCTCTGCCTCAAACAGATGGAGGACGTTTACCCGCCCTGTGCGAATTCCATATTTTTCGACTCTTACCCACTCATTGGCACCGGTAAGATTGTACCCAACTGCGCCCGGGTGTCGGTTGCTGAAATGGTAGGCGACTACCATGCCGTCTGCATCAACCTCGACCCCTGATTGAATCCTGTCCCGATCTGTAATCGCTATGTCTGGAGGCGTAGCACACCGGTCAGACTCAATCAGATTGATTTTCAAATCGTAAGTGGACCACCTGCGGGGCTTGCTAGGCATGAGCGCGAATACATCGCCGCTCATCATAGTGGATATGAACGCCAACGCCTGTAACTGATAGAAGTCACTTAATCCAGCCGCATCACACTTCGGCGTATCCGCCCACAAAGCCCATTCACGCTGGATAGAACTGCGCAGCTTCTCAGCTCTAACCGTATCCAAGCCTAAAAATTTAGCATCGAATGCCGTGTTAAGCTTCAGCCCGGTTCCGACAATGTTAGTACGCAGCCCCTTATGTGCTGCAGCCACGATATCAGTACCCGCGTGGAGATCCCTCGCTCGCTCTCGCAGCTTCGGAACATTCTGGTGAATGTCCACATCGGCATCACCGGCAGGAGTATTCCAAAACAGCATGGACGACTTGGTTGTGCTGGCTCCATGCTTGCCGTAACCCCGACCATTACTACCTGGACCACTAATCAATTGACTTGTGACCTGGCGAACCGCCTGCTGTCGCACAACCTCTGTCCTGGCCTGCTCTCGCTTGGCAGCAATGCCTGGAGCAACAAAATTAATTGCCTTGTCAATGATGTTCATCGATCAACAGGGTAAAACCCCGCTGTTCTGGATCGTCGCTTGCCGCCATTCTCATAAGCATCGACTATACGGCCGTATTTTCTTTTCATCATTAGGACGGTATCCATATCAGCACGGGTCAAGGACCGGTCCGCAATGCTGTAGGAACTGCCGGTAGCAATGGCGTCCTCTGCTTCATTCCACATTAGGTACTTCGCTTGCGCTTCTTCGTATGAAATTCTTGGCATTTTCCCTTTCTCACCTCCTTTCTCTGGTCTATATGCTGCTAACAACATTCTTTTTCTTCGGCTTCTTGCCCTTGGCCGGAGCCGCCCTCGCACTCACAGGATCAGGTAATGGCAGGTCGAAATTTGGATTGATCATTTCAATAGCCGCTCGGTTGTAAACGGCAAGGTCAAGCGCCTCGTTTCGCGCCCGGGTCTTAACCCAAACAGTGTATGGCAGCCCCTTTTCGTATCGGGTAACCAATTGTTCTGCCGTCAATTGTTTGAAGTATTCCTCATCGTATACGAATGGGTCCGGCTTATCCGGATGTGGTAATGGGAAACGGCATGATCCCGGCTTGCCTGGCTCAAGTTGCAGTGAAGCGAAAACCGTTGCCTTCCCCTCTGATACCCCGACGCGGATCACGGTAGCTTTCACCACATTATTTGTACTGATGCCGTTAAGCAGTGGCGTTTCCGTGCCGTCCCCTTTCTCCTCGCCCTTCATAGCATAGATATTCCGGCCCTGCCGCGGCTTGCAGAACTTGTACACCTTTAGCGTATGGTGACCCCCGGAGTCAATGAGAATCCTGACCGGGCGGAACGTTCGCCCCTCGGCGTCTCTCCAGCTCCGTGAAAGAAATTCGTCCAATTCATCCCATGGCTGCTGCTGATTAAGGTCCCCAACGATGATGTGACGCTGAACTCTCCAGCTCGAATACCCTTTCCCCCATCCCATAACATCTATTTCAAAGCGCGTATCCTGTGTATCGACTGCTGTAGTGAGGAACCGAACGCCTTCCGGCACCCTTGCCTGATACATTTCCCGGCGATTTAGGAGTACTTCGTGCTCAAGTTTCTGCCCTTCTTCTTCCCATGATTCCGCTAAAACTGTATTTATGAACGTCTTCAGCTTAGAAGATCCGCCCCGATTGGCCTCTTTCCACTCATTTACTGCGTCTTTCCAGGTGTAATTAATAGTTGCGGCCAGTGCATTCAGATGAAATCCCCTGTTTCTCGGGTGTTCCTTGGCAGCAATCCAAACGGCTCGCTTCTCATAATCCTTCTTCCATTCATGTTCTTGTGAAGGAATGCCGCAATGCTCGCACCGATAATGCACTTTTAAGCAAGACTTCGTTTCCTCATCGTATTCATATTCAATCCCCTTCCACACCAGGGCTTGCAGTTCGTCACAAGACGGGCAAGGGAAATACAGGCTTTCTTGCGTACTGTCCTCGTACAACTCATCAATGCGCGATGCCCCCTTGATGGTCGGGGTAGATACAAATACCATTTTCTTGTTATAGAAAGTGGTTGTCCGCTTTATCGCAAGGGATAACGGGTCCCCTTCCTTGCCTGCAGACACGGGAAAGCGGTCAATTTCATCGGCAATCAGTACCCGAATTGGCTTGGAGGCCAGGGACGGTGCCGAGTTAGCGCCTGCAATATTGATACGCCCGCCGGGGAACGTCTTGTACATGATCGTATTGCGGCTGTCACGGCTCTTGTCCCGGGTTATAAGCTTCGATAATTGCGGCGAATCGCGGTACATTGGACTTAAACGGTCATTAGAAAAGTCCTTCGCCACTATCAAATCTGGCTGAACTACCATGATCGGTGCTGGATCATGCCCCGTATAGTAGCCAATAGTATTCAATTGGATAGCTGTTTTACCTAATTGGGCCCCCCATTTAAATACAACCCGCTCCACATTCTTATCTGAAATAGCCTCCATCGGGACTTTTTGATAGGGTGATCGGCTTGTTTTCCACGGCCCGGGCTCCGCCGAGTCTTCAGGGGATAGGACGCGGTTTCCATCCGCCCACTCTGCTATCGTCAACGGATCGGGCGGAGAAACCAGCTTAACAATTCCCTTCAGCAATCGCAGGGTCTGCGTAAGTTGCTGACTCATAGGTCCTTTTCCATCGGATCATATTTTCCCAGTTCCGTCAGCGCATCATCAATCAGACTCTCCAGCGTTACCCGGACCTCTTTCTCATCGTCCATATACGCGAGCTTGTTCGCAATTCTCGGAGGAAGCCCCTGCAACCTCTCCCGAAAAGCAACCATCAACATTCCCCAGGCGTGGGTGACATCCTCGGTTGTATGGAGATTGCTGCGCATTTTTTGAAGTTCAAGCGCGGCCATTTCCTTCTTAATCTGCTCATGCTGTGCCTTTTCATCGGAAAAACTAATCTTTCCTTCTTCAACAGTCCCGCTCACATGGCGGATATACGCCTGCACGGTTTCAGCCAGGTTATATTTCCCACGGGAAACCTGAATAAGCACGCCATCACGAGTCAATTGGCTGATCCATTGTTTTGTCTTTCCTATAATTGAGGCCAATTCATTCGTGCCGACAATGCCTTCAGGCTTCTTTTCTCCTTTCCTCATAGGTTATTCCCTCGCTTTCCCTTTTTCGTCTTGATAGTTCCAGGCTCCAGGAGCCATTTTAAGCCCCTTCTCAGAGCTTCATTATTAGTAGGGATAATTCATCAACTCATGTCAAACAAGCCCGCTTACAAGCTCCTAGCAGGCTCTATTAACTTGTTAAAGTAAAGTGAATTCCAAAAATAAAATCTGATTGGAAATCGGGCTCACGCGCACCCGCATTCTTTTTTAAGTCTCAGAGGGACCCAAATTCCAGAAATCAGCCCGATTCGGACGTATTCATGCTGCATTCTTCGGTATTAATGCCAAGATCACGCATCAACGATTGTGTAATCTGCTGCTGCTCTACCCTATTGACTTCAGCGTCGTGAATGATTCGCAACGCTTCGAGCTTATGTCTGATGATGAAGTCCCTCTCAAACAGCCCCAGCTTAACTAAGTGCTGTAGGTGAGAAGCATGGGACGGCACTTCAACCGGATAGATTTGCCCAGCTGACGGAGACATAGCGAGGATAGAAGCTGCACTCATAGCCGGCATGACCGTGCTGGGATCTTCATATACCGCATCTCCATAGTTGATAGTCCTCTCTGCTAAATCGAATAGTTGGGCCCTCTCCTCGTTCGATAGCGTGGTAATGTCATCCACCTCTACTACCCGTTCCACCTGTTCACATCCGTCATTGTACGTTGTCTGAATTCTAATCATTGCCATCACCATTCCTCTCGATTTAATTAAGCGCAGCCTGCTCTACCTTCCTGATCATGAGTTCAACCCGTTCACGTGAGCTGTCCAGATATTCGATGTACTCCCTATTGGCCTGCTCATACTGTCTAAGAGAATCCTCATAACGTTGATTAAGCTGCTCCTCTTTCCAGCCATTCATTATGTCCAGGCTGATTGCGATGATCAGGACAATCAATAGTATGACGTGGAGCTTATCGCTGAATCTTTTCACTTGCTCACCTTCTTTCGCTGAAATACAAATAGGCCACTCTTTTATGAGCAGCCTTTATGCATGGGTTTATGCGATTGTATATGCAATGGTAAATTGTATCCTTATATATATATCTTTATATTTCTTTAAGATTTTCTTTCTTTCTTTCTTGGGGGGTCAATTCTCCCCCTCTCTTGGGGGACAACTCTCCCCCTCACTGGGGGTTAATCCTCCCCCTCAAGGTTCGCGTTCTTGTGGGGGTTAATTCTCCCCCTCTAGCATTCATGATGTATGTATATTGTGCATTATTATTCATATGCACAGGCATAGAAAAAGCCACCCGGGTTAATGGATGGCTTTATGTATAGTATAACTGTCTTGTCTTCAAGCTCGTAAATTGTCACCTCCAGAATCTATTCCTGAATGTACAAAATGAGCGTTTTTTCTTCATCATAGGCATTAAACATCTTGCTTTTGATTACCCCAACTATTGGTGATTTTACTCCTGGCTCCGTCTCAATAGGAATAACGATACTGTCCGCATTCAATAAAGCAGTTAGTTCAGTCACATCTAAGTTCAATACCACGATTTCACTACGTGTAACTTCTCTTTCCGCATTTTCTACCATAATTTCAACTTTCACGTTTTCACCTCCCACACCCTAATTCGGCGTCTGGAAGATAAATCCTGCTGAACTGATAATCAAAAAGCCACCCGTGTTATGGATGGCTTTATGTACTGCTTTATGAAATTAACACCTGTTAGGGTGCCTTGGGCAACACATCTGGAATTCCAGTCTGCGCATATTTGTCAAGATCAGGCCGTCTAAGCGCCTTGATAAGTGCATAAGCAGTGCCGTGTTCAAGATAAGCGATAGATTCATACTTTGCTTTTGAACGTGAGGGTGCAAACACGATATCGTTATAGTCCTCACCATTCTCTCCATAGACTTGATAGGCAAGTAGAAGTTTTTCCGGTACTGGTACATTCGTTGCTCCCTTTATTTCGTCGCTTATCAAATTAAAGGCCAACACTTTAGCACCATCTGAATCTACAGCCTGATTAATGATCCTCTGGATTCGAGCAATTAGCTCTAAAGCCTCGATATGTCCTAATTTCACATCCATACTATCATCTCCTCAATGCCATAATTCGGCGTATGGAAGATAAATCCTGCTAATTCCAAACAGTGCGGTTGCTCAATGCCTCTTCATCGCCCTTCAGCATCAGGTCCCAGCATGTCTGACAGAACGATGCCTTTAGTATCGTGTGCTTTGTCGGCTTCGGATCATTACAGATTACACATTGACCTTTGACTGGTGTTTTCCTTTTATCGCCTTCCTGCTTAACCCACATGGACGACACTCCTTAATAATTAGTTGAAGCGAACAGCCGGACTTGAACCGGCATCATCAGCTTGGAAGGCTGAGGCCCAACCTTTAGACCATGCCCGCATTGAAACACCGAGGGGAGGAATCGAACCTCCAGTCGCGGGTTTGGAGTCCGCAGGTTTACCATTAACCAACCTCGATATGTTGCCCCTGCCAGTCCACACGAACGCGTTTCGTACGGCCTGGACTCATAGGGCTAGTGTTTGCCCCTCATTTTCATAAGACGTGCTGAACGCGCCCTAGGAGGCTATGACAAGCAGTGTGCGTTTGCTGACTGACACACAGGAACGTAAAAAGAACAGCCTGCCCGCGTGTGCTACCCTTGCGGCTCTTGGCCGTCAAACAGGTAATTGGTTGTGTCGGGTGCTGTTCTCTTTGATTTCCATGCTATAAATATATCACGTTTAAAACCTAATGATCATTGCTAATCCTTTATTTTTCCTTCTATTATTCTGTAGTCCTATCCCTGGTCCACCTTACGTGCAATGTACTCTGCGTGATACAGGTACAAATATTTATCATCAGGACTTGCCTTACAAAACATAGCTAATTGTTCCTGATCATCGAGACTGTAAAACCCATCGGTACCGGGGGCGTAAACAAACAATTCTGCTTCCTGAGGCATTGTCTGCAAATATGCCACCAAATCCTTAACCGTCATATTCTTATCCAAACTATTTCCTCCTTCCTTGTTTGCTCTGTGTCACGTACTCCGTAGTAATACAATTAATCTTCGTCCGGGTCTGGAAGAGAGAAAGCGACCAAACAACCGCCGTCTTCTTCTGACCCCATGACTATTTCAATATCAACTACTTGAACCTCATTTCCGTATTCATCTACCGATTCAAGCTTGAAATCATCCGGCACATTTTCGAGCATTCTCTTCAAATCGCCTACTGTTTTCAATACACCCACCTCGCCTCATTTTGTTTGATACGCGCTATGCGTCAATGGAAAAGTACTGAATTATCACGCCTTACTTTGCAATGGATAATGATTCGCTTTGTAGTACGTCCAAGCCATCTGCAGCATCAGACTGCATGTTTGGAAGTAAATGACCATAAGTGTCCATAGTAAATGCAACCGATGTATGTCCTAATCTCTCTGATATCGCTTTGAGTGGTACATTAATTTTAATTAGGAAAGCAACATGGGTATGACGGAGATCATAGAAGGCAATATGAGGTGCTTCGTATTTTATGAGCTGCCGATCCCACATGCGCTGTATGCTTCTCATCGTTGCCGCACCACCGAAAGACGTGCAAACTACCAAGTCATTTTGTTGATATGCTGTACCAAGGAGCAGGCGTTCTTGCAAAATCATAACTTTGTGTTCCTTAAGAGCATCCACAAGTGAAGTGGATATTGCAATTGATCTGACGCTAGATTTTGTTTTGGCCCCATTTTTAATACGACGTTTCTTTGTAACCGTCTGCTGGATAGTGAGCGTTTTTTCCTCGAATTTAATATCCGACCACCGCAAGCCCAAAATCTCCCCCGGACGCATTCCGGTCATAAGGGCGATATATGTTGCAATCCAGTAGCGACTTTTCCTCCGAGTCTTATCAGCAAAATCAAAGGCAAATTCAGGTGCCCATATCGGGCGGATCTTCCGGCTCACTCTCGGTTTGTCTACACCATTGCAGGGATTATATTCAATGAGCTTCTTCTTAACCGAATCATTCAAGCATGTATTAACATTAGAGAATGCTCTTTTTACCGACCATTCACCAAGTTCCTTTTCTTCTATCATATAGGTTATAAAATCGTCTATGTGTTGAGCATTTAATTTTGACACGGGAATGTGTCCAATAGCCGGATTAATGTAAAGCCTAATATTGTTCTCATATAATTCCTTCGTCTCCGGTGATATGTTTCTTTTATTCTTGCACCAGTCACTGATGAAGGCTCCAAATAGAGCCTTTTGAGGTTCAAAATAAGATCCATTTTTAAGTTTTGTTTTGTGCTCTGCTTCAGCCGCTTCAGCTGCCTTCTTAGTCTTGAATCCCCGCTGCTTCTCCCGGTCTCGTTTACCATTAGTGATTGTTCCGGTATAGAAAGAGTAGTACCACGGATTCTTTTTAACATTCTTGTCCTTGTACGCCCCCATTAGGTTTCCTCCATTCATCGAACTCATTAACACCAAATTAACACCATATGCCCAAAAAAGCAATATTCCGTACCTCTTAAACCCTTATATATCAACGTTTTTATAAAGTTGTACTATACCTTTCAATGGTGTCACCCCTCCTTGCCCTGGGTTTGTTTGGTATAACAAGGTAAAGGGATACAGTCAAAATCATTTTATGTATGGGGGGTGGTAATGGTGCGGTAACTTCCTTAAAATGGGCGGCTGCGCCTGCTTGTCCATCAGAAAGCACACCTATTGCATATACCGGTCCGTCACGCCCTTGCGGTCACGCCGGTTTATCCGGTAATGCTGGTGCAGCTTCAGTATATTTTATGAAATGGATTCCATAGCAAGCTTTATATTCGGAGGGCTGCAAGCGAACAATATGCTAAAATAGAAGAACTATATCTCTTGTCCCAGGAGGCGGTCCGATGGCCAATATCAAAGAAATTGCCCGCATTGCCGGGGTTTCCGTAACGACTGTATCACGCGTGCTGAACAATCATCCTTATGTAAGCAAAGACAAAAGAACAGCCGTGCTGAAAACCATAGATCAGCTGAATTATACACGCAATATGAACGCTGTTCATCTGATCACGGGCCGCACCGGGGCGGTTGCGGTTATTCTGCCGATGATCAATTCCTTCTATTTCTCGGTGGTGATGGACGGGCTGGCGCAAGCAGCGCTGATGGCGCAATATCGTCTGATTCTGTGCCAGACCAACTATGTCCCCGAAGAGGAGCTTAAAGTGCTGGATATGCTGCGTAACAAAGAAATTGACGGAGTAGTCATTGTCTCAACTGCACTGAAGCCTGAGATGATTGAGCCATACTGTGCTTACGGACCGATTGTAACCTGCCAGAATAGCGGGGAACGCCCGTACTCTTCCGTATATATAGAGCATTATGCCGCATTCCGTCACGGGCTGGATTATCTGCACAGCAAGGGACACCGCAAAATCGGTTATTGTGAAGGCCGGGAGAACGGCAGCAGTGCCTCTATCCGCCAGAGTGCTTTTCAGGATTTTCTTGCAGAAAAAGGACTGCCCTTTGATCCGGAGTGGATGATCTTCGACTGTGTACGGGAAGAGGACGGTGCGGTGGTGGCCCGGCGGCTGCTGGATACGGAATGCCGGCCTGATGCGATAATTATTTCCGGCGATCATGTGGCCGCAGGCCTGATTATTGAAGCCCGCAAGCACGGCCTCCGTATTCCGGAGGAGCTTGCGGTAATGGGGTTCGATAACCAGCCGATCGGACGGCTGCTTGAGATCACAACGATTGACAACCAGCTCTATCAGATGGGTTCGGCGGCCTTCGGAATTGTCCATGAACATATTCAAGGCAGCAGCCTGCCGGTGACCCGCAAACTGGAGTATCGGATTATTGAGCGGTCTACGGTGTAAAGCTGAGGCGTGCACAAGCTTCGGATAAAGATCCGCTTGGGGTGCGCCTGAACAGGATATTCCATTGCACAAACTGCAATGATATTCCCAGACCTCAGTTTCTTGTTCACCCTACTTACACACAACATTCTACTCCCCTGTACACTTTCTCCTCACTTCTGCTCTGACATCCCCTAGCAATTATCCGGCTGCTCCCCATGCGCGAGTGATATTTCATGCTGTGACAACACAGTGATATAAATCACATTTTTATATTGACAGCCCTTGCGCGGACACTTATGATAAATCCAGTACTAGTGATAACGATTATCATTTGCATACATAAAAAAGGGGTGTTTTGAGTGAAGTATAGTTATGTTCTTCCCGCCGGCCTGATTGCGGCCTCCATTCTGTTCGCTGGCTGTGGGGACAATGGCGACAATAATAAAGGAAATAACTCCAATAATGAGGCAGCGGCCACGGCTGCTGCAACGAATGCTCCAGCTGCGACTGCCGAAACTTCTGCCGCCGCTGCCGACTTCACCTCTGCCATTGAGCAATACCGTGCTTATGTTATTGAGCAGAGCGATGCTTTTGTGAAGCAGACTGAAGGTTTTACCGATGCTGTCAAAGCCGGAAAGCTGGATGAAGCCAAAGCGCTGTACGCTCCGGCCCGCATGTATTACGAACGGATCGAGCCGATTGCTGAGGCGCTTGGAGATCTGGACCCGAATATTGATGCCCGTGAGAATGATGTAGATCCGGCTGAATGGCGCGGGTTCCACAAGATTGAACAAGCACTCTGGCAGAATAAGACCACAAACGGAATGGCCGAGGTAGCAGATCAGCTGTTGAAGGACGCCCAGCTGCTGCGCGCCAAGGTCGAAACGGTGGATATTGACGAAAGCCTGCTTGTTACAGGAGCTGTTGAGCTGCTGAACGAGGTGTCCTCCTCCAAGGTAACCGGTGAAGAGGAACGTTACTCCCATACGGACTTATATGATTTTGTAGCCAACGTGGAAGGTGCTCAGAAAATTTATGAGCTGCTGAAGCCCGAGCTGGCCAAGAAAGACCCGGCACTGGAGAAAACGATCGGCGACAAGTTCACCGCTCTGCTGGCCGAACTGGCTCCTTTTAAATCCGGGGACGGATACGTTTCCTATGAAACGCTGAAAGAAGATGAAGTACGTAAATTAAGCCAGAATCTCGACGCTTTGGCGGAACCCCTCTCCAATATGGGGACCATTCTAGGAGTGTGACCGGCATGAAAAAGAAAGTAAACAACCTGCACGATAGCGGGCAGGCTGCCATAGAAGAGGTTAAGGACGGAAGCAAGAGTGAACAAATTTTCGATAAAAAACTAAGCCGCCGCGAGATGCTGCGGCTTACCGGAGCCTCCGGACTTGGGCTATTGCTGGGCGGCGGCGGGGTTAGCGGTATATTGGCGGCTAGCGGTGCAGTTCATCCTGCCGCTCCTGCACCGCAAGCCTCCAGTGAGGATATCATCCCGTTCTACGGCAGCCATCAGGCCGGAATTCTGACTCCTGCGCAAAATTTCCTCTGCTTTGCTTCATTTGATCTGACGACTTCCAGCATCGCCGATGTCAAAAAGCTGCTGCAGTCCTGGACCACGGCTGCGGCTGCCTTGACCTCAGGAACCCTGATCGGCAACGCCAATGAAAATCCAAACCTGCCTCCATCCGATACTGGAGAAGCCGACGGGCTCACACCGTCCAAATGTACGATTACTTTTGGGGTAGGCCCATCATTATTCGACGGACGTTACGGGCTTGCTTCGAAACGTCCTTCTACCTTCGCCGATCTTCCGGCCTTTGCGGGAGACAGTCTGGACCCGCAATGGTGCGGCGGCGATCTCTGTGTGCAGGCCTGTGCGGACGATCTGCAGGTGGCGTTCCACGCCATCCGCAACCTGGCCCGCATCGCCAGAGGCACTGCCGTACTCCGCTGGACGCAGGAAGGCTTCCAGCGCACTGGCGGTGCCGACCCCAAAGGTGGCACTCCGCGCAATCTGCTTGGCTTCAAGGATGGCACGGGCAACCCCGATGTTACCGATGCGTCCGAAATGCGTGAGGTGGTCTGGTGCGGCAGCGAAAGCCCCGCCTGGATGAACGGCGGCACTTACATGGCCGTGCGCCGGGTTCGGCTGCGCATTGAAGTATGGGACCGTTCCTCACTAAGTGATCAAGAGGCCACCTTCGGACGCCACCGTAAAAGCGGCGCACCTATCGGAGCTACCGATGAATTCGCCAAGCTGAACCTGGATGCCGCCGATGCCGCCGGGAAGCCGGTCATCCCAGCCAATTCCCACTCGGCACTCGCCCATGGGGACGGCACAGTCAAAATGCTGCGCCGCTCTTATTCTTTTTCCAGCGGCATGGATCTTACCACCGGGCAGCTGGATGCGGGTCTGTTGTTCATCAGTTTCCAGAAGGATCTGGTGAAGCAGTTCGTGAGCATTCAGAAACGCCTCGCCAAAAATGACCGTCTGAACGAATACATGGTACATACCGGCAGTGCGGTATTTGCCTGCCTGCCGGGGGTTCGCGAAGGCGGATACCTCGGGGAAGCCCTGCTGGGCTGATTACGTGAACAAAAAAAGATAAACGGGGGTCAATCTCAGTGAAGGATAAGGCATATCCAGCCATAGAAGAGCACAAGCCCGATTTCCGGCTTACCCGGTTAAAATGGAAAGGGGTTGTCCCGATGCTGTTGTTGATACAGAAACTGGTGCAAAAAGTCCCGGGCGGATGGCTGCCGAAACCGCGTCAGCGTCTGACTGTACCGGAATCGGGCAGGAAGACGCAGCGCTCCGGGCTGCAGGCAGCCGCGTTACTCGGCTGCCTGTGCCTGCTGCTGATCAGCAGTCCAGCAGCCACAGCCGCGGCGGCGGGTACGCCGCTGGACGAGCTGCTGCCGCCAGTCGGCAGCGCGCTCGTCGAGGCTGGCCAGAGCCGCTGGGACGCGGCCGCCGCCGATGTAGACACGTTCGCTGCGCTGTGGCGCACCGCGAACGCCGGCACGCCGGACCCGGTACTCGCCGGTCCGGCTTCCGCTGTGGACGCCGCGCTCGCAGACGCGGCGGCAGCCCTTGCGGCGGGCGGCGGAACGCCCGCCAAAACCGCGCTGTCCACGCTCGCCAGAAGCGTGGACGCGTATGTGAGCGCCGCCTCCGTCACGGGCGGCGCGGACTCTGGCGCCGCCGGCCGTGAAGCGGCGGCGAAGCTGCTGCCCGCGGCGGAGCGCGTGCGGGACGCGGCGCGCAGCGGCGACTGGGCTGCGGCCGCGGAAGCGTACCGCGCCGTGGTGAGCGGCTGGAAGCCGGCGGAGCGCGGCATCCGTACCGATAATCCAGCCGTCTACGGCCTGCTGGAGACGAAGATGAGCCTGCTGCGCATCTCGCTGCAGGCAGAGCCGCTGCGCGAAGAAGCCGCGCTGACCGAAGCGGAAGCGCTGTATACGCTAATAGCCGATTATCGTGAAGGCAAAGCGGTCGATACCGGGAGCGCCTCCACGGAGCCGGCATCGGTTGAAGCCCTGATCGGCTACCTGAAGCAGGCCTCCGCCGCAGCAACCGCGGGTAACAGCGCAGAAGCAGCCGGCATCATGGAGCAGTTCATCACGGCCTGGCCTTCAGCCGAAGGCAAGGTGCAGATTGCATCGCCCAAGGTCTACGCGAATATTGAAAATGAAAGTGCAGCGGTCACAGGCGATCTTCTCTCCAATCCGCCCAAGCTCGATCAGGCACTTGCGGCCATGGATAATATGCTCTCTGAGCTGACGCCGCTGGCCGGAGAAACAAGCTATACAGCCTGGGACGCTGCGCTGATTCTGCTGCGCGAAGGTCTGGAGGCCATTCTTGTGCTCGCCGCTCTCCTCTCGTACCTCAAAAGGGAAGGTACTCCCGGAACCCGGCGCTGGATCTGGTCCGGGGCCGCAGCCGGACTTGCCGGCAGCATCCTGCTCGCTGTCATCTTAAGTATGACCATCTCCAAAGCGGCTTCCGGCGGAGCACGCGAGATGATTGAGGGCATTACCGGGCTGTTTGCCGTGGTGATGATGCTCACGATCGGCCGCTGGCTGCACGGCAAGTCCAATACGGCAGCCTGGAACAATTATGTAGGCCATCAGGTAGACGGTGCGCTGGCCAGGGGCAATCTATGGTCCTTGTTCCTGGTAGCGGCTTTGGCCATTTTGCGTGAAGGTGCGGAAACCACCATCTTCTATGTGGGAATGGCACCTTCCATTGCTGCTTCGCAGCTGCTGCTCGGGATTGGAGGCGCGCTGGCCGTGCTGATGGTCCTGGGTTATGCCATTATCGCCTTAAGTGCAAAATTGCCGATTGCCGCCTTCTTCCGCATAGCGACAGTGCTAATCTACTATTTGGTGTTCCGCTTCCTCGGCGAGAGCATTCATGCCCTTCAGGTAGCAGGCAGTCTTCCTGCACATGCGGAGAACGGATTGCCTTCCATCAGCTGGCTCGGTTTGTTCCCGACTTGGGAAACCCTGGTGCCACAGCTGTTGATGCTGATCTTCATTCTCTGGGAGCTGCTGCGCAGCAGAGGAGCAGCCGGCAAGTCACGGACAGCCGAATAGCGGCTAATTGCGGAAGTGCCTTGAATAGCAACGCATTTCTTGATTATGAGTCTTCTTAAGTTCACGTTCTATAGTATGATTTTTCAGAATCCTATTTACTCTACAGCCGCCTTCATGGAGCCAGCTTCGCGGACTACTAATCCGCTATGCGCTCTATGGAGGTTTTTTGCGGTGTTGGTGATCGGACAGCACTTACGGATTCTATGAATAGATGGGTTTGCAGCTCAACAATTCAGATGGTTTCGGTTGGCGATTGCTCTACTTAGTTTCCAGGTAACTTAGGTGGATTTTCTCCATTTTGTTTTGTTCTGTAGTCTCCCCGAGGGTTTTCAGTTGGAAAAAGTCCACCTATTCCCTTCAAAATCAATGTATGACGTGGAAATGGAGGTAATTAAATCTACTTTATCCACTTAATTTATAAAAAATCGGTGAAATCTACAGATTAGTTTCCCTTTTTCCACTGTACTCCAGCGACACTTGCCTTCTTCCCCTGTTTTTCAGCTTTATCCTTAGTAAGCGCTCGCTCTACCTCCCCCCGCTCCCGGTGAGCGGAGATATTCCCTGGGAACACTACCTAAACCTCTTCTTAGTAGTACTGGGTTACTCTCAGTAACTACTCAGGAACTACTCGGAAACTACTCAGGAACTACTCAATAACTCCTTACTCACTACATCCTTGAAAACCCGATAAAACTCCCTCTTGCATCCTTACTGGTAATGCTTTATTCTATGTATGAAAATAATTTTCTTAAATAGTGTTGTATTATTAAAAATAATTTCATTAGATCTGAAGAAAAGAAGGTGGAGAGATGTCTCCCATTCTGCATGCTCTGGAGCATGAGAAATCCAAGCTGTCACAGATGGAGCGCAAGCTGGCAGAACGAATTCTTGCATCGCCGGGAGAAATTGTCCATATGGGGATTACGGAGCTGGCAGAGCAATGCGGCATCAGCCCAGCTACAATTACACGATTCTGCAAGGTTCTGCATTTTAAGGGGTTTCCGGATTTCAAGGTTAAGCTGGCGGCAGAAATTGCCCACAGCGATAATTCCCCTCAGGATGGCGGGTCCTCTTATCAGGATATTGTAGCAGGCAATCCGCTTTCGGTGATTGTCGAAGCGATGCAGGCCAATCATTTGGCTTCCATCCGGGATACTACCTCACTGCTTGATCTGGAGCGGCTGCAGAGTGCAATTGATCTGTTATGCCAGGCCCGGCGGGTAGATCTGTACGGGATGGCCACCTCTTCGATTGTGGCCCAGGATTTCTACCAGAAGCTGATCCGTATCGGCGTGAATTGCACTGCTTTTTCCGATTCCCATATGCAGATTACATCCGCTTCCTCGCTCAAGGAAGGTGATGTGGCATTCGCCATCTCTTATTCCGGGGAAACCCCGGAAACCATTGACGCCTTAAGCTGTGCCTCAGCCAGCGGTGCAGCCACGATCTCGCTGACCTCCTACGGCAGTAGTTCACTGGCTACTTTGGCCGGTATCCCGTTGTTCTCTTCCTCATTGGAGCAAGGCATGCGGCGGGGAGATATGGCTTCGCGGATCGCACAGCTGCATATTATCGATATTTTGTTCACCGGAATGGTCAGCACACGCTTTGGAGATTTTATTCCCAAGCTGGAGCAGTCTTACCTGAATGTCCAACATTACCGTCATAAACGGGGAGGTCAATCCTAATGAATATTTTGAAATTTAAAACTGATGAGGACTTTGCACAGACCGGAGCCAACCTGATTGTCAGCCTGCTGCAGAGTAACCCCAAAGCCGTGCTGGGTCTCGCTACCGGTAGTTCACCGGTCGGAGTATACGCCAAGCTCGTTGAAATGCATACAAAAGGAATCGTAAGCTTTGCCAAAGCTTCGTCTTATAATCTGGATGAATACGTAGGTCTGCCTGTGGATCATCCGCAAAGCTACCGCAGCTTCATGAACGAGCATCTGTTCAATCATATTGATATCAACCTGGCCAAAACACATGTGCCGAATGGCAACGCCCCTGATCTGGATGCGGAATGCCTCGCTTATGATAAGCTGCTTGAGGATGGCGGGCCGGTGGACCTGCAGATTCTGGGTATCGGAAGCAATGGCCATATCGGCTTCAATGAACCGGATGCCAGTCTCACTAGCGGCACACATGTCGTTGATCTGCTGCCGGAGACCCTGGAAGCCAATGCCCGTTTCTTTGACAGCCGGGAAGATGTTCCACGGCAGGCGGTTACAATGGGTATCGGCGGCATTCTTAAGGCACGGCAAATTGTACTTTTGGTACGCGGCGAAGAGAAAGCGGAAGCGGTGAAGAATGCGCTGGAAGGTCCGATTACCACACAGTGCCCGGCTTCCCTGCTCCAGAGCCATCCCAATGTCGTTGTACTGCTGGATGAAGGTGCCGCAAAATGGCTAAAATAACACCCACCACAGGCCAGCTGCTCTTCGGAAAAGTTCTGACACCTGCAGGAATCATCCAGGAGGGTGTGATCGCTGTATCGGAGGAGGCTATTCATTATGTTGGCGAAGCGGCTTGGCTCCCTGAAGCTTATGCCGGGTGGCCCGCCGGAAACACGGAAACCCCTAACGGCCTGCTGATTCCCGGATTTGTAGATGTGCATGTTCACGGGGGAGCCGGCTTTGACTTCATGTATGCCGATGCTCAATCCCTGGAGATCATTACACGGTTTCACGCTTCGCAGGGAACCACGACCATGTTGGCGACAACGATGACCGCAGACAAAAAGGATATTGACCGGGCGCTCTCGGAAGTCCATGCATTCCGTTCTGCCCCGATGCCCTTTGCCCAATTGGCCGGGGTCCATCTGGAAGGCCCGTTTATTAGCCCCAAGTGGTCTGGTGCGCAGAACCCGGACCACATCGTTCCCGCCAATATTGAATGGATGGAGCAGTGGGAAGCCTTGTATCCGGGATTAATCCGGCAGGTGACACTCGCGCCGGAAGGGGAAGGCGCGCTCGAGGCAATTACATGGCTCCGCAAACATGGCATTACCGCTGCGTTAGGCCATACGAATGCTTCCTATGAAGAGGTCATTGCAGCCGCCGATGCCGGGCTCAATCAGGCCGTGCATATGTTCAATGCGATGACCCCGCTTCATCACCGCAAGCCGGGGGCTGCAGGTGCCATTATGTTTGACGCGCGGATTCGCGCAGAGATTATTGCCGACGGCATTCACGTGCATCCGGCAGCAATCGCTGTGCTCTCCCGTCTCAAGAATGCCGGTAATCTGATACTCATTACCGATTCCATGTCGGCGACCGGACTCAGTGATGGTGAATACACCATTGGCGATCTTCCCGTTCTGGTCCGTGATGGCGTTGCCAGATTGAAGGAGAACCCGGAAGCCCTCGCTGGCAGCACGTTAACAATGATCCGCGGATTCCGCTATCTGGTGGAGGAGGTCGGTCTGACACTGGAGGAAGCCTCCCGAGCCGCCAGTCTTACACCAGCAGAGGCCATTGGTATGCAGCGGACCATCGGAACGCTTGAAGCCGGTAAACGCGGCGATATCCTGCTGCTGGATGAAGCGCTGAACCTGCGCGGAGTCTGGATAAAGGGCTGTAAAATGAACGATATATCCTGAATTCAGAAACGCAGCCCAACCCGGAATTAAGCTGGACCGGAGGGGGCTGCGTTTTTTTTGAGCGTATGGGATAACGACTGGAATAATACAACCTTCCCTAGGAATACTAAGGAAAATCCGTTTAGGCTTGGCTTAAGTTAATAACCGCTGCGCGTCGGGAAGATTCGTCCAACCATTGTACTGAATTCGTGGGCAAATCCCCTCAGCGGATGTCCTGCACGGAATTCCTGAGCGTAGAAGTTTGTCCGTTCCACAAAGTCAGGGTTTGCAGATACGTAGACGTTGTCGATATTTTTATCATAATGTCTGACCTCGGCGGCTATTTTATCCTTCAGTTCCCGGGTCATAGTATCGTTAGCAAGGGTGCCGGTGTTATGGGTTCCATTGGTCATGCCATTGGTGCTGTAAGGAGTAATCGTCCGGGTGCCCGCTGCAGTACCCATGCTTCTGTCGATATCATTTCTTAGGACCCGGCCATCGGTCATGTTACTCCGGGACATTATTCCGTTACCCCCATTCCCTGCATAACCCCCTGGGTTGGCTGTTCCTGTACCCCCCACAGTTCCTGTGCCGGTAGACAGAGTTCCCGACATGCCATTGATTGAACCGCCTGCCCCTGTCATTCCAGGTACACCGGTTCTAGAACCTCTCGTGCCGGCGGTGCCATTCATGCCAGCGGTGCCGCTCAAACCATTGTTGCCGGTCATGCCGTTTGCACCGTTCATACCGGTGGTACCCGTTGTTGTGCGGCCTGAAGTTCTTCCGCTGCCGGCAATCATTCCCGCTGGCCCCCCGATCCCCGCAGTATTTCCGTAGCTTTTGGCATGAACGCCACCTGAGGCTTCATCCAGAGTTACTGCAACATATGCGCTTTTTCCTGCCACAACTACATTGGCGGAACGGACCTCAGGCATGGCCGCAATACGGTCTGCCAGTTCTCTGCTCATCTCCATTTTATCGAAGGCATTCACCTTCATGGAGTTGACACCCAGCCGTCCGTCATGGATTCCGCGTACACTTTTGGTTTGCACATTCTTGTCACTTGCGGTGTTATTGGTGCCACAGCCCGTGATGCTTACCACGCCTAGCAGCAGTGCAGCGGAAACCGACATGCTGATCTTCGATCGCAACATGAATTCATCCTCCATCTCTTGTTATATATGCAGCGTAACAATCATTAGGATAGCCCTCATCAGGTCAGGCTATCCTGAAAGGATTTGGCATAGCGCCCTTTGATCGTCACCTGTAGGGGAAGTCCGGCGTATCTTATAAACAGCAGGCCCTGCTTTTGCGAAGGGCGCCGGTGTTTCTCCGCAAGGTAAAGTCAGGGAGGGATGAGCTTGAAGGTTTTATTTACATTTTATGTCCCCAGCGGGGGTGTCGAGACTCTGAACAGGCTGCGGTGCGAGAGTCTCCAGCGCAGCGGCATTGAGTGCCATGTGCTGTACCTGATGCCGGGGTCAAGCAGTCAGAGCATGGCGGACTTTCCTGTATTTATCGCTTCAACGGATACAGATATTAAGGGTGTACTCGACACCCATAACTATGACGCGATTATTGTAACTTCGGATTATCTGCTGCTGGAGCGTCTGCGCCGTCTGGGGTACAGCCGTATTCTGATTTACGAATCCCAAGGCCTGGGAACAAAAACTGATGCAAAACTCATGGTCACGGAGGCTGTGCCTTTTTTACGGTCCTATTGTAATGCTGTGTTGATTCCGCCCACTGACCATCTGCTGGAGCTGTTCATTTCGATCTGTCCCTGGCTGCAGCGTTACGTCATTCCCAATATTGTGGATGTCCATTCCTTCCGGCACATTCCCGGGGAAGCGCCTTGTGATCCGGTGATTGCCTGGGTCGGGCGTCTGGAGACCAACAAGAACTGGAGTGAATACCTTAAGGTTGCCCATGTTATCCGCCGCAGCAAACCCAATCTGCATCTCTGGATGTTCCATGATCCGGACCTTGCAACCGCAGAGCAGAAGCATCTGTTCCAGACGGAACTCCATGCCCTGGAACTCAATGACCGCCTGAATGTATTCACCAATATCCCCAATCATCTGATGCCAGTATATTACTCCTCCATTGCTGCTTCCGGCGGGTTTCTGTTATCCTCTTCCATTACTGAAGGCTTCGGGTACGCTGTTGCCGAGGCCGTCTGCTGTACCTGTCCGGTGCTGAGCACGGATTCTGACGGGGTGCGGTCCTTTATCATCCATAATGTAACGGGGAAATTTTATCCGCTTGGCAATGTGGAAGCTGCCGTTAACGAAGGACTGGAGCTCATGGATAATCAGCCCCTTCGCAGCTTCATCCGCGAGCAGGGACGCCTCCATATGATCTCCCGTTTTGGTTCCGAGAAATACGCCCAGTCCTTTCGCGAGATGATGAATTCCTTCGCCATTTTTTAGCACATAAAGAACCCTCAATCCCACATAACCACGTGGGGTTGAAGGTTCTTTGTATATATATAAACCCGGTTCACCCATGCCTGGATAAAAGTTCAAATAGCTCTGACTGGAAAATTTGCACGCTTCTCTCCCAGGTGAACCGCAATGAACCTGTCTCTCCTTTTCTGGCCAGACGTTCACGCTGTTCCTTATCCCGGATGAGTGTGACAACATCTTCAGCCAGCCGGTTCTCATACCGGTAGGACATCAGACAGTTGGATCTATGAACGCAGTATTCAAGGTTGCCTCCGGAATACACTGTCACGAGTGCCGCCCCGCAGCGCATGGCTTCCAGACCAGGAAGTGAGCCGCTGTCATAGGTGCTTGAGCTGACAAAAATATTACTTTCATTATAGTGATAACACAGCTCTTCATCATTCGAAGGAGTGAGAAGACGGTAGTGTCCATCGGCAAACAGAGACTGCAGCCATGAAGATTCCGCAAATTCACCAGGTGGTGTGATCAGATCAATCTCAACCTCCGGATGCTGTCCTTTGATCAAATCCAGCTGCTGCAGCAGATAATCCTGTTCCCGGTGCCCCGAGAATCCTCCCTCCGGCTTGCGTACAATGGCAGTCACCACAAGCTTACTGCTCGCTTCACGGATATGCATATTATAAAAGTCGGAGCTGAGGCCAATCGGTACAATCCGGCCTTTAATCCCATGATTCATACGGACGATCCCCTGTTGCCAGCGTGAGAGCACCAGCAGATTCGGTGAAAGGTGATACGAGGCAAAGGATTCGTTGTTATCCGGAAGAAACGTCGGCTCATAGCAGAGCGCCAAACGAATGTGCACCCCTTTTCCCCGCTCACTCGCCCGCTGCGCAACGGATACCGTCTTGTAGTAATTGGAGACAATCACATCGCCTGCGGGAAAATCATCCTCTGAAATCAAGTCGGCTCCCGCAAAGAGAATCGGACATTTCATGTGATATTCCACAATCCCGCTGGACGGCATCACAATAGTCACTTCATGTCCTATTTCAGCAAGACGGTTGGCCAGCTCCACGAGCATCCGCTGTGCGCCTCCCCTGGACAGCGTCAGAATAGGGAAGGTAATTCTCATCTCCTTCTCTCCTTTCTGAGCAGCCTTGACAGATTACTGTAGTGCATTTCCTGTACCTGCTTAATCTCCCGGTTCTGCGCCTCGCTGTGGATGACGGAGCCCATTTCCTGGTGCACCCGGTAATCCAGCAGAGGTTCTGTGATATAAGACCATTCATAATGGGGCAGAATCCGGAGCCAGAGATCATAGTCCTGGGTATAGAGCAGCTTCTCATTAAAAAGCCCAACCTTTTTGAAAATGTTCATATTCATCATGACGGAGCTACCATTAACCGGACAGCCCTTCATTAGGGTTGTGACAAGCTCGGCCCTGCTATAAAAAGGGACACTTATAATACCGGAAAAGCGCTCCCCGAGTTCATTGATGTAATAATAAGCCGTATGGTTAAAGGCGGTGTGTGAATTACCCATAACCTCCATCTGCCGGCTGATTTTATCGGGATGAAAGCAGTCATCAGCACTTAACCAGGCAAAATATGCCCCGCTGGCAGCCCGGATCCCCAGATTCAGAGCTGAAGCCGTGCCGCCGTTAGGTTTGTGGAGCACCTTTATCCGGTCTCCGTAAGGAATTAGCTTCTCCGTATGGAGGGTTGACCCGTCATCTACAACGATCAGCTCAATATCCGGGTAGCTCTGGGCAAGCACGCTTTCTATGGCAATATCGATATATGGACAATTGTAAAATGGGATAACCACTGAAACCTTGGTTCCATGATTCATGCGCTCACCCCCTTTCCGGACGATATTTATACGGTTTTGCAGGCCAGCAGAGCGTCCAGTGGCGTATGATCCTGTCCGAATGCTTCCCGGAATGAAGGATTCTCTGCATGGTGGTAGCCTTTAAGCACTGTCACATCATATCCCCGTTCCAGGAAATCCTCCGGCTCCCAGCCACTCCGGTGTTTTTGAAACTGCTCCCCCTGCAAGTGGTAATGATCTGTTCCCTCCTGGGGAAAGAAACCGCGTGGGGTAAATACGACCACGCGGTTTGCGGCAATGATCTCTGCCTTTCGCAAAAGTTCTTTGCCCTCGCTCATGTTGAAATGCTCCAGGGAGTCGATGAGCGTCACTGCCGAGAAGGTGCGTGGAAGAAACAGTTGATCGATATGTCCGGCATCGGCGTTCACCGGTATGATATGGGGCGCTGTATATTTGCGGTGCTGCAGGTAGGGCCTGTGAATATCAAGGCCGACTACCACCGCAGCCTGGTAGTGTTCAAGGAGCGTACCGGTGCCGCTCCCCACATCCAGGATACTCTCCGCAAATTTTAGATGCTCCAGAAGAACCGGAAGAAAATCCTTCACTTCTATTTCCCGGTACATAGATCACTCCTCCTATAGCGATCAGATCGCTGTTCAGCCGCCCATCGAGGCAATTAATCCGCGGAGCAGAGGGCTGTAACGGGCATTGGTGGCAGCAGCCTCAGCCAGGATGACATCATAATGCTTAATCGTCCCCATCCCATCATGCCGCCGGTAGGCGGTCAGAGACTGATTCAGCATGACAGGCGGATATCCGTTCAGAATCGAGCGGAACCACAGGTCATAGTCATGAGTGTAGGGCAGCGACTCATCGAACAGCCCGATGGCACCGAACAGCTCGCGTTTGAACATCACTGTGCAGCCGTTAATCGGGTTACCCTGCAAAAAACAACGTAAATAGTCGAGGTGGCTCGGGAATACCGCAGCCGCATTAAGCCCAGTCAATTGTGAGTGTTCGTTGATATAATTAAAGTTGGTGTAGGTAATCAGCAGGCGGTTCTGGTCCATGAACAGCACCTGGTTGTTGATTTTGTCGCGGTAGAACATATCATCCGAGCTAAGCCAGACCACATAGTCGCCCGAGGCATGACGGATCCCGTGATTCAGGGCAGATGCAGTCCCCCCGTTGGCCTTGCCCAAATAGTGAATGTGCGGGAGGTAAGGCGTAATCCGGTCTGCGTGCATGGTGGAGCCATCGTCGACAACGATGATCTCATAGGGCTGCCAGGATTGGTTCAAGGCGCTTTGCAGCGCCTGTTCGATATAAGGGCAATTGAAAAAGGGAATCACCACGGATACCTTCGGTTTCATGAAGCGCCTCCTTCTCTGCTTGCCCGGTGATAGTCCACAATATCCGCAAGTGAGCGGGACAACTCAATCTGCGGACTCCAGCCGAGACTTACAGCATCGTCTGCGGAAGATGAGGATAATCCTTCTTGAATAGCTAATGTTTCGGATCCTGAAGATGGAACGGCAGCTGCCGCAGGAGCAGCAGCCTGTTCCGTTCCGGTGTTCTCCGGCCCCCAATCCATGCCTACCGGAACCCTCGCATGAGCCAGAAGCTGCTCTGCAACCGCTCCAAGCTCCCGCTGAATGCCGGAGTCAATCTTGTAGATCTTTCCCGGCTCTCCGCTGCGCAAGATCCAGTCATAGGCTTTGACCGCATCCCGTACATCCAGGAAGTCACGGAGAGCATACCGTGAGGATAGCTTGAACGGCGGGGGGATTTCAGAAGTGCTTTCAGCAGCCTCACTCCGTACCATATGCTGCGCCAGCAAGGAACAAAACCCAGTTGATGGGCCAGGACCGATCAGGTTACAGGGCTCCGCAAGCAGCACAGGCTGCTGGAACAGGGTACACCAGGCAAGAGACACCAGCTCCTCCAGGGTCTTGCTCAGACTGTAGGGGTGTGGCGGACCTTCCGAATGGCCCGGCTTGAACTTAAGCCGGGAGCCCGCCACCAGAATACGGCGGGCCGGCCGGGTACGCAATCCCTCAAGCAAATACAGTGTAGACATCACATTCATTTCCATATAGAGCAGCGGGTCCCGCCAGGACTCCGGCACCGAGTTTTTGCCGGCGAGGTGCAGCACTTCATCCGGCTGGACCTCATCAATCATCGTCTTGACAGCCCTGCGGTCGCTTAAATCGCAGACCTGCTGTTTCACACCCGCCGGGAAGATACCGGCAGCTGCGGAGCTCCGTACCACAGCTGTCACTTCAGCACCCGCTGCATGAAAGTAAGCCACCGCATGCCTTCCGGTAAATCCGGATGCTCCGGTAATCAGCAGCCTCCGCTCCTTCATATCGTCATCGCCGGCTGCTTCATCCATGCCGCCAGCTCTGCCAGCATTTCAGGATACGAAGGCAGCTTCACCTGGACATCCGCTCTCGTGCTGATCAAGGTCCGGTCCTGAATATGTGCAGACTCGGGGATAATCTCGGCATCCTCCTTGCCGAATGCTGCCTGCATATGCCGCAGCAGCTCATATTTGCTGACCGGCTGCGGGTGGGCCAGATGGATCAGGCCTGAAACCTCAGAATCCAGCAATGAGTCTACAGCTTTAGCCAGCTCCAGGGTAGTGACCCCATTCCACATTACCCGCTGGTAGCCGGATACGGGTCCCTTCTGGGCCAGGAACCATTCCATCAGTCCGATGCCCGAAGGTCGGATTTCCGGACCAATGATGGAGGTTCGGATAGTCAGGTGTCCGGGCTCCCGCACTTCTCCAAGACTTTTGGTGATCGCATATACGGATGTGCCGTCAGGCTTATCGTCCTCTGTGTAACCGCCGCGTGTTCCTTCGAACACGCAGTCGGTACTAATATGAATGAGCCGGGCATGAATGCTGTCCGCAGCGCGGCGCAGCCGGTGGGGCAGAAATCCGTTCACATGGTAGGCGCCGATGGGATCCCGTTCGGCAAATTGATTGAGCACACCCAATGCATTGATTATACAATGGGGAGAGACGATTTCGACCAGTTTTTCAACTCCGGCGATATCATCGGCATCTATATACAGCCCGCCAAGATCACTCTTGTCCCGGGTTGTATGGAAGACGTGATGCTTGCCCTGGCGGCGGAAATAATCCGCCAGCATATGACCCGCCATACCGTTTCCGCCGAGGATAAGCAGTTTCACTCTAGGAACCCTCCCCGGATCAGGATTTCCTTGATCTCCTCCTGATTCATAAGGTTGTTCTCGGAACTGAAGCTGTTGAAGGAAACATGCGGGTATTTGCTGTAAAAAGCCTTCAGTTCAGGCATATCCAGTGTAGGCAGGATGACCAGATACTGCTCATCGTAGACGACGGTTGTCTGGCTCTCGAAATCGCTCATCAGAATTTCGTGGATCTTCTCTCCCGGCCGGATACCCGCTTCGATAATGCTCACATCCGGTTTGCCGGATGCTTCAATCAGTACTTCGGCCAGATCCACGATCCGGCAGGTCGGCATGGTCATGACGAAGATTTCCCCGCCGAGGCTAACCTCGGAGGCCTTAAACAGCAAGGTGATGGCATCGCGCAGGGTGAAGAAGAAGCGGGTCATTTTCATATCGGTAATCCGTACCTGCCCCTTATCCTTGATCTGCTTCATGAACAGATGGACCACACTGCCGTTGGTACCCAGCACATTGCCGCCGCGCACCGTTACGAACCGGGTATTTGAGCCCAGCAGGTTGGCATAGACGAACAGCTTCTCTCCAATGGCTTTGGTCATACCGTAGAAGTTGGAGGGATTGGCTGCCTTGTCGGTAGAGATGTAAATGGCTTTTTCCACATTGCATGCAACAGCCGCTTCAATCACATTCTGTGTGCCGACCACATTGGTCTTGAGCGCTTCATACGGCTGGTCTTCGCAGACTGGAACATGCTTGAGCGCCGCCAGATGAAAGACATAATCCACACCGCGGCAGGCCGCTACCAAAGCCTCCTTGTCACGGATATCCCCGATAATGAAGCTGAGGCGGGGATCTTCATATTCGCGGCTCATTGCCACTTGTGCAGACTCGCTGCGGGAGAAAATAACGATCTCTTTCGGGTTCTGCGGCAAAAGCTGCCGGATGAGTTCATGCCCCCAGGAACCGGTTCCGCCTGTCACCAAAATCCTTTTATTATTGAACATGCAGGTTCCCTCCAAGCAAAAATTTGACTACCTTAACCGAGACATCCGGGGTCAAATAACCTTCCGGCGCCTCCCATTCAGGGCTCAGTGACGTCATCAGCCGGGTACAGCGCAAAATACTGTCCTTCTCCACTCCTGACACAACGTTGCTGCCGCAATCCACCGTCTCGGGACGTTCTGTGGTCCGGCGGATGGTTACAGTGGGCACTCCCATCAGGCAGCATTCCTCCTGCACGGTTCCGCTGTCGGTGATCGCACACAAGGCATACCGTTCCAGATGGACAAAATCAAAAAATCCGAAAGGCTCATGGAATTCCACCAGCGGGTTCATCTCAAGCTTGAACTGCTCCGTAAGCTTGGAGCGGGTACGGGGGTGGATACTGCAGATCAGGCGGATGCCAAAATGCTCAGCCACCAGGTTCAGTCCCGACATGATTTGGAGGAGTGATTCGGGATCATCCACATTTTCTGCACGGTGCGCAGTAACCAGAAAGTAATGGCCTGCTGTCAGGTTCAGCCGGGCTAGAATATCGCTGGCCCCGATCTGCTGCCCATAACGGGTAATCACTTCGTGAATCGGATTTCCGGTTAATACAATGCGCTGGCCGGGGAAGCCTTCGCTGAGCAGATGCCGCTTGCTCTGCTGGGTATAGGGCATATTTATGGTAGAAACAGCATCTATGAGACGGCGGTTTTTCTCCTCTGGCACTTTCAGGTCATAGCAGCGATTGCCCGCTTCCATATGCACTACAGGAATTCCCATCCGCTCGGCAAGGATGGCGCACAGCGCGCTATTCGTATCCCCGAGGAGCAGAATCCGGTCCGGCTGCTCTTGAAGCAGGATACTCTCCAGGCTCCCGAACATGGCGGCAAGCTGCCCGCCAAGTCCCGCCTGTTTATCCTGCAGCACATAATCCGGTGCCCGCAGCCCCAGCTCAGCAAAGAAAATACCGCTGAGGCTCGCAGTGAAGTTCTGTCCTGTATGCACCAGCACATGCTGCTCCGCATGCTCATCAAGCAGCGGAATAATGACACTTAGGCGGATGATCTCGGGCCGTGTGCCCAAAATCGTCATGATCTTCATGGGTTCACTCCCCTTTGAGGTTAGCCAGCCGCAGGAACGCGGCAGACTGTTGTTGAGTGGCGGCGCTTATGGCGCCAGGGTGGCAGAATTAACAGTGTTAGGCGAATGCAGCAGCGCGGGCGGCGGATGTAACGGCATTATTGCCGTGGTTGAGTGCGTGTGGCGCGCGGGCGGCGGTAGTAACGGCATTGTTGCTGTTGTTGAGTGCGTGGAGCGCGCGGGCGGCGGTAGTAACGGCATTGTTGCTGTTGTTGAGTGCGTATGGCGCGTGGGCGGTAGTAGTAACGGCATTGTTGCTGTTGTTGAGTGTGTGTAGCGCGCGAGCGGCGGGAGTAACGGCATTGTTGCTGTTGTTGAGTGTGTGTAGCGCGCGGGCGGCGGGAGTAACGGCATTGTTGCTGTTGTTGAGTGCGTATAGCGCGCGGGCGGCGGAGTAACGGCATTGTTGCTGTTGTTGAGTGTGTATGGCGCGCGGGCGTTACTATCAGGAAATTTGTGTAAAACGTTACGTATCTCCTAGGAGCTCCGGTGACTGATTAAGTGGAAAAAGTATAACTAAGTTGCTCGAGTATCATGCGCTCCGCAATCAAAGTGGAAAAAGTATAACTAATTCAATCCTTTTGTTTCTTTTATAGGTTATATAGCCTAATTAAGTTTACTTTTTCCACTTAAATTCTATATTTGGTGATTTCAGCGAGAAATAAGTTCACTTTTTCCACTTATTTACTTGTGAGCGCCGAATTCACGGCATTTTTGCCGTTGCTGGGTAAGTGTAGCGCACGACGGCGGATGTAACGGCATTTTTGCCCTTACTGGGTAAGTGTGGCGCGCGAGCGGCGGATGTAACGGCATTTTTGCCGTTACTGCGTGCACGGCGCGGCTGCAGGCTGCTGCGCACATGCGGCGCGCAGCGGCTTCAGGCGCACGCCTTCTTCGGCGGCGTGCCTAGGCCGCTTTGCGCCGCCGCTTCGCCCGGCGGCGTGCATGGCCCGCGCGGCGGTGCTTGCCGCCGCTGCCCCGTCGGCGCACGCTTGCAGCCGTGCGCCGCTTCCGGCCCGGGCGCTTGCGGCTGCGCGCCCGGGTTTTGGCGCGGCGTAGCCTGCCGCGCCGGAGCTTGCCGCGCCGCAGCCGTGCAGCGCGGCTCCCGGGGCTCCGCCGCCGCGGTTCCGGCTGCGGCGGCGCGGGCTCTCCGCTGCCCGAAGCTTCGGCAGCGGGGGGCTCTGGGGCGCCGGCTGGATCTAGCGGCGCGGAGCAGTAGCGGAGGTGCCACCTCTCCGCAAGGCCCAGCAGCCGGGCGCGGTACGCCGCCGGTCCGTAGACCGCGTCAACGCGCTCCCGGGCCTGGCTGCCGATCGCAGCAGCCAGACCCGGTTCCGCGAGCACGAGGTTCACCCGCTGTGCAAGGACGTCAATGTCACCGACCGGTGCCAGCAGTCCTTCACATCCGGCAGCATGGAGAATTTCATATAAGCCGCCGGAGGCATAGGCCACCACCGGTTTGCCGAAGGCCATTCCTTCCAGGGCTGTCATCCCGAAGCCCTCGCGGATTAGGCTGGGGACGACTAGTATATCCATAGCACAATAGATGTCGGGTAGACTCTCTTCGTAACCGATGAATTTGAAACGGGAGGTGAGGCCTTCCAGCTTAACCTTGCGTACACAGCGCTCATAGTAGCTTTTATCTCCGGGTGTGCCAACCACGATGAATTTCGCTTCAGGATGCTGCCCCGATACAAGAACAGCCATTTTGATGAAATGCTCCAGTCCCTTTTCTTTATTAATGAAGGAAGAGATATAGCCGAGCAGCGGCTCCGCTGGCGCAATTCGCAGTTCACGGCGGCGCTCGCCCCGCAGCTTGCTCCAGGCTTCAAACATCATTTCCGCCTCATTCCAGGACGGAGGAAGCTGTGTCACCTTCCCCTCGCGGATATCCTCAGGAAAACAGGCCGCAGCCGTGTGAGAGATGGCCAGAATTTCATCACTGTTCAAGTGGATCAACCCCGTGCTGATGGGAGTGAACTCGTTGTCCGTGATCGTCTCCGAAATCTTCCACACCACCGGAATACCCAGTGATTTCGCCGCCATTGCCGGCAAAGCATGAACACAGGTGCTGGAAATAATCAAAGACGGACGCAGCGCGGTAAGCCAGTCTAGCAGCTCGCCGTATTCACGGCTTTCCTGAAATTTACGGATATCCGCCTCCAGGCCTGCATAAGGAGTGTATATCCCGTAGACCAGCGGAATCGGCAGCAGCTGCACATTCAGTCCATTCTTCCGCGCCTGCCGGGTCAGCTTGCCCTCCTGGGGTGCCACAAGAATGCAGTTGAAATATGGTAACAGCTCCCGGCTGAAGAACAGCAGCAGCTTCTCCGCACCGGTAATGCTGCGTGTATTGGATACATGGGAAAAAAGCACGATTGTCGCTTTGTCGGCCATGGTGTGTCGGCGCTCCTTGCAAGGCTATAGAGCAGCCATTCACCTCCTAAAAGTTTTACGGAGCATTACTTACAGTT
Organism: Paenibacillus sp. P46E; assembly: GCF_001909095.1. Lineage (NCBI taxonomy): Bacteria > Bacillati > Bacillota > Bacilli > Caryophanales > Paenibacillaceae > Paenibacillus > Paenibacillus sp. P46E. Next base: position 84,962 of record NZ_LVYZ01000040.1, read on the forward strand.
CATACCTCCGCAGTAAAACTCGCTTCGGAAGCATCCGCTTAGTTTTACGGAGCATTACTTACAGTTCATACCTCCGCAGTAAAACTCGCTTCGGAGGCATCGCTTAGTTGTACGAAGCCAATGCTACACGGTACTTTGCTGTAAACTCACTTCGGAGCATCCGCTTCACCGTAAGCGGAAAGGCCCGCTTCGCCTGCCGCAGAGCACTGCGAAAGAGCGCCAAAGCCCGGTACTCCAGTAGTATATTGAGGAGGAACAAATGCCGGCACGACACCTGTCCCCCGGATATACGCACATTTCCTCCTGTACTCTGTACAGCCTATCCGTAAATCACAGTCAACAGCTGATTCAGCCGTTTGGTATACGTGTGATCCTTAAGCGTCCGTTCAAACGCGCGCAGAGCCATGGCGCGGCGCTCCTCTTCATGAGTCAGGTAAAAGCGGATTTTCTCCATCATTTCCTGCGGGCTTGAGAACGTGTCGATCTCTTCCCCTACTTTATAAAAAGAGCCCATATCATCTCTCGCATCACTGAGCTGCAGCGTTCCGCTGGCTGCAATTTCAAAGGTGCGCGGGTTAGGCGAAGCAGCAGTAATCGATAATGTGTTGTTATTCACAGCTTCATCGATATGGGAACGGTGGAGGTTAATAACGATTTTGGAGCCGCTGTAGGTGACCGCCGTCTCCTGCGGTGTCATCCATTTGCCGATCTCAATGCGCTCCCCATACAGGGGTGCCTCCGGCAGACGATCCCACCAAATACCGTTGATAATGGTGTTGTAGCTCATCAGCTCCGGCATAATCTCACGGAAGAAATGAACTCTATTCCAGTACGCCGAGCCAATGAAGCTGATATCCCGGCTGACTGGTGACCGGCCTGTCGTTGGACGGTAATGTTCCCGGTGGGCGGCAAAGGGCAGATAATGCACCTCAGCGCATCCCAGACCGCGGTAGAATTCCACACAATTCAGCTCCAGGGTGAACACATAATCGTAGTGGGCTACGATTTTTATAGTGAAATCTGTATAATACGGATCATCTGTAAGCCAGATCGCTGTCTTGATGCCTTTGCTGCGCAGAATTGCAACCTGATCAAGCGGCAGATCCATTCCATCCAGAACAAGCACAAGATCGGGGCGTTCCGTATCCGCAAGCTCCACCAGATTCTGCCGCACATCGCTAACTGTGACCTTAGCCGTCAATTTTTGCAGGGCATAGAGTACTGCATCGTCAAGCGGCGAATAAGGGTACCCTTTTCCCGAAGCCACGTACATAACATGGATATTACGGACCGGCAGCGGTTCCTCCGGACGTCCATCCAGGATCGTAAGTCTCCCCCGCAGATAACCTTCATCAAATCCAACCTTGAAGCCGGTCAGACGGCCACGCAGCTTCTCTTCTTCCGCTGGCGTCCGTGGCAGCGGCGGTGCCGGCATGATAAAATTATTGTTCATGGTATTCGCTCCTTATATTGGATTTCAGACTTATGAGGTAAGGACATTCAGCAGATAGGGCAGACGCGCAAGGAAAGTATGATGGCGAAGCGTGGTCTGCAGCCCCTGCAGAGCGAACTGCCGGCGCTCCTTCTCGTGCTCCAGATAGTATTCGATTTTGTGCTTCAGTTCGTCGGCACCTGTAAAGGTCTCCAGATCCTTGCCCGGACGGTAATGACTGCCCAGATCCTCACGGACATCGGTTAGCTGCATCGTCCCGCAGGCATTAATCTCATAGGTCCGGGGATTTATTGAACGGGAGGATAGCTGGAAGGTGTTCCGGTTATCCTGCCCGCCTTCCCATGGGCGGTGAATATTAATGACCAGCTTCGCACCACTGTAATAATTGGCTGTTTCCTCCGGCGGAATAAAACCGTCTTTAATAAAAGGCGACAACTCCTCAAAGGTATTCAGGCGCTCCCAGAAGCCTCCCGCAATCAGCACTTTCTTGCCCCGGAAAAACGGAGCCAGCTCGTCGAACAGCTCCGTCCGGTTGCGGAAGGCATTGCCGATGAACACAATATCGTACTGATACTGCGGACCTGTGCGGCGGGGATAGAACATCTGCGGATTGACGCAGAGCGGCAGATAATGTACAGAGCCTACTCCCAGGTCATGGTAGAACTCCACACATCCCAGTTCATGTGTAAAAACATGGTCATAATGTTGGCAAATGACCGATGTATCCTGCGTAAAATAAGGATCATCCACAAACCAGATTGCCGTAGGAATACCCAGTTTACGTATCTCCGTGATCTGTTCCAGATGATTCTCAGGAAACACATGCAGACCATTCATGACCAGCACGGCTCCGGGCGACTCGCGGGCGGCTATTTCCAGCATCGTTTCCGGTGAGCTGATGATCAGTTCACTAACGAGCTGTCCCAGTGCTTCCGTTACCCCCGTATCAATCGCTTGAAATCCCTGGGGAACATACATCAGCTTGAACGGCCGGCACGCTCCTGCCTCTGGAGAATTCAGGCGCTTCACGGCTTCACACAGGCCGAGACGGTAGCCTTCCTGATAACCGTCACGGTAATCCCGTGGAGGCACTCTTCTCTTTTTTGATTTCACGGCTTTCACCCTGCCCCGTCATATTCTCAAGACAGTATAACTATATGCGGAGTCAGCATCCGCCTCATGGACATCTGTCTGTATCCGGACGAAATTGGCATATGCCCCCTGTCTTTCGCCCGGGATGCCCGAACCTTTGCAGAATGGTTCCACTCGGGCTACAATTATGGAAGCAAGTGAGAGACTAATAATAAGGTTGGGAGAGTGGGACAATGGTTGCGATGGATAATGCCATGCTCTATATCCGCCATGCGGAGCTGCTGCGTGAACGGGTCCCTTCCTTTCAGGCCTACCCGTTTGATCTGCCAGTGATCCGCAGCTTCAGCAAACTTGCCTTTCAGAAACAGGTTACTTTTCTTGTCGGGGAGAACGGAACGGGGAAATCCACGCTGCTGGAGGGTATTGCTGCGGCCTGGGGGTTTAATCCGGAAGGGGGAACTCTCAATTTCTCGTTCAACACCCGCTCCTCGCACTCCAGCCTGTACGAGTACCTGCGGCTTGCCAAAGGGGGGAGACGCCCGCGGGACGGCTTCTTTCTGCGCGCGGAGAGCTACTACAATGTAGCCTCCTATATTGACGACTTGGACGGTGGTCCTGAGGTGCCGGGGGTACGAAGCAACAAGATCTCCAATTCCTACGGCGGCAAGTCACTGCATGAGCAGTCGCATGGAGAATCGTTTTTCGCTGCCTTTGTCCACCGCTTTGGGGGACAAGGCCTCTATATTCTCGACGAGCCGGAAGCGGCTCTCTCACCGCTGCGGCAAATGTCGCTGCTGGTGCGCATGCACGAGCTAGTGGGACGGCATTCTCAGTTTATCATCGCCACCCACTCCCCTATTCTGATGTCCTATCCTAATTCTGATATTTATCTGCTGGAAGGCAGCGGGGTCCGTCAGGTTGAACTGGAGGATACGGAGCACTATACCGTAACCAAAGCCTTCATGAACGACCGTGAGAAGATGCTGCGCGAACTTCTGGCTGACGACTGAAGTTGGAGAACACAAAAAGACACTTGCACAGATAGAACATCCCTGTACAAGTGTCTTTCCCATCTCCCGTATTGTAATCTATGAATCGCTCTCCAGGAGTTTCTCTTCATCAGCAGCCTGACTATCAATATATTCATTGATCAGAGCATCCAGCTTCACCGATTGGCGGAGCACCTGTGGGTGCCGGATCCCATGCTCCAGGGCCAAGGTGTGCATTTCTTTTCTCGCTTGTTCAATCCGTGCCTGATGTTGTTTATCGCCCATAGCGGCGGTCTTTCCCGAGCATGACTTGCGCCAGAAGAACAAGCTTGTGGACCAGCCAGCCGAACATGGCCACAGCCATCATATCAAAGCAGACATTGAACAGAAACAAATGCTTCCCGATATCGGCCCGGCCATCGCCCAGAATCGGAACCAGGAATGAGAATAGGCCAATCAGACCCAGCAGCATCAGCAGTTCACCCGCGATCCGCCCGCGCAACTCCCGGCTGCGGAAATACTCAAAGAGAACTCCGGCATAATAGAGCAGATAGAATATAGCCAAAAAGCCCAGCGAATGTGGCAGAACCTCTCTTTTGAACTGGCTCCAGGTGCTGTACTTATAGGATAAGGCCGTCTTTGGCAGCCCCTCCGACTTCTCATAGTTTCCCAGATAATAAGGGCGGAGGTCCATACTGTTCCGGGCAGCATATTTCATACCGTCCACCAGCCGTGAGGGATTCTTAATATAGAAGAAAAGCACGTCCTTATGGGACACCCGGTCATAGAAATCCGCCTGAAGCGACGGATCATCCTGTTTGATAGCCGTACCAGCCTCAAAATAATTGGTTCCCGCCAGCACTTCCAGCTTCTCCGGCAAGCCCAGCTCATGCAAATCCCCCTTCACATCCGGCGACTGGTTCAAAATCCCGAAAAACACAGTCTGATAGAGGTTGATATGCTTCAGCTCTTTGGGTGCGGCTACATACATCATCACTGAGACAAGACACACCGCCACCGCGAACCGCATCGCCAGCTTGCGCCAGTTCCCCGTCCCGTTCAGTATCATAAACCGCAGGAAGATCAGGGAGAAGGCGATGCCGACCGGCGCATTCTGGATTTTGGAGCAGATCAGAAACAGGACAGCTATAAAAAACAGCGTCAGGCCTTTGGTTGTCGGCCGCTCCTGTCCTGCCAGCCTAAGTCCCAGTGCAAAGGTAAGCAGCATGGCTACCATCGACACCGGCTCACCGAACAATGAATTAAAGTAGGCCAAATACCCGATATCGTAAAATACAATTAGCATTCCTGCCCCAAGCAGCAGACCTGTTATATAAGAGCTGCGCGCGCCCACCTTCACGGTCAGCCAGGTGGCTGCCAGCAGCAATAGTGCATACACCGCCGCCAGCAAGCGGATATCAAAATAACTGCCGTGCACAAGCCCGGCCAGCAGTCTTGGCACCAGCACCAGCACAATCTGCGAGGATGGATAGAAGCCCTTGAACAAATTTTCATAGGAGAATCTGGAATGGCTGTAGCTGAAAAAGCGGTCGGCATAGCTTTCCGCAGTATAATAATAATCCAGTCCTATGGTATTCATCATCCGCTTGAAATCGCCATTGTCGGCAACCCCCACGAACGGCTGTACAAACAGCAAATAAATAATCAGACCACAACCCGCCAGGACAATGAGATGTTCTGCTTTGAATAATCGTTTCATCTTTTCTCCCTTACCGCTGCGGAAGCAGCTTCACATATTCGTCCGATAAGCCCATCAGCTTCAGAATATAATCATAATCACTCTGATATTGACTGTAATCCGTCACAGGCTGAAGCGTATCCAGCGATACTGCCTCGCCATCTTCGAAGCCCTTGCCCGGCACGAACATAATCTTATCATTGAAAAAAGTTCCTGTCGGCGAATAATAGCGCATCCCTACCACATTGCGGTCAATATTAAGCAGGTCATGCCCGAAGGCCGTGAAGCCCACCTGCTTCAGCGATACTCCCAGCAGATTCGCAAGGGTTGGCAAGATATCCAGCTGCCCTCCGGTGCGCTCCACAACCTGGCCCTTTGCCATTCCCGGTGCATGGATAATGAGCGGGATATTGAAGCGGCTGATCCGCGAATCGTAAGGGATTCCGAGTGCCTCCTCCACCTGCTCCGGAGGAACATCCTGCGGCTGCAGCCCAAAATGGTCACCGTACAGCACCAGCACGGTGTTGTCCCAGAGCCCATTTTGCTTCAGTCCTTCGATAAGTGTTCCTACAGCAAAATCGGTATAGTTGATGGCTGTCAAATAGTCGCCCAGCATGGTATTCTGCAATTTGTCCGGCAGGGTGATTTTTTTGAAGGCATCCGGGATTTTGAAGGGATGATGACTGGAGGCCGTCACCAGCTGGGCATAGAATGGCGTTCCCTTGGACTGCAATGCAGCCAGCTTCTCAACGGCCGTAATATAGAGCTGCTCGTCGGAAGCACCGAAGGCATTGAAATGGTCATTTTTGAAGGCTCTCTTGTCATAATAGCCATTGAAGCCCAGCGCCGAATACAGCTCGTTGCGGTTCCAGAAGCCCACCTTGTTCACATGAAACGTATACGCCTCATAACCTTTATCCTGCAAAAGACGCGGCAGGCTCGGCAGCACCCGGTCTCCGAAGCCTGTGGACATTGCAAGCGTTGCAATCGGATAAATGGAGGTATTGCTCATAAACTCGGCATCCGAGGTGTTACCCGCCCCAATCTGCTGGTAGACATGCGGAAAATAAAAGCCTTCCCCAGCCAAACCGTTCAGCACCGGCGTCAGCTCCTGACCGTTCAGCGACTGATGCAGCGGAAAGTTCTGAAAGGCTTCCATCTGAATTACAATTACATTCTTCCCTTTTTGCGAACCGAAATCATCGGGTACCGTTCCCGCAGGCTTGCTGCTGTAGGGATAAGAAGCCTCAAGTGCATCAACCTTGGCAATGGTTTCGTGGATATCCCCAGTACCGATGAGGCCGTTATCCTCCTGGGATTTCATTACTGCGAATACCTCATAATTCAGGAATCCCGTGCTCTCCGCCTGCACCAGCTCGTTGGTAATTCCGCGGGCCGCGTGAATGGAGTAGGCTGACAACGATCCGCCGCCGATAATCGCAACCAGTATCACGATCCACTGCGCTCTCCGAGCGCCCGGTGAGACATAGCGGCGCGGCGAAAAGGCCGCCCCTCTTTTCCATCGGCGGAACAGCCGGTAGACTACTACGACCACAAGATCCGCAAAAAACAGATAATCCACAATCTGAATCGTAGACTCTACACTCTCTTTTACCTGAAAGACCTGATTCAGCTCATACAGGGCCAGGTACGTTGGAACCGAGCCAAAATGATTGAAATAGACACTGGCCGCAAACAACAGCAGCGATAACAAGCCGTTGATTACCCAGTAGGCCCCCGTCTTCAGCCGGGCCGGAAGGACCAGGGCCAGGATTCCCATCAACAGCAGCACCGGTGCCAAATCTGCGGCAATCCACTCCCAGGCAATCCGGTCAAAAAACAGCCACCGCAGCAGCAGCAGCTTCAGCCAGACCAGCCCCGCCACGATATAGAAATGTGCCCCTATCCGCACAGGCTTACTCTCGTTCATAACTTCCCCTCTTAGCATCTAGATGATTTTGTAAACCCAATTCTCTTTTTCTGTAAAATATCACATTTCTCTAGTATAGCAATACTCTACACGGTAAACAAACAAAAGGACGCCGCCTTTACAGGCACACGTCCCTTCATATCCATTATTTATGATCCCTCATCTCATCATTCAGAAGTGCTCATCTGCCGGCCCATACTGTAGAATACTCCATTATAGTTGAACGAGGCGTTGATACGAAACATCCCCCCCCGGCTCTCAAATGTAATGTTCCCTATCCTTTTGTTAACAACCGTATAATCCTCCAGCCGGATACCGAATAGCTTATCAGCAATAGCTGCGGCCGAGCTCTGAAGCTTGGCATTATCCATAGCCAGCAGCTTCGTATCTTGCTCTCCGCGAATTCCAGAATCATAGGATCCTTCAATATATAAAGTGTTGTCCTCAACCTGCAGAATGTCATGTGTTGCATAATCCATTATCACTCTGGAAGGCCCATTTTCATCCTCTCCATAGATGAAATTGATGACATCCCACTCTGCCCCCAGTCCCCTTGTAATCTGATACAAGTGATCTTCACCCTCGCCTCTAAGCAGCTTAAGCGCCTGATCCGATTTCTGTATCCCCTCATCACCCACCTCTTTAGCGTCCAGGTTGAGGGTCGCCCCGGCATAAATACCGTTAGCATAATCGATTCGTCCTTCTTTTCCGAGGAGAACCTCATGGATCTGGATGGCTCGATCAGCTTTCTGCCAGTACTGTACGTTCTTCTTGAGCCCGGAAACTGTAAACCCCCCGTCATACCCGCTGTCCCGCAGGTTCCCGGTGGCATCGCTGATCAGCTTTGGATCGATTTCTTTAAGGCTATAATAGGCGGTCATATTCCACTCTTTTACATCGCCAGTCCGTGTATTTATTCTGAAGGTGCTGGGAAACTCCCCTTCTCCAAAAACCAGCCTGGCTTCATTGATTCTATCCATCCGCTCCAGCCCCACAAAAGGCAGCTTCTTCCCAAGCTGCTCCTGCATTACGCGCTCGGCTGTCTTGCGGAGTCCGGCATCAGTGAGGTCGGGGGGCTTCACCTCCTGGTAGAACAAGCCTGCCTGTCTGCCTTCCCCCAGTAGTCCTTTCTGCTGCAGGACCGCTCCGGCTACGGCCAGCAGTAGAATGACCGCAGCCGCTATGAAGCTTCGCCGCAGCTTTCGGCCTGCCCGTTCCGGTCCCGGCACACCGTTTCGTACACGCATAATGACCTTATCGGCTGCTGCATCTGTGAACCGTGATTCCCGGAATGGACCGTTCCGCGCTTCTTCATACCACTTCGGCTCCCGCTCCCTCATGACTCCATCCCCCTTAATTTCTCCTGGACTTTATGCCTCGCGCGGTGCAGCCTGGATTTGACGGTTCCCGTTGAGAGTCCGGTCAATCCGGCGATTTCCTGAATGGACAACTCCGCTTTCAGATCCAGCACCAGCACCTCACGGAACTTGTCGGGAAGCTGCAGGATCACACTCCAGATCTCATCCATCCGGCGGTTGCCAAGGTACTCCATCTCCGCAGAACGGACCGTTCCCAGCAGTTCATCAGGGAAGCTGTTCTTGGCGGGTTCCGCTCTAGTGATGGTCTGTACACCGCCCCAGAGCCCCGACCGGAAAAACCGCGATTTGCGGTGGGAAAATACGGTGTTCCTCGCGATGGTGAACAACCATGCCTTCAAGGAAGAGGACCCCCGGTAGGTTCCGATCCGGTAATAACATTTAATAAATACCTCCTGTGCCAGATCATCCGCCATATCGGCGCTTTTGGTGAGGTAATAAATATAATTCCATATATCATCGCCGTAAAAACCCATAATCCGCCTCAGCTGTTCCTCGCTCATGACTGCTATATGCGCCAGCTGCTGCTGTTCCAATTCCCATCCCAGTTCCAACGTCTTCACCTCACTTGATATGACCTTAATTCTAATAGAAAGGTTCCCGGAATCACTAAAAAAGTCAAAAAAAAGCAGAGGGCCTCTCCCCTCTGCTTGTCAGATCGTTAGCGGATATATTAGACCAGCGAAGTATGCGCCAGCAGTCTTTTAATGGAACGGTTGGCTTCATGCAGCACCGTGTCCTTGTCTACAGTATTCAGCAAACCTTTATCCATAAGGATTTCGCCGTCGATGATCGTCGTTTCCACATCGGCCCGGGTTGCGGAATAGACAATACGGGAGATCGGATCTACATCGAAGGAAGGGAAGGTGTGGAAGTTATAGAGGTTCAGGATCGCCAGATCCGCTTTTTTGCCGACTTCAATGCTGCCAATCTGATCCTCCATACCCACGGCCCGGGCTCCGCCAATCGTAGCCATCCGGAAAACACTTCTCGCATCCATCGTGGTCGGCCCATGCTGCGGCTTCTGGATCATGGCGGCCAGCCGCATTTCATTGAACATATCCAGGTTGTTGTTGCATGGAGCACCATCTGCGCCAAGGCTGAGATGAATGTGATCATGCAGCATGCCCGGTGTATCAGCGATGCCCGAAGCCAGCTTCAGGTTGGAGCCGGGACAATGGCTGACATGAACGCCTCTGTCGCGTAAGATACGCCGCTCCTCCTCATCCACCCAGACGCAGTGCGCCAGAATCAGCCGTTCATTCGCCAGCCCCAGATGATCCAGATAGACGATATTGCGCATCCCGGTCATGGCCTGAACGATCTCGATTTCCCCCAAATTCTCAGAGGCATGCGTATGCACCTTAACCCCGTAGCGCTCTGACAGGTCGCGCACCTCGCGCAGCAATTGCTCCGTACAGGAGATCACAAAACGCGGCGAAAATGCGTACTGAATCCGTCCACCGCCGTACCCGTTCCATTTTTCGAGCAGATCCACACTCTCCTGCAGTGAAGCCGCTGTCTCCTCTTGCAGCGCTGCGGGCGCATCGGCGTTCTTCTGATCCATCATCACCTTACCCGACAAGGCGCGGATACCGCTCTTCGCAATCGCCTGAAACGCAAAATCTGTATGATTCACCGTCTCCATATCTACAATGGTCGTCGTACCGCTGGAGATTAGCTCCCCAATCCCCAGCATGGCGGAATAGTAAAGCGACTCCTCATCGTGCGCCGCTTCGAGTGGCCAAATCCGCTTGCGCAGCCAGTCCATCAGCTCCAGATCATCCCCTTTGCCCCGGAACAGCGTCTGGCAGAGGTGTATATGGGTTTGTACAAACCCAGGGATAACGGTGCGGTTCGTGGCATCAATCACCCGTTCATCCCCCTGCACCGCAAGGCCACTGCCAATCTCGGTAATCAGGTTGTCGTGGATGCGGATATCTCCATATATAATTTCTTCCTGCTTGTTCATTGTGATAATCTCTGCGTTTTTGATCAGGATGTTTGCCATCTTCGCCGTCCCCCTTGTCTTCTGCAATCCTTAGCCGCCGCTAACACAAAATGGCCACAAAAATATGCCAAGGCATATTTTCGTAGCCAGAAATTTACGGTTCCCGGTAGAGACCCTTAAACCAATTATTAAGGATATACGAAAAAAAGGATTATTCAATTGCTTGCTGAATAACCCTATCATAAGTTAGAGACATGTTTGTTGTCAACATTAGTTAGATTAAATGACATATAGTTATTTACAGGTTCGAAAAAGCACTATTTCGATTTTAATTTTGTTTTTACGTTATATTTCCTAACATAAACATCTAGACAATGCTTTTTCTTATCTTTGAAACGCTCCCCGGTCGCCTTCACAGGCTTGTCCATTATTCCGCGCCGGATGCCAGCACTTTCTCGAACACAGGAAAGTTCGCTGTCCGTCCGGGAAAATCCACTTCGCCTCTGCGTTCATAGCCAAGGGAAGAATACAAAGCTAGTGCCCTGTTATTCTTGGCATAGGTATCCAGCCTAATACTAGTGTAGCCGCCGCTGAGGCCATACTCTTCGGCAAAATCAATCAGCCGGCGGGCAATCCCTTTGCCCTGGGCCTCCGGATGAACGGCCAGCCGGTGCATAATCAGATTCGGCCCCTTCACCTCTAACCAGTCAATCGCTGCATATTGCCCGGCCTGGTTGTTGTCCAGCACAATGATGCCGGCGATGGCAGCCTGATCCACACAGACATATAAGGTGCCGTCCGCAATGTCCTTCCCAATGACCTCACGGTTCGGGTAAGTATCGTCCCATTGGTCACTTCCGCCGTCCTGCATGACCTGTACACATTTGGCAATCAGCTCCATGATCTCTCCGATCTCATCATTTCGTGCAATACGTATCTCATTCCCACTCATGTACATCCCTGCTTTCCTATCGACATTTGAACCTGGTAGAGATTCTGTTAAGAAGTCTATCATATCCGTGAACGCGATCGATAGTGCAGAGAAATCCGCAAAGCTCTATAGAGACGGCATGCATCCCCCGGCCTCTACAGAGCAGCTCATTCTGTGACTCCGCGCGGATTAGCCAAGCTCCAGCTTATGCCCGTCCTCGAAGCCCTTGGCGAAACCCGCATCGAACCCCACGTTGTATGCTTCGGTGTAGCCCTGCTGAAAGGCGTCTCCCGGGGGCGTTTCCGGCGGGACGCCCAAATCCGGGGGGAGCGGCACCACCTGCGGCACGGGCGGAACCTCAATAGCGGCTACTACCTGTACCGGCGGCTGAATGACATGCACTTTCCGGACAATCCGGCGGCGGAGCCTTCTTTTTCTGCGCAGCAAGAGACTTCTCTTGGTCTTGCCTGTCCGGCGGAGCAGTCCTCTCCGCGCTTTGCGTAAAGGCCCCTTGCGGACTCTGGCTTTGCGCGACAGCAGTATGCGTCTGCGGGTTCTGCCGCCTGAACGCAGCTTTCCAAGTTTCTTTTTCTTCATCCTTCTACTCCTCCTGTACTCCATGTACTTCTAGAGGTGCCGCCTGCGCAAGCCCTACTCAGCCATGGCGCAGCAGGAATTCCCCGTTTGGGCTGGTGCAGCGAAATACCGGACATCATCCGGCACATCGCGCTTTGATATTGGCTTAGTATCCGGATATTGTCGCTCAGCTTGCGGGCTGTCAGCTCCGATTGCCCTGTAACCTCGGCGATACTCTCCAGGATGGCCGCAAGTGCAGCCTGACTGCGGGCAATGGAGCGGATCATCTCCAGCTTGACGGCATGTTCAGAGAGCAGCCCGCCGCTCATTTGCTGTCCTCCCCGAAATCCAAGCCTTCGCCGGCCATGCCGCCGAATCCTTCTCCGCCTTCTTCACCGCTGCCCAGCACTGCTTTTAGATTGCTGTACAATCCGTTCTCCAGCTTGGTCAGCCCCTCTACCATTTCCACGATCACCTCGTGAATGGAGATGGATTCCTTCAACTGTTCTTCATGGGAGTCGAACGCTCTAGCGTGGATATGATGCTGTGTCCACTGCTTCACTTTTTCCGCTTCCACCGCTTTGGCCTCAAGGATCATTGCGATGTTCCACTGGATAGTAGCGGACGACTCCAGCATTTGCAGAAAAGCTTTTTCTCTGCTCATCTTCCACCTCCTGCTCCTGAAGCGCTACTCTTCTTCCTGGCCGCCCAGCTCCTTGATGACCCTTCCTACTCCTTCAGCCATCGCCTCTTCCAGATCAGCAATCGCATTCAGGTAAGCAATAATATTTTTGTTAACCTGACCCGTGCTCTCCACCAGTCCGCTGAATCCGCCAAAGTCAGGTTCTACATCCGGCAGATCATGGACTATTTGCGACATACGGACGGCGACGTGGCGTTCGGCGTCGAGAATCCGCGCCATCTGTTCGTGCGTATGGGCCATGTGCTGCAGGACCTTCGTTATTTTACTCTGCACCTTCATGTCTCCTTTGCTCAAACGCCCTGCTACAGCATATGCGGCAGAAGCCCGTGCGGTGCGCAGCTTACATTAATTAGATGGTGCAGCGGGGGCGTCGGGGGTAGAGATCGTACGGCGGTTATCGAGCTTAGGCCAATGGTTATGGAAGGGATTGACAAATGTTCAACTGCGAGATTATGCTGAGGTTGGATTTGAACTATTTACATAATAACTTCAGAAAAGGCAACACCGGAACGGAGGTATTTCTTTTGAAACTTGCAAGCGGCCGCGTGGATTTACTGCCTTTAACACTGGCTGAGCTATCCTTAGCGGGAATCAACTATGCTGGACTGGAGCAGGCGCTGGGCCTGAACCCCAGTGGAACCGAACTGGATGATGAAATGCTGTATGCCATGCAGATCAGGCACTCCAAGGTAATGCAGGACCCGCTCAACTATCCGTGGCTGACGAACTGGGCGGTGATTCAGCGGGAAGAGCAGCGCCTGATCGGCTTCATCATTCTCAAAGGCTGTCCAAATGATCAGGGTGAAGTCACCCTGGGTTATGTCATCCATGAGAGCCACCGTAGACAAGGCTACGCAACAGAGGCAGTGCAGTGTATCTGCGACTGGATCTTCAGCGATCCCCGGGCGCTCTGGGTTATCGCCGATACCGAAAAGGACAATGCAGCCTCTCACAAAGTGCTTATACACCTTGGCGCGCAAAAGCACCGGGAGGCTGATGAGCTGATCTGGTGGCGGATCGCACGGCCTGCCGCCCAGACTCCGGCAGGGACCCTGGCCTGACGCGGACGCTATGCTGCAACTGGTTGTGAAGCTGCGGGAGAAGTAAAGGCAGATTGTTAGCCGTTGTTGCCGCTGGCGGGTACCGGCGGCAACAACGGCACTTCTGCCGCTATTGGCGTGCCGCTGGCGGGTACCGGCGGCAACAACGGCATTTTTGCCGCTATTGGCGTGCCGCTGGCGGGTACCGGCGGCAACAACGGCACTTCTGCCGCTATTGGCATGCCGCTGGCCGATTCCGGCGGCAACAACGGCATTTCTGCCGCTATTGGCGTGCCGCTAGCCGGTTTCGGCGGCAACAACGGCATTTTTGCCGCTATTGGCGTGCCGCTGGCCGGTTTCGGCGGCAACAACGGCACTTTTGCCGCTATTGGTATGCCGCTGGCTGGTTTCGGCGGCAACAACGGCATTTTTGCCGCTATTGGCGTGCCGCTGGCCGATTCCGGCCGCAACAACGGCATTTCTGCCGCTATTGGCGTGCCGCTGGCCGGTTCCGGCCGCAACAACGGCATTTTTGCCGCTATTGGCGTGCCGCTAGCCCGACGCAAAAAAACACGCGCCTCATGGCAGCGTGTTTTTCAGCTTTTCTCCAGCTTCGTACAGAGACTGGAATGTTCCGGCGTCACTCCACCATTCCTTGAGTACATCATAACTGAGTCTACGGTCTGCAGCGTAGATATTGTTCACATCGGTAATCTCAAGCTCCCCTCTTTGGGAAGGAGACACACGCCGGATAATATCAAATACAGCCTCATCGTACATGTAAATGCCGGTTACACAATATTTTGTCTTCGGATGCTCCGGCTTCTCTTCGATGTAAGCAATTAAGCCGGTATTCTGACTGTCGAACACCGGGACGCCGTATCTGCGTGCATCCTCCACCGGTTTCAGCAAGACCTTGGCCGTCCCCTGAGGCTGCTGCAGATACTGCTTCAGATAAGGTGTCAAATCATCCATAAACAGATTATCACCAAGCAGCACAACAAACCGCTCACCTGGGTGAATGAATCCTTTTGCCAGCTCCAGTGCCTCTGCAATGCCTCCGGCAGCCTCCTGAATTTTGTAAGTCAGAGAGACGCCAAACTCTGCGCCGCTGCCTAAAAAATCCGTATATTGCCCCGCGGACTGCTTGCTGATGACCAGGAGAATATCGGTTATGCCCCCCTGGCGCAAGCGGTCTATACCGTAACACACCATGGGATATTTGCCGACCGGAAGCAAATGTTTGTTCATAAGCCGGGTCAGCGGATATAGTCTTGATCCTGTTCCGCCCGCCAGTATGACTCCTTTCACTTACTTTCCTCCTTTTTATCTGTGGCTTTAGCCTTTGGGTCAACCTTTTAAATGAACTGCGCAGGATCTATATTCCATTTGTCCATAAACATCCTGCGGCCCCGTTCGACCAGCTCCTGAAGCCCGGAGGAGTAGACCTCCTTGAAGCTGGCGCTTCCCTCATGATGCACAAGGCAATTCCCGGCTATCAGCAGCCGGTAGCCCCGCAGCCGGGCACGGTAGCAGTAATCATCGTCCTCATAATGTCCGGGCGAGTACCGCTCATCCAGGAGTCCAATGGTTTCCATCAGCTCTCTTTTCAATAAAAAGCATAACCCGATCAGCCGACGTGTTTCACTCCACCCGTGGTGCCCTTGAAGACTCACCCGCTCAGCCTCGGCGTGAAATTCTGCAATATCCGTATACGTTGTACTTACCCGCTGCCGCCCGCTGGCATAATTCGTTACAGGTCCCACGATGCCAATGTCCGGAGCACTGTACAAGGCATGTTTCAAACGCTCAAGCCAGCCCCTCGGCACAATAACGTCATTGTTCAGCAGCAGCAGTTCATCGCCCGAGGCCAGCTGCAGCCCCAGATTACAGGCCACCGGAAACCCCCGGTTGGCTGGGAGTGAAATAAAGGTCAGTTTATTCTCGCGGCAGTAAACGTCTGTGCCATCCGTTGATGCGTTGTCGACCACGATTATTTCATAAGCGGATTCAGTATGAGCCTTAATGGATTCGACACAGGAGCGCAGCAGGCCGACCCTATTGTACGTAGGAATAATAATACTGGTCATTGTCATATGCTGTTCCTCCAGGCTGCCATTTGCCGCCGCTGCTCCAGCAGGCTTTCACCGGTGAGCCCCCCATTTTTGTCGCGGTGGATCAGCACCCGGAGCAGTGCTTCGGCATGGTCACCGGCAATCAGCTGCTCCATGGCATTGCCGGCTCCTATGTTTCCCTGGCGGAGACGGTTATGCTTAATGACGTTTACCGTCCCGGCTTTCTCTACCCGCAGCTGCTCTATAATCGAGAGCGCCTGTGCTTTGGGCGGGACCATCAGCTCACGGTAGCCGATCCGCTCCAAGGCCCGCCGTGACAGGGCATGCGGCACGGCGGTCATCGAGCTGACGCCCAGATCGCTCCGCCCCAGAACACTGTTCAGATACAGCTTGCAGCGGGTAACATCATCGCATAGATCAAATGAGGGCAGCAGCCCATCCAGATCATTCAATGCCACGTCTACCCCACCGTCCACTGCCGCTGCAAAAATGGCCAGCTGCGGCGCAGAGATGACCATATCGCCATCGAGGAACAGCAGGATGTCGCCCCGGCTGAGCTTAGCCCCAAGTGCCCGGCCTACGTCATGCCCGGCAGATTCAGGGCAGTGCACCACTGTAGCCTGCTTACACAGCCGGGTGTACTTATAACTATCATCCGTGCACCCATTCAGCACTACGATGATTTCAGCCGGATGCAGCTGCTGCACCTGCTTCAACAGTCCTGGCAGGGTTCGCATTTCATTGCGGGCGGATATAATCACCGACAGGGAGCCGCCCCATTGCGGCAGCTGGGGCTTTACTCCCCGGTAGACGGCGGAATCCCGGGCATAACCTCCCGCCGCAAGGTGATGAAGGGGGCTGCCTGCCCCGTGACGGACGGAAGCAGGACTGCCTGCGGTGCTCCGGCGGACTGCGGCTCCACCGGCAGCAGGCGATTTGGCCTTCTTGGGCCGGGCGGCGGAACGGCCCGCCCCCTTTCGGCGGGAAGGTGAAGCTCGCGCTGCCAGGACAAGGGCTGCTGCAGAACTGCCATGGGCAGATGAACCAGGTGCACCAGCCCGTGTCTTCCGTACAGCCGGAGCCTGCCGCGCTTTTGCCCTAGAGCGGCGGGTGGAATGCGCCGCAGATACAGTCGCCTTTTGACGGGAGCTGGTTACAGCGTCTGGCATCTCGGCTATCATCTCACCATCTCCCTTCGCCGGTTCCCGTCACTGAAGCCTGCTCTTTCGCCTCTGCGCTCAATCACCAAGCCTGCCGCATCAAGATGATCCCTGAGGATGACCTCGCGCAACGGATCAGCCCCCGCCCGCTTAGGGCGGATTGCATTCAGCTTACCGACAGGGATCTTATGCACCGCCTTCACAACCAGGCCGTCAAGCACAGCCTGTGCATGTGCCAGGGGCGGCCGTGATAATAGACTGCTTCCCAGACCTGCAAATGCTTTACGGCTGAGCGCGTGGGGCACTGCTGTCATTGAGCAGCCTTTCAGGTCCGGACGGCCCAGGATAATGTTGAGCGCATGCTTGGAGAGCACTACCGGATGCGGGAATTTGCCGCGGACCGGACCGGAATAATTATTCAGAGCTACATCTGTACCTTGACTGACTGCGGCCACAAAAGGACGCAGCTGTGAGGCAGGAATGACCAGATCACCATCCGTAAAAAGCAGCACTTCTCCCTTCGCAGCCTCTGCTCCGATACTTCGGCCCACATCATGTCCGAGCGGCTGCTCAAAGAGAATGACCTGAGCACCCAGTGACAATGCAATGTCTGCCGTATGATCAGCAGAGCCATTAACAACAACAATAACCTCACAACGGGGATGGACTCCTCTCGCTCCGGCAATCACCTTGGCAATCGTTCCAGCTTCATTCATGGCCGGAATGATTACCGACACATAAGGCTCCGGGTGGTTGGCCGCAGCGCGCAGCATAGCAGAGCGCACTGGCCGGGGAATCCTCCGCGTTGGTCGCAAAGCCCGCCGACCCGTGCGGCGGGCAGATGTACGTGTATGCTTCAAGCTCATCCACCTTCCTTGCAGGACATGGTCTCCGGGCTGAGGGTTACATCACAGTCTATGTATTATGCTGTCCCGGGTAACGGCAAGTGTCTCCCTCCAGACAGAAATTTGGACAAATGCCCGCTCGCTGCTGAGTCCGGCTAAGGTATCCTTGAAGCGATCCCGGGCAGCGGACACGGGCAGCGGCTGAAGTAATCCGAACCGAATTTCCACATAACATCGTAGGTGCCAGTCCTGGTTCTTCACCGCGCAAAAGGCGCAGCCATTGGCTGCGCCCCCGTATACAATAACTTCTTCATGCTCTGAGATGATCCCGCATTTCCTTAAAGTTCAGCCCGTCAGCCGATTAATCATATACCCGATGATCAGCCACCGGCTTCACCAAGGGAGTGCCGAGGGCAATCCAGGATAACACTCCATAGAAATGGGAGGTTTCCCTCAGCCGCACCACTTCAATAACAGCTTCCCCGCCTCCTCTATTCTTCAATGAAGCGTGAAAGAACGGTTGATTGGTCATGGCGACAAGGACATAACCGGTATGGCCGAAGCTTTCATCAAAAGCTACAGTCACCTCTACACTCTCCGCATCACCATTGAACATGAAGGCTGTCATGCCAAACTGCTGCAGCACTTCGCGGTTGCCGGCACTCTGTACCGGACTGAACGACAGGTGTTCGGCATTGACCAAGCCGGGAGTCAGATGCTCGCTCGTGATGGAACCAGGAGCAATATGATATCCCTGTACGCTATCCTCTTCTAAATGGCGGGACTGGATTGCGAATGAGGTAATTTTGGAGGCATCTACTGCTTCGTCCTGAAGCTCAGAATTCCCCACTGCACCTTCGGCCAGATGCTCCGTTCCGATGCTGGCAAAAGCGAGCTTCTCTCCGGTGATGCTGCCAGTCGGCAGCAGTTCCGCGCTGAGGGTTTCCTCGGCGAGATGTTCCAGCTTAATGATGCCGGGGCTCAAATGCCGCACCTCCAGCGTTCCATCCGCCAGATGCCCACCCTGAATACTCTGGTGTTGCAGATGCTGCGATCCTACCGCTCCTGCTGCCAGCTTGCTTCCGTCAATGCTCCCGTCCGGCAGGAGTTCAGAGCTCAGCGCACTCTCGGCCAAATGTTCAAAATGGATACTGCCAGGACGAATATGGCGGCTGTCCACTGAACCCGGGGATAAATGGCCTCCGTATACACTGGCCGGAGCTAGATGGTAGGGTCCTACCGCACCTGCCGTCAGCTTGCTTCCGCCAATACTGCCGTCCGGCAGCAGCTCCGCGCTGCGGACTTCTTCTGCCAGATGCTCAAGCTTGATGATGCCGCTGCCCAAATGGCGCTCCTCCAGCGTTCCATCCGCCAGATGCCCGCCGTAGATGCTCTGCGGCTGCAGATGCTGCGATCCCACCGCGCCTGCCGTTAGCTTATTGCCGCCAATACTGCCGTCCGGCAACAGCTCCGCGCTGCGGACTTCTTCTGCCAGATGCTCAAGCTTGATGATGCCGCTGCCCAAATGGCGCTCCTCCAGCGTTCCATCCGCCAGATGCCCGCCGTAGATGCTCTGCGGCTGCAGATGCTGCGATCCCACCGCGCCTGCCGTTAGCTT